>CALYTP010000006.1:0-43941 GCA_945486915.1 uncultured Clostridia bacterium | reverse complement strand
CTGTTCGGCTGACAGCTCTCCCAAAGGGAGAGCCAAGGGCGCTACCGCGCCAGTGAGGTAAATTACAATTTGCCAATGTGCTTACGAAAGCCGATAGCCTAAAAGGAGAATTGCCATGGATCTTGAGAAAATCCTGTCCCAAATGACATTGGAAGAAAAAGCCTCCCTCTGCTCCGGCAGGGATTTCTGGCATACGAAAGCCATTCAGCGGCTGGGGATTCCCCAGGTGATGATGTGTGATGGGCCTCACGGCCTGCGGAAGCAGGAGGGGGAAGGAGAT
This sequence comes from uncultured Clostridia bacterium, assembly GCA_945486915.1. Lineage (GTDB taxonomy): Bacteria > Bacillota > Clostridia > Oscillospirales > Oscillospiraceae > Faecousia. The sequence goes on along the minus strand of CALYTP010000006.1, from coordinate 43,661 downwards.
CATCTGGGCATCAACGTGAGCATCGAAACCAACTGCTACCCCACTGCCAGTGCCCTGGCAAACTCCTTTGACCGGGAGGTGCTGCACACTCTGGGCACCGCTCTGGGCAGGGAGTGCCAGGCGGAGGATGTGGGCATGCTGCTGGGGCCGGGCCTGAACATGAAGCGCAGCCCCCTGTGCGGCAGAAATTTTGAATATTTTTCCGAAGACCCCTACCTGGCGGGCGAGCTGGGCGCTGCCTATATTCAGAGCCTGCAAGCCCAGGGCGTGGCGGCCTGTGTCAAGCATTTCGCTGCCAACAACCAGGAGACCCGCCGCATGAGCGGTTCCAGTCAGATGGATGAGCGCACCCTCCACGAAATTTACCTGCCTGCCTTTGAGGCAGCGGTGAAGCAGGGCGGCACCCGCAGCATCATGTGCGCCTACAACGGCATCAACGATGTGTTCTGCGCTGAGAATAAAATGCTGCTGACGGATGTGCTCCGGGACAAGTGGGGCTACAAGGGCTTTGTGGTCACCGACTGGGGTGCCGTCAAGTCCCGGGTCAAGGGCCTTCAGGCTGGCCTCGATCTGGAAATGCCCGGCGGCCCCGGCACCCAGGATGATCTGATCGTGGAGGCTGTGAAGAACGGCACCCTCAGCGAAGCAGACCTGGACAGAGCCGTCCGCAATATGCTGCAATTCGCGCTGGACTACCAGGCCAAACGGAAGCCCGATACGCAAATCGATCGGGCAGCAAACAGCATCCTCAGCGGAAAGCTGGCGGCACAGTGTGCTGTCCTGCTGAAAAATGAGGGCATTCTCCCTCTGAAAGCCGGAAAAGCAGCATTTATCGGCGAATTTGCCGCGAAGCCCCGGTTCCAGGGCGCAGGCTCCAGCCATATCAATGTGCCCCACCCTGTCAGCGCTGTGGAGGCAGCCCAGGGCCGGGAGATCGTCTACGCCCAGGGCTACGATGTCCACCGGGAGGACAATGCCGCTCAGCTGTTGGCAGAGGCGGTGGAAGCGGCAAGGAATGCCGCGTATGCCGTGATTTTTGCCGGTCAGCCGGACAGCTATGAATCCGAGGGCGGTGACCGGGAGACGATGGAGCTGCCCGGCAACCAGCATGCTTTGATTTGTGCGGTGGCAGCCGTGAACCCCAATACCGTGGTGGTGCTCCACGGAGGCAGCGCCATGGAGCTTCCCTGGCTGGATCAGGTCAAGGCGGTGCTGTATATGGCGCTGGGCGGCGAGCGTGTGGGCGAGGCAGCGGTTCAGCTGCTCTACGGCGAGGTCAACCCCTCCGGCAAGCTCAGCGAAACCTGGCCCCGGAAGTTCTCCGATAACCCCAGCTTCCTGAATTTCCCCGGCGAGGACGGAAAGCCCGTCTATGCCGAGGGCATTTATATCGGATACCGCTATTATGACAAGAAGCAGATGGACGTGCTGTTCCCCTTCGGCTACGGCCTGTCCTATACCCAGTTCGCCTACAGCGATTTGAAGCTCAGCAGGACGGAAATGGACGATACCGACACCCTGACGGTCACCTGCACGGTGAAAAACGTGGGCAATGTCCCCGGCGGGGAGGCTGTGCAGCTGTACGTCCGGGATGAGGAAAGCTCCGTCCGCCGTCCCATCCGGGAGCTGAAGGGCTTCCAAAAGGTATTCCTGAACCCCGGCGAAGAAAAGGAAGTCACCTTCACTCTGGACAAGCGCAGCTTTGCCTATTACGAGGTGAAGCTCCACGACTGGTTTGTGGAGAGCGGCAGATTCTTCCTGGATATCGGCAAATCCAGCCGGGAAATCTGCCTGAGTGCCCCTGTCACCGTGAACGGAACCGCGGAAATCCCCATAACGGTCACCCGGCTGACCACCATCGGGGAGCTGACCCGCTTCCCCAAGGGCAAGGCCTTTGTGGAGCAGATGATCGCAGCCCGCAAGGCGCACGCTCAGGCAGCAACCACAGACAACGAGAAAAACATGGGCGAGGGCAGCGATAAGATCGTCAAATCCATGATGACGGAAATGCCCCTTGGTTCTCTGGTCACCTACGGCGTGATGACCTTCCCGCAGCTGGATGACCTGATCGACATGCTGAATCAATAACCACCGTACCACTTTTTCGGGAAAGGACAGGACGATGCGCAACTGTATCAATTTTAACAGCGATTGGCGGTTTGCCAAAACAGAGGAAATCCCCGGCGCTTTGCCGGAAAACTGGGAGCGTGTGACCCTTCCCCACACCTGGAACGCCATCGACGGCCAGGACGGCGGCAACGACTACTGGCGGGGCACCGCCCTGTACTGCAAGGCATTTGCCAAACCGGAACTGGAGGAGGGCGGCAAAGCCATCCTGCAGATCGACGGCGCTGCCAACATCGCCGATGTCTATCTGAACGGCAGGAAGCTGAACCACCACGAGGGGGGCTTTTCCACCTTCCGGACAGACCTGACGGAGGCACTGGAAGCGGATAATCTTCTGTGCGTGGCGGTGAACAATGCCGAAAACGACTATGTATACCCCCAGAAGGCGGACTTTACCTTCTATGGGGGATTATACCGGAATGTGACGCTGATCACCGTTCCTGCCAATCACTTCACCGGCATCCATGTGACGCCCAAGGTGGAGGGAATCCATGCCTTCGTCACCGTGGAGACCTGGCAGACCGGCGGAGATGTAACGGTCTGCGTGGCAGGGCAGGAAAAGACCGTCCCGACTGGGGACGGCTATGCAAAAGCGGAATTCACCATGGAAAATGTTCACCTGTGGGACGGCGTGGCTGACCCCTATCTGTACACCGCCACGGCAAAGCTCAGCAGCGGAGATGAAATTTCTGCCCGCTTTGGCTGCCGCACCATGGAATTTGACCCCCAGAGGGGCTTCCTGCTCAACGGTCGTTCCTATCCCCTGCGGGGCGTGAGCCGCCATCAGGACCGGAAGGGCCTGGGCAATGCGCTGACGATCCAAGATCACCGGGAGGATATGGCATTCATCCGGGAAATCGGTGCCAACACGGTTCGCCTTGCCCACTATCAGCACGCCCAGGAATTTTACGACCTCTGCGATGAAAACGGCATCCTTGTCTGGGCAGAGATCCCCTACATCACCCAGCATATGCCCAACGGCAGAGCCAATACCCTCTCCCAGATGCGGGAGCTGGTGACGCAGTGCTATAACCACCCTTCTGTCTGCTGCTGGGGCCTGAGCAATGAGATTACCGTCCACGGCATGACCGAGGATCTGATGGAGAATCACCGCCAGCTGAATGACCTGTGTCATGAGCTGGATGCTACCCGCCCCACCACCATGGCCCACGCCTTCATGCTGGAACAGGAGAGCCCGCTGATTGGCATTGCGGATCTGGGCAGCTATAACCTGTACTTCGGCTGGTATCTGGGCGAGCTGGAGCAGAACGACAGCTTCCTGGATGAATACCACGAAAAATTCCCCAACCGCTGCATGGGCTTCTCGGAGTACGGCGCGGATGCCAATGTACAGTTCCAGTCCCCCAGGCCGGAGCAGGGCGATTATTCCGAATCCTACCAGTGTCTCTACCATGAGCACATTTTGCATATGATCGAGGAGCGCCCCTGGCTCTGGGCCACCCACCTGTGGAACCTCTTTGACTTTGCCGCCGACGGAAGGGACGAGGGCGGTAAGCGCGGCGAGAATCAGAAGGGCCTGGTCACCTTTGACCGGAAGCTGCGCAAGGATGCCTTCTATCTCTACAAGGCTGCATGGAACCGGGAAGAACCCTTCGTCCACCTCTGCGGCAGCCGGTATGTGGATCGGGCCGAGGCGGAGACCGAAATCAAGGTCTATTCCAACCAGCCCGCCGTTACCCTGATTGTGGACGGCAGAGAGATGGGCACCCAGTCCGGCAAGACCGTTTTCAAATTCCGCATTCCTCTGACCGGGGAACACACGGTGGAAGCCAAGGCTGGGGACTGCGTGGATCGCATCACCATTCGCAGAGTGCAGGAGCCAAATGCTTCCTATCGCTTCGGCAACACCGGAAGCGTGGCAAACTGGTTTGATGAAGCGGACTTCGATTCCAGCTGTTATTCCATCCGGGATACTCTGGGCGCTTTGCAGGCCAATCCCCAGGCAGCGGAGCTGGTGAATGCAATCATGGCAAAGGCCACGGCAAGCCGGGGCGACGTTGCCAGGAGTGCCAGCCAGAACGCCAGCCTTCAAAAAATGAAGGCAGCCATGAGCCTGCAGTCTCTGCTGAAAAAAGCGGGCGAAAATGTTATCTCCGCTGAGACGGTGAAGCAGCTGAATGCCGCATTGCAGAAAATCAAAAAATAAGGAGGGCATTCCCATGAAGTTTCCCAAAGGCTTTTTCATCGGTGCGGCAACCGCAGCACATCAGGTTGAGGGCAATAACGTAAGCAGCGACTACTGGGCCCAGGAGCATATGCCCCATTCCAGCTTCGCGGAACCCAGCCTGGATGCCTGCGACCACTATAACCGCTATGAAGAGGACATCCGTCTGATGGCCCAGGCAGGGCTGAATGCCTACCGGTTCAGCATCGAGTGGGCGAGAATCGAGCCGGAAGAAGGAAAATTCGATCAGAACGAAGTGGAGCACTACCGTCGGGTAATCGCCTGCTGCAAGGCAAACGGCCTCGAGCCCATCGTGACGCTGCACCATTTTTCCAGCCCCGTGTGGCTCATCCGCAAGGGCGGCTGGGAAGCGGAGACGGTGGTCAGCGACTTTGCCCGCTATGCCGATTTTATCATCGGGGAGCTGGGCAGCGAAATTCACTATGTCTGCACCATCAACGAAGCCAACATGGGCATTCAGGTGATGGCAGTTGCCAAGCGGTACAGGAAGCAGATGATGGCAGATGCCGCAAAGCAGAAGGCAGGCCAGGCAGATTCCAGCGTCCAGGTTGGCATCAATCTGGAACAGATGATGCAAAACCGCCAGCTGCTGGCCGGGGAAAACGAAGCCGTGTTCGGCACCCCCACTCCTCAGGTGTTCGTCTCCGGCAGAACCCCGGAGGGCGATCTGCTGGTCATGAAGGCGCATCAGGCGGCGAAAAGGGCAATCAAAGCCCGATTCCCGGAGATGCAGGTTGGTCTGACCCTGAGCCTGCACGATCTGCAGCCCCTGCCCGGCGGTGAGGAAGCTGCCCGGAAGGAATGGGACGAAGAGCTGCTGCATTATCTGCCCTATATCGGCGATGACGATTTTCTGGGCTGCCAGAGCTACACCCGCACCCGCTTTGATGAAAACGGCTCACTGCCCGCACCGGATGGCGCGGAAACCACCCAGATGGGCTATGAATACTATCCCGAGGCCATCGGCAACGTGGTACGGAAGGTGGCTGCTCTGTTCCCCGGCGATCTGATCGTCACCGAAAACGGCGTAGCAACCGCCGACGATACCCGCCGGGTGGAGTATATTCGCCGGGCTTTGGCGGATATTCAGTCCTGCGTGGATGACGGCATCCCGGTGAAGGGCTACTGCTATTGGAGCCTGATGGACAATTTTGAGTGGCAGAAGGGCTTTGCCATGCAGTTCGGCTTGATTGCCGTGGACAGAACCACCCAGAAACGCACACCCAAAGAGAGCTTGGCATTCCTGGGAACCTACGCAAAAGGAGAATGAAGGATGTACCGCATGGATCTCAACCGGGATTGGGCTTTGCAGGCAGGCGAGCCCAGCACTCTGCCCGGCATGCCCGCCAATGTTCGGACGGTTCACCTGCCCCATGATTACATGATCGAATCCGATGTGGATTCCGGTGCAAAGAACGGTGTGGGCGGCGGCTGCTATCCGGGCAGTCTGATGTCCTACACCAAGCTGCTGGAGATTCCCGCCTCCTGGCAGAGTCAGCGGGTGCTGGTGCGGTTTGACGGCTGTGCAGGCCTGGCAAAGATTGTGGTGAACGGCCATGTGGCAGCCCATCATCATTACAGCTATACGCCTTTTTCCGTGGACATTACCCCCTATCTGTTTTTCGGGCGGCAGAATCGGCTGACGGTGACTGCCGGTACGGAGCACGGCTCCAATAGCCGGTGGTATTCCGGCGGCGGCCTGTACCGCCATGTACAGCTGCTCCATGCCCCCAAGGTGCACATCGCGGTGGACGGCGTCTATGCCCACCTGGATCACTTGGTGAATGGCGATGCCTTTGTTATCGTGGAGACTGCGGTGGAGAATCACACCGGCGAGGATGTCCATCGCTGGGTCAGTCTGACTGCGGCAGCGGAGGATGGAAAAGCACCCACTGCCAGGGGAAACATTCGCGTCTTTGTCCCCGCCGGGGAAACTGCGGTCTGCCGCACCACCCTGTGCTTTGAAAATGCGGAAATCTGGGACATCGACAGCCCCAGATTGTACACCATTCACGCTGATTTGACCGACGGCAGCGCTGTGACGGATACGGCAGATACCGTTTTCGGCGTCCGGGAAATCACCGTGGATGCCAAATATGGCTTCCGCCTGAACGGGCGCAGTATGAAGCTGAAGGGCGGCTGCATCCACAGCGACAATGGGATTCTGGGTGCCGCTTCCTACTACGACAGCGAGTACCGCAAGGTGAAGCTCCATAAAGACAACGGCTTCAACGCCCTGCGGTTTGCCCACAATCCGGTGTCCTCCGAGATGCTGGAGGCCTGTGACCGGCTGGGAATGCTGGTGATCGACGAGGCCTTCGACACCTGGAATATGCCCAAGAACTACTATGATTTCAGCCAGTTCTTCGGGCAGGAGGGCATGGCAGAGCTGGAGGCCTTTGTCAAGCGGGATAGAAATCATCCCTGTGTCGCCATCTGGAGCATCGGCAACGAGCTGCCCGAGCAGGGCGGCCTGTCCGACGGCTACCGTACCAGTGCCGCATTGGCAGAAAAGGTGCGTTCTCTGGATGCCACCCGCCCCGTGGGCGGTGCCCTATGCTGCTTCTTCAATGGCCTGAATGATGAGGAAAGTGCCAGATTCTGGCAGGATGTGGCCCAGGAGATGGCCAAAAACGGGGGCAATATGGCCAATCTGGACGGCGAATACGGCAAGGCAATCTGGGCGGATCACACCGAGGCCTTTTGTGCCCCCTGGGATATTGTGGGCTATAACTATCTGCCCTATCACTACGAGGAAACAGGGAAACGCTTCCCAAACCGGGTAATTCTTGCCACCGAGAGCAAACCCCGGGACTTTGCGGACTACTGGGCTGCCGTGGAAAAATATCCCTATCTTCTGGGGGACTTTGAGTGGACCAGCCATGATTACATCGGTGAGGCAGGAATCGGCAAGGTGGTCTATGCCGACCCGGAGCAGGTACAGCAGGCATCCAGACGCTTAAACCGCACCCAGTACCCCTGGCGGCTTGCCAATTGCGGCGATTTCGACCTGTGCGGATTTCCAAAGCCGCAGCTTGCCTTCAAGCGGATCGTCTGGGGAAGCAAAGAAACCTACCTGGCGGTGCATAATCCCTGCCATCCGGGCAAGACGGCGCTGCTGGATCGCTATGCCTGGCCGGACTGCGGCCACACCTGGACCTGGCCCACAGAACCCGGCACGCCGGTGGAAGCTGAGGTCTATTCCTCTGCCGATGAGGTGGAGCTGATTCTCAACGGTACCAGTCTGGGCAGAGTGCCGGCAAAAAGCAAGACCCATTTTAACCTGACCTATCAGCCCGGTACCCTGGAAGCCGTCAGCTACACGGACGGAAAAGAAGTCAGCCGGGACAGGCTGGTTTCCGCCGGTGTACCTGCCGCATTGAAGCTGACACCGGAGAAGACGGACATTTCTGCCGATGGCGAGAGCTTGTGCTTTGTGAAGGTGGAAGCGGTGGACGCGCAGGGAAATCCTGTCCCCTATGTGGAGGAAACCGTCACCGCAGAGGTGGATGGCGCAGCGGTATTGGCAGCCTTCGGCACCGGAAGAGGCTGCACGGAGGAAAATTACACGACTGGCAGGATTACCTTGTACAAAGGAACCGCGCTGGCAATCCTGCGCGCGTCCACAGAAGCGGGAACGGCCATTCTGCGGGTGTCCGCCGATGGTTTGCACGCTGCCGCCATTGCGCTAAAGGTTCAGTAAAAGCAACGATTCAGACGCCCGCCCTTGGCTCCCCCCTCTGGGGGAGCCAAGGAGTGCTGCATGAAAGGATCACCTGCTCGAAAGTCATTGCCATTACTGAATCGTTACCACTTGCAATCGGAATCAGCGCATCCTCCAGGCGGCACATCGACGGCTGAAGGGCAGATGGCGAAATTCAAGCCAAAGAAACCACACCGCTTTTACAACGGTATTGCAGAGCAGAACGGGCATCTTATGTGGTACATGCTGCTTGTGCCAGGCCAGTATCAAATCAGTAAACGGTCTTTCTTCGGAAGGATCGTTTATTTTTTTGCTACTTCGGCAGCTGGGACGAGAAAGCCCGTTATTCTTCCCTGGTACGGCTGCATGAATCTCCTCTCCCGGGACGATGTGGAGGACAACATCATGCGCCTGGAAAGCCGGGAGGTGGCCCAGGAGCTGCTGGGGATCGTATCAGATTCAAAAATCTCCAAAGAATAACCATTGCCGATTTGGTGATCGCATGGTACAATCATGATAGAATACTTACCGGGGAGGGAAGGCTATGCGATATTCTGTGGAAGAGATTAGGAGAATCGTTGCGGTTCTCGCGGCTCAGTACGGGGCGGATCGTGTCTATCTGTTTGGTTCTTACGCCAGAGGCGATGCCGATGCGGACAGTGATATTGACCTGCGAATTGATAAAGGCGCCATTCGTGGCCTGCAGATGGGCGGTCTTGCCGCAGACTTGGAAGACGCCTTCGGGATTCCTGTGGATTTGGTCCCCACCGGAAGTCTGGACAAGAAATTCCTCCGTTCCATTTCTGATGATGAGGTGTTGCTTTATGAAGCCTCTTGACCGAAATATCAGCATTTTAGAGCATATTATTGCGTACTGTGACCAGATTGAAGAGACGATCCGCCGTTTTGGACAGGACTACGATGTTTTTTCTTCAGATGCCATCTACCGAAACGCGGCAGCCCTGTGCATCCTGCAAATCGGAGAACTCGCCGGAAAGCTGACAGAGGAATTCCGCACAGCCCATCCGGGAGCACCCTGGCGGCAGATTCGGGGGATGCGGAATATTTTGGCACACAGCTATGGCACTGTCGATCCAGAGGTCACTTGGGAAATACTGACGGAAGACATTCCAAAGCTGAAAGCATATTGCCACCAGATTATTTCAGAAGCAGAGCACAACGATTCATAATGAAAACGGATGAGCCCCGGGAACGGCTGGGGATGGCGCTGAAGTGAAAAAATTCATCCAGGAGCAGTCTCTACTTTTCAGAGACTGCTCCTGGATGTGCATGATAGGGGTTTTCCAAGAACGTTCAGGCATCGCATCATGGGGAATAAAAAATCACCAAAGCCTACCGTTCCCATTGTGTATGCTACGGAAATTATTTCAACAGCCCGCCGTGGAAATAACATTCGTAGACTTTCTCCGTGTTCCAGTAGATTTCTTCATAACCCTGAAACCAGGAAATATCCCCCGCAACGCTGCATTTGTAGGTGTATTCGCCGGACTGGTAGTATTCCGGGCCGCGGTAGGGCATCTCGTAATTAGCATGGCGCAGGGCATCCTTGAGGAAATCACCGCTGAACTGCTGTCCCAGCACACGGCCGGAATAATTCATTGCGTACTGAGCTTTCCCTTCAAATCAAGCTCACAGCCAGAGAGGATCAGCGTATTATTATTGGAAAGCAGAAAATGCAGAACTTTCTGCCTGTTCTTCAAAATAATATCCCCCCACCCGGCTTGTGGAGGCAAGTCATGCCTGCTATAATCAGGCACAGAAACTGCCGCAGGTTATGCGGCACCATTGAAGGAGGATAATATGAAAAAAATCATTTCTGTGTTACTGGTGGCTGCGACACTGTGTTCCATGGTGGTTCTTTCTGTCGCGGCGGAATCCGGTTCTGCGACCCGCATCATTGTGGACTGCATGGATCGGGAGGTTGAAATTCCCGAAACGGTGGAAAGCATTGTTTGTGTGGGCGTGGGCGCGCTACGCTACAGCTGTTATGTGGGCGCGGCCGATCTGGTGGTGGGCGTGGAGGACTATGAGGTCAAGCCCGGAATGAGCCGTCTTTACAATTATGTCAACTTTGATAAGTTCAAGGAGCTGCCCGTCACCGGTACCAACGGCGTTCCCTTTGAGGAAGAGATCATCAATGCAGACCCTCAGGTCATCGTGGTCAGCACCTATGCCTCCGTGGACCCCGATGAACTGAGCGCCAAGACCGGCATTCCTGTGGTCATGGTTCCCGGCAGTGATACCACTCTGGACGAAAAGGCCTATGTGACTATTCGCATCCTGGGCGAATTATACCACATGGAGGATCGGGCCGCGGAACTGACCGCCTATCTGGAAGAAATTCAGAAGGATTTGGATGCGCGCACCGCCTCCATCCCGGAGGAGGAGAAGCCCACCGTGTATGTGGGCGGCGTTTCCTTCAAGGGGCAGCATGGCTTTGAGGGCACCGAGGCCTACTATGGCCCCTTCGAGCTGATTCACGCCAACAACCTGGCCAATACCACGGATCAGACCGGCGCGTTCAACATCGATGTGGAGCAGGTGCTCGCCTGGGACCCCGAATTTATCTTCCTGGATTTCAATGGTATGAGCCTGATCAATGAGGACTATGCCAACAATCCTGATTTCTACGAAGCGCTGACCGCCGTTCAGGAGGGCAGGGTCTACTCCCAGATCTCCTTCCGTTCCTCTGCCTCCAACCTGGAGACCGCGCTGGCGGATGCTTACTACGCCGCCTGTATCATGTTCCCTGAGCAGTTTGCGGATGTTGATCCTGTGGAAAAGGCGGGGGAGATCTTCACCATGCTGCTGGGCACCAACCCCTATGAGGATTTGAAGGAGGCTGGATATGAATTCCGTCCCATCACCCTTGGGGAATAAGGAGAATCTGTCGGACTACAGGAAAAACGAGCTGAGAAGTATCAGCTTTCTGGTGCTCCTGACGGTTTTTCTGCTGCTGTCCATTCTGCTTTCTCTCCGGGCCGGCTCCTACAATACGCCTGTGACAGAGCTCATCAAGGGCATCTTCGGGAAATCGGCGGATAAAAAAATCAATCTGGTTGTCCAAAACAACCGTATGCCGCGAATCTGCACTGCTATCATCGCCGGAGCGGGCTTGGGGCTGGCGGGGTGTATCTTACAAGCGATCCTCCACAACCCCCTGGCTTCGGCATCCACATTGGGCGTTTCCCAGGGCGCTACCTTCGGTGCCGCTTTCGCCATTGTGGTCATGAATATGACCGGTGCCATTGGCATTTCCGTCTATTCTTTCCTTGGCTCCATCGCCGTGGCCATTGTCATTCTGGGGCTGTCCCGGTTCAAGCAGGTGTCGGCGGAGGGAATCGTTCTGGCTGGTGTTGCCATCAGCTCCATGCTCAGCGGTGCTACCACGCTGATTCAGTATTTTGCCAACGAGATCCAGCTGACCAGCCTGGTTTTCTGGACCTTTGGCGACCTGGGCAGCACCGGGTGGGAGGACCTGCGGCCCATGGGCATCATGGTGCTGATTCTGCTGGTTTACTGCTTCGCCCACCGTTGGGATTACAATGCCCTGCTGAACGGGGAGGAAACCGCTGTCAGCCTGGGCATCCATGTGCAGCGGCTGACCCTTACGAATATGGTGCTGTGCTGCCTGACCTGCTCCATCATCGTGTCCAATGTGGGTCTGATCAATTTTATCGGTCTGGTTGCGCCCCATATTGTTCGGATGGTGGTGGGAAACAATCATGTCTACTTAATTCCCGGTTCCATCCTGGCAGGTGCAGCGCTGCTTCTGCTGGGGGATTTGATTGCCAGAGTTGCCATTATGCCCATCGTTCTGCCCATCGGCGCCATCACCTCTTTCCTGGGCGGCCCCTTGTTTTTGTACCTGCTGTTCAAAGGAGGCCGGAAGCATGATTGAGGTAAAGGACATTCGGTATCGTTACCGGGGGAATCAGGAGGTGCTGGGCGGAGTGAGCTTCTCTCTGCGGCCCGGTGAATTCCTGGCGATCCTGGGCAACAACGGTGTGGGCAAAAGCACGCTCCTGAAATGCCTGAATAAAATCCTGAAGCCGGATTCCGGGGAATTCCTGCTGGATGGCCAGGATGTTTTCAGGATGACCCATCATGAGATCGCCCGGCATATTGCTTTCGTCTCTCAAACGGTGGCAAATACCCAAATGACCGTTCATGATGTGGTGATGCTGGGGCGGCGTCCCTATATGAAATGGGGCTTCACGGAGCGGGATCATGAGATCGTCCACAACGCTATGCAAAGACTGAACCTGGAGGATTTGCGAGGGCGCTTTCTGAACCAGCTTTCCGGCGGGGAACGGCAGAAGGTCATGCTGGCCAGAGCCTTGGCCCAGGAGCCCCAATTGCTCCTGCTGGATGAACCAACCAGCAGTCTGGACATCCACAACCAGTATCAGGTACTCCAGATCGTCCGGGACATCTGCCATAAGGATGGATTGACCGCCATCGTGGTCATCCATGATCTGAACCTTGCCCTGCGGTTCTGCGATCAATTTCTTCTGCTTCGCCAGGGACAGGTTTACGCCTGCGGAGATTACCGTGTTCTGGATGCGGAAGCGCTGAAAAACGTATACCAGGTGGATGCCCGCATTGTGAATGTGGAAGGGCAGAAAATGATCTTGGTGGAGGAATCCTGCCACCGCACTATCTGAAAAAAGGAGTCATCAATCATGGACGAAAACAAAGAATTATGGAACAAGTGTGCCGCCTTTCACGGCCATGTCTGCGGCGGTCTGACCATCGGCTACAAGGCGGCGCTGTACGCCATCGAGCTGCTGGAGCTGACCTTCTCCCAGGACGAGCAGGTGGTGTGTGTTTCCGAGAATGATGCCTGCGGCTGTGATGCCATCCAGGTGATTCTGGGCTGCAGCATTGGCAAGGGCAATCTGCTGTTCCACATGCGGGGCAAGCAAGCCTTCTCCTTTTACAACCGCAAAACCGGAAAATCCGTCCGCCTGGTGCTGAAGCCCAGACCCGCAGGCATGACCAGAGCCGAATCCTTTGCCTATTTCCAGAGTCTGGAACCCAAGGACATGTTCGATGTAAAGGAAACCACCATTGCGCTCCCCACCAAGGCAAAGCTGTTCGATTCCTACACCTGCGAATGCTGCGGCGAGGAGACCGGGGCCAATTGGATTCGCATGATGGGCGGCAAAAAGGTTTGCCTGGATTGTTACGAGACGTATAACCGGTTTGATGTTTGAGCAGTAAACACCACCTCCGTTGCCTGCGGGAAGAAGATGTACTTCTTTTGGTCGTTTTGATTGCCTGAACGATATCCCTGCAATTGAACGATAGGACTGCCCAATTTCGTGTTTTTCTCGTCCTGGAGATTGTTTTGGTTCAATCGTTCTGGTGCTATAAAACGAAAAAGTTGGAATTACCCTCATTTTCTGGGATAATTCCAACTTTTTCTTGCTATAAAAAGAGAATTACCTGACTTGACATTGTATCAAATCAGGTAACTTATCTGGCAAAGGTATAGAAAGTTGATACAATGCACTGCTTGGAGGGAAATGCACCACCGGTAAGGAAGCACCTCACCGTGTGGCAGAAACAGGCGTTTTGCATAATCAAATAGTCTTTTCTTTCCCGGCTTTCTTCTACTCGTTATGCATGGCTCTTCTTACGGGATATGCTTCCTGCCGGAACGTTAGAAAGATGTCGATTATACCCTGTCATTCGGGATTTGAACATTACTCCGGTATATGCAACATGAAAGTTGCACACCTTTTCCCTTTCTGAGGAGGTGTACAGCTTTCAAGAATGAACCGGGTTCAGCAAGTTACCAGCAAGTTAAATTTGAACCAGAATGGATGAAAAGTTCCGCAAAAAGGTCTGTTCTTCACCCATTTAGGACGCATACGTCAAAAACAGTTTCCTGTGGCAAGTTGCCGGCAAGTTAAATATACCAATATGGGATGTAGCGCACATATCGCGGGGCTGTCTCTGGATCGAGCGGTTTTATAAGCTTCAGCGATACTGCCTCTCTGATAAGCCTGGAAACGCTTCCTGAAGAGGACTGCTTTAGGGAGCCATTGAAAATGATATATCATCTCCCGAAAATCGCAGATAACAAACTGTAAAATAACGTATTGGGCAGCACCCTGCGCCCGGAAAGCCGGGTGCCATCCAGCAGAGGACAACACCCGGCTTATTCCTGGTCATATCATCTCGCTTTCCGCTCCACCCATGCCCAGGCCGGTTTTGATTCCAATTCCTGCGTAGTTGGAAAAGAGCAGCAGCGTATTCCACAGTTCCAGCAAAGGCAGCGGCAGCTTTGCGTCCAGGGTGCAGCTGCCCAGAAATCCGGGGATTTTAACTCCCTTCAGAAGGAAGCGGGAGGTTTTCAGCTTGTAATCCGTGATGTGGATCCCTGAGAGCAGCGCCTGAAACGCATCCTCATCGTTTAGGGGGTACTCCGGGAACACTTCGTTCCAGCGGGCAAACAAGCTTTGCAAAATCAGTTTTTCCTGGGGAAAGATGGTGTACCTGCCGCTTTGCTTGAAGGCGGTGGGAGTCAGAAACCGCAGAGAAGTCCGGCTTTGTGTCAGTCGGCGGCCTTTTGTGATGATTTCCTCCGAGGTGATTGCAAAGGAGGTTCGTTCCGTGATGGGAAAATGTTGATTTTCAATCTGAACCTCCGGCAGCTTTTCCAGAATCGGGGATAAGAGACTTCCGGTCTCATCAGACAGAAGGTTTACCGTCCACTTGCAGCACTGCTCCTCCTTGGAAAAGCGCAGATACTGACTGACGGTGCCGCTTCCGATTCCATGAAGCCAATCGGCATCCTCATTTGGAAGTTGTTCCAGCAGAAACGCATACAGCCGGTAGGCGGAATCTGAATAAAGAGGATGGGCGGGAACGGAGGAAAGGGAAAGAACCCACTGTGTAATCATCGGATTGTAACCTCGCATACGCCGAAGGGATAGGCCGCACCGTTCAAATCAGTCTGCTTCAATGCCCTGGGGGAGATCCCCTGGGCAGCGTCCCGTTCATGATGGTGCTTCCGAAAAGCATTTCCCAATAGCTTTGATGTGACATCCAGCGCATTCTGACCGTAATAGGGCTCGGTAACTGTTTTGGACTGGAAGCCTACCCCGCCTCCCAGCAGGAGTGTCCTGGAATTCATGTAATTGGAAGCCTGGGGGTAATGGGGCAGCACAGTATCCTGATAGAATTGAGAGGCTGCGGCAATGGCTTCCCGAAGGGTATCCACATACTGCTCATTACGGAGAACGGACTGATCCAAGGTGAGCGTACAGGTGACAACAGTGCCCGGTCGGATGCATTCTCTGCAGATATTGATGGAGTTGTAGGTTTCGTCAGGGAATTCATCAATTTTTCGTGTCAGGGCAAGCTGTCGATCGGAGATGGGCGCACTGTCGGAGATGCGTACGCCCTGAAGAATGCTGTTCAGCGGATTCTGCCGATCCGGCTTTAAGGAGAGGGTATGAAAATAGGTCGGTTCAAAGGAAGCTTTTCTGTCAAAAGGCAGCTGGGGATCGGGATTTTTGGGCGGATTTTTCAGAAGAATGGCTTTCAGCAGCGCCGTCCGCAGGGCACCTTTGATGCTACTGCCGGGGATATAGACCTGTCCGGCAGGATTGCGGATGAATTGCTGAATTTCCTTCAGGGTGTGATCCTCGTCCAGTGCGTCCGCAGCATCGATCCGGCAGCGGATAAAGGCTTCCATATCCTCCCTGGAAACCCTGCAATCGTTTTGCAGAAAGGAAAACAGATTCTTTCCGGCATCCCGAAGGATGAAATTTTCATAATCATCAACTAAACCATGCCGCACCAGATAGGTAAAGAATTTCTGTTCATCCAGAAAGGACACGATTTTTCGTTTCGGGTCGAACAGATACTCCTTCTTGGTGTAACTTTTTCCGTTCCCGATGAAAACCGGGCTTTTGGTTTCCAGCCGCAGTTCAAAAACCTGCAAATGACCCTGTTGTATCATAGCTTCACCCCCAGGAACATGGGTTTGGAGTAGCGCAGTACCGGGTGATTTCCCTGCGCTCCAATTTGGAACAGTTCCCCGTGGTAGCGATTTCTGAGAACGGAACCAGCACTGAGGAAATACTGGGTTTGCTTCTTTCGGGGCGTTTGGGCATAGGTGTTGGATGCCACGAATCCCCCCCGGCGGGTGAGCTGGTAACTTGCGCCATCCAACGCAGTGTCCATTTCTTCTTCTGTGGGAAGGCTGGTAGTCAGCAGCATGGAGGCGTTTGCATTCCGGGTCAATGCGGTATACAGCCACTTCGTCTGATCATCAAAGAATTCGTTCAGGTAGATCTCGTCGCAAACGGAAAATTTCCCGTATCCGGCACTGACCTTACCGCCGATCCCGGTAAGCCCCAATGCGGAAATGAGAGATGACAGCCAGTCGCTGTCCCGGTCGTCGGAACAGGCTGCCAGAAACCAGAGGCCGCAGTCATCGCAGAATCGGTACAGCCCCACCTGATAGGGCATCGCATCCGAGAAATCCGGTAGGGCGGCTTTGGTGACATCCGAAGAAGAACCAAACCGGACAGGCTCCATATCAAGAAGCGTTCCGGTTTTGAGTGCCTGGCAATATTCCTCAAACCGGACCGCGGGAATCCATGAGCGTTTTTTGAGCAGCTTCCGCTTTTCGCCGGGAAGCTCCGGCGGGACATCCGGCGCGTAGATGGGCTTGGGCAGATAGTATTGTTCTTCTTTCCAGGGCATGGCATCGGAAAGCAGCAGTTCCCCTTTCCGGGCCAGCTCCAGCAGCCGATTCAGCCCGGATTCTCCATCCAGCTGCAAGGCGGTGTGGCAAAGGGCGGAGAACAGGGTATCCGCTCGGAAATGATCCTCGGACTGATAGAGGGAGAGGGCTGAGTCCGAGCCGCCGAAATGGACTGCCGTGTTAAATTCCAGCTGGTACAGAAAATAGTTCATATCCCGCGACCTCATCAAACAGCTTTTGCAGCTGGGCGCAATCCGTCTTTCCATCAAAGTCCTGAATGCGGAAGTTTTTCAGGCTCACCCGGCCGCTGCCCCGGGAGCCATGGCCGCCCAGGTAATCCATTTGCAGCAGCTTCATGGCTTTGGCCAGAAGCGTCAGATCCTCCAGCATTTCCTCCTGGTCACAGACATCATAAACGATGGTCTCCGCGAAGATCGTGCCCGGATTCACCCGTTCGATCTGCCGGGGCATGGCTTCGGAGGTCAGCCGCTTGATGACATTCTCGGACTTCACCTCGGTCAGTCCCACTGCCTTCATTGTCTCAGCGTTGCGGACAAAGGCATCCGCGAATTGCAGTCGGGAACGGGCGGAGGTGCTGCCGAACATCCGAAGAACGGCGGGGTGGTCGTCCTTGAATTCCGGCATTTTCTGAATGTCTCCGGCAAAGCTCCGGGCCAGCAGGGTGCGCAGCTTTCCCTTCAGGCTGCTCCCGGGGACGATGGGACGGCCGGTAAGAGCATCCCGAATCACCGGGCTGTCCACCGCGCCGATGGCGGAGAAGGCGCTGGAGCCGCCGATGTGCATACCGGTCACCACTTCCAGATCAAATTGAATCAGAATCTTTGTATACATACTCAGTTCTCCCTTCCGCCCCAGAAACGGTGATATGCCACAATGGCTTCCAGATAGTGGATATAGCGAATGGCCTGCTCCCGGGAGGAGCCAACCGCCTTCAGCCAGGGAAGCAGATAGGCCCCCTCCACAAATTCCTTGGTGTTCCGGTCTCTCCCGCATTCATAGGCGATGCGGATCCTGGCCATTTGCAGCTTGACCTGGCTCTCCTCCGAAAGCTCCGCCTCCGTTCGGAGAATTTCCGTGTTGTAAACATCCATCAGCAGGCTCAGAATGTTACGGAGCTTGCTGGTGGTGATCTGCCGGGATCGGGTTTTCATCAGCTTCTCCGCAAAATCCACATAGTCCTTGGGAAAATCGGGAACGCTTTCCTCTGTCTGCGGGGGATAATCCCGGTTGCCGGAGAAAGGACGTTTTTGGTAGCTATTGTTTGGATAAGCCATGGTTACACCTGCTTTCTTTCTGTGTAAACATACAGATAAATCGCCGTGATCAGCTGCTGACGGTCCGTCGCAGAAATGCCCCAGCCGTACATCCTGTCTACGAATTGGCGATAGCCTTCTTTTTTATGCCGCTCTCTTGGCTCCATTCTGGCAAGCAGATAGGCAAGCCGTGCCAGATTCATTTTATCCTTCTGGGCCTGGCGCAGCAGCTCCAGCAGCTGGTACAGGAAGGCATTGCCCCGTTCCTGTTCCTCCTGACCGAAGAAGGCGTTCAGCGCAGCCAGCTTTTCTTCCAGAACCTTTTCCCGGAATTGCTGCCAGGGATAGGTGTGCTCTGCCTCCGGGTCAAAGAGGGAAATGGAATTTTTGCCCGGGGTCTGCTTTGCCCGCTCCTCCAAAGCAGCGCTGTGAGCAGCCGCCTGGCGGATGGGGAAATGGTGGTTGTGCAGAGAAATGCCGGCGCTGAGGGTGAGACTGCCGCAGCAGCAGCGGTCAAATTCCCGCTGGATTCGCTGCGCCGCGGAGATTACACCATCCCAGGCCCCTACCAGGAACACATCATCGCCGCCGGAATAGACGATGGCCACGGAGAGCCTGCTTCCATCCGGCTCCGGCTGGGCGAGAATGGGATTGATGAAGCATTTGAAGAACAGGGACATCTGCCGGGAAAAGGCAGCGGTGCGGGAAATGGTGAGAAAATGATCCCGCTTTTCCGGCGTCGTTTCGACCCTGCTGCGGAAGCCGGACACGAAGGCCTGTCCCAGATTATCCACATCCATCCGGCAGACGGCCAACCGGGCAATGCCCCTGGAACCGGCGCAGAGCTCCTCCATACTGGAGGAAGCGGCATAATCCCCCACATACAGCCGGGTGGCATAGGAAAGCCCGGTGTAGACCTGATTTTTGGAATAAATTCTTACCACAGCCTCCCCGTTTTTCAGACGGGTGCGGGCTGTTTTTTCATCGGTGAGAGAGAAGTGAACCGCTCCTTCTCCGGCGGGGAGGGAGAAATCAGAAAGAGCCCTTTCTCTGCTCACAAAATAGATGGGACTGCGCAGGATCTTCTGAGAAAGGCGTATAAACCGGTCGCACCAGAAGCAGCGGTTCTCCTCGGTCAGCTGATCGGAGCGTCCGCAGACCTTGCATTCCCGCCCGTCCTCCTGAGCCACTTCCCGGTTCATCCGAAGAAGCTGAGAAGGACTGTACCGGTGGAGCTTGTGCCGGGAGACGGCAGTGCTTACCCGGCGGAACATGGCGGTATAGGGTGCCTGGGCTGCCGGGGTATTGGTCAGGTCGTTGCCGGAGCAGGTCGTCCAGCCCTGGGCGATAAAAAGCTGCCCGGAAAACTGCTCCAGGAGCCAATTGTTGAGACGCTCATTCCAATTCTTCGCTGCTTCGATGGCGGCGCCTGTGTTGGGCAGCAGCAGATAGCAGTGTCCGCCGCCGCTGTAGAGCAAATTCGCCCGGCTCAGGGAGCAGGCAGCCAGCAGCTCGTCGATGTAGTGCTCCATGAGCAGCTCCAGAAAAAAGGAACGGCTGCGCAGGGAAGCCAGAGCGCCGTCGGTGGCAACGGTAAAGAGAAATTTCTGGATCCCGGAAACATCCGCCGAATACAGCAGAAATGCCTCCTCCTGACGGAACTGCGCCTCCTGGGCAAAGAGCCGGGTGCGGTAATCCGTTTCTCCCTGCTCCAACAGGTATTCGCTGATGCAGGCGGCAATGGCGGCGGTGACCTTGCTGTGGTCATACAGGGAGATGTCCGGGCTTTCCCCGGTGAAGGTGCTGCTGGGGACGAAGCTCAGGCAGCTCTCCAGCAGGCACAGCAGGGAATTGACCCAGGCCTCCTCCGGCGCCAGACCGTTCAGACCGAAACGAAGCTTTTCCGCAATGGCGGCATATTCCCCGGGCGTGACCGGCTTTGTGCCCGGGATGGGGGGATGAAGCTGCCCGTCCTGAAAGCCCAGGGGGAGAGAATAGCCGGGATGCTCCCCATTCAGATGGGAAAATACCGGTGCCAGGGGAAGACCGCGGTCAAAGCTGCCCCCTTCTCCCTCGATTTCCCTTCGGTCAGCGGCGGCGGACAGGTTATCCGCCAGATATACGATGTACGCCGGACTGTCGTCAGCCAGCCGGGCACCCCGAAGGGCACGGCCATGGTGGAAGCTGACGCAGTCCAGGATGTTCGATTCCCCAGGCCAGATTCTCTTCAAAAAGGCCGCGCCCAGAGCGCTGTGGCTGCCGCTTTCACCGCCGCTGCGGTAAATCGGCTTGCCGATGTCGTGCAGAAGCGCACCCATGGTGGCCTGTAACGTGGGTTCACGCAAGCGCCAATCACTCCTTTCTCTATTTCTGATGTCCCCTTGCGGGGGTGAGTTGTTTCCCGAAAGAACACACGCTATTAAAAATGATTCTTTGTTTCCGTCCCCTTGCGGGGGTGAGTTATTTCCTGCGGTGCTGCAGGGGGTGAAACGGCTGATGGATGTTTCCGTCCCCTTGCGGGGTGAGTTGTTTCCTGCGGTGCTGCAGGGGGTGAAACGGCTGATGGATGTTTCCGTCCCCTTGCGGGGTGTAGATTGTTTCACCATCGTTTATTCCGACAACATCAATGATACGGTTTCCGTCCCCTTGCGGGGGTGAGTTGTTTCAACCAGTCACGAGGGGCATTTTATCAATAAGGTGTTTCCGTCCCCTTGCGAGGGTGAGTTGTTTCCTGGTGATACTGTCCAGATTGATACTGCTAAGATGTATCCGTCCCCTTGCGGGGGTGAGTTGTTTCGTGAAGACGCTGATTCAGGGCTTCAACGAAGGAAGGTTTCCGTCCCCTTGCGGGGGTGAGTTGTTTCTGCTCTTCCCTTTGCTGCCTATGACATGATCTAGTTTCCGTCCCCTTGCGGGGTGAGTTATTTCAGCAATACAGCACAGTATCGAACGGGTTGTTTTTGATTTCTTTGTGCTGCATTTACAAAAAGTATACCACGCATTTTCCCAAAAGGCAATGTCTCGATCCCAAATGCGTGGAAATCACGGTGCGAACCGGGTGGGAGTCACCCGGTTTCCCAGACCGTTTTCCGGGGGTTCGCATTCAGAGGCACTCCCGGATTTTTTTGTCGCAGCGCTCATAGACGGTCAGCCGCTTCTTCAGCTCCCTGGGGTCATAGCGGTTCAGGGTCTCCAGCAGCAGCTTCTCCAAAGCCCGGAGGATTTGTTCCCCATCCCAGCCGCAAACCCCACGGATGTCCTGATTGGTGACGGAGAACAGACTGTGGGCCGCCTGATTTCGCAGCAGATTGTTCAGCTTCTCGCAGTCGGACAGCAGCTGCAATTTGATTTTCTCCGTCCCCAGATGCTCCAGCATCCGGTTCAGCACCCGGATGCTCACGTCCCGCTCCTGCAAGGCGCACTGGAAGGCGGATTCCAGAAACGCCAGCAGCTCCGGCAGGGTGCTGCGAATGCCCTCAGGGAGAATCACCTTGTGTCCATCCCGGGTGGCAATCACCGCCTCCAGCGGCACACCCAGGGGACGCAGCTTCCCGGCAAGCATCTGAAGCTGCAAGCGAATCAAAAAGGGATTCAGCCGCAGCAGGAAATCCGTGTACCGCTTCAGGTACACCAGATGCTTCAGCACCCCGAAATACTCCACCATTTCATAGACGGGATAGGGCAGCTCCCCCGGCTCCGCCAGCAGCCCCAGGCCGGTCAGCCCCTGGGCCGCCTCCCGGGCTTCCCTCAAAAGGAACCGGCTGCGGTAATCCAGGTGCTTTGCCAGCTTGGGAATGGGAGCCGGAAGCTGGGCGCCCATCTGGGCAATGGCGGCGTAGTTCCGCTGGGAGAGCAACCCCGCCAGCTGATTGCGGACAGCCTCCCGGCGCACCGCCATCATCCGGGGTTCGCAGCAGCGGTTGAGGGCACCCGGCTCCTCATCCTCGTTCAGCCCCAGGGCTTCATCCACCGGATAGGTCTTGGTGTTGGAGCGTTCCGCGGTGCCGGACTGCTTTTCCGGGTTTTTCACCTGGATCCCCCGGGTGGGATAGCGGGGATCCAGCGCCATCTGAGCCAGGAGGATCTGCATCTGGGGCGTGCCGGAGCTGAGATTCAGCAGAATTTCCGCCCCCGGATTCTCCTCCAACGCCTGTTGCAGCAGGGCATCCATGGGCGCTGTCAGGGCATCCATATCCGAGGGGTCTTCGATGTCCGTTTCAAACCGGACGAGCCTGGGACTGTAGCCCGCCCAATTCTCCCGAAGGAAGGCAAAGGTCTTGGCAATGCGGTCATCCGCCCTATCCCGTTCCACCATCTCCCGGGAGAGAAAGAGATAAACCGCCTCCGGCCGATAGAACCGAAGGATATGCATGAGCCCGCCGTCCCGCATCCCCCGGACGGGATCGGTGGTGCCGATGCAGGAATAGAGTACAGCGTCCATATCCTACCTCCTGGACAAAAGAGATTATAGGAGTATCATACATCCGGCGATGGCTTTCGTCAATGCCGCACCGCAATGCAGGCTGCTCGGGTTATGGCTAAAGTATAATCCGGAAATAGCATCTTTTCAACGGGGAGAATGATTTGAAAAATTGTTCCATTTTTCCTAAGAATATAGTATAATAAAAGAAAATACGTTCCGGCTATGGAACAAGAGGAGGTGTCCCCTTGCGTTTTTCCGATCTTGGCAGTGAAATGGAATTGGAAAACAAGCAGAGAATCAACCTCAGCGCCCACGCCTACACCGTGCTGCTGCAGGATGCCTCACTGTTTTTTCCTTCCCATAAAACAGAAACCGGAGGGATCCCCTCCGGCATTCTGAATCATGTGTTCTATCAGTTTCGGGAGTCAGCGGAATCCTCTATTGAGGAAGCGCTGCAAACCAGGCGGCAGTCGCTGAATGCCCTGCTGCAGCCCATGTCCTCTGAAGCCGCCCGGCAGGAGGCAGCCGATCTGCTGCTGCGGGAGTATCGATCCGAGCTGGAACAGAAGCGAAATGCCCGGCTGTCTCAAAAGGGATGCTCTTTTTCCTTCCGTATCGATACGGCAAATCTGCGGGAGCTGTCCTCAGAGCAGGTACAGAGAGAACGCGTCCATTATCAGGATAAGGTCGGTCTGTATTGGAAGGCTGTGCTGGAGGAATTCTGTGAAAAGCCCTATTCGGAGCGGGAAAAAATCTATCAGAAGGAGGTCTGGAACCGGATCCTCGCCGCGATCTCCCGGAAAAAGAGATTGAAGCTGGAGCTTCGCAGCAGCTACCAAGCAGCCGCCGGCAGCTCGAAGATCTGTTATATGAAGCCCCTATCCATTCTGCAGGACTCCGAAAAAATGTACAATTATCTGACGGGAATGATGCGCGGGGAGCAGGACGAGGCGTGGGAATGCGGCGCCATTCGTCTTTCCTCCATTGTCGGCTGCAAGGAGCAGGAGCGATCCAGCAGCGTTTCGCAGGAGGAAAAACGGACCATTGAAACCCTGATAAAGCATAATGGCGTACAGTTTCTGTCCTCCGGGAAGCAGACCCAGACCATCCGGGTTCGTCTGACGAAGCAGGGCGTGGCGCTGTATCATCGCCTTCTGCACCTGCGGCCCATGTTCACGGACAGACACCAGGAGGGCGATGCCTGGATCTACGAATTTGACTGCCTTCCCTGGCAGATCGAAATATACTTCTTCAAGTTCGGTCAGGATGCGATCGTTCTGGAACCCAGTGCGTTGGCTCAGAGGCTTCGGGAGAAGTACCTGAGGGCGTTGGACTCCTATCAATGACAAAGCAATTGTTCGCCGTTACCCCGGCACCGAAGGCCCTAACGAGGCTGCCACGTTGTTCAACGCAATGGTCAGATAATCCACGGATACAATGAAGTGGAGGAATAATGAATGAGGAAACTCTTTGCTCTGGCGTTTGCGTTGTTTTTACGGCAGCGCTGATCCTGCCCGCCTTTGCCGCCGGCTGGTACTGCCCCAGCTGCGGGCGATACAATGACAACAATTTCTGCCCCAAGGACGGAACCCAAAAGCCCTCCAATCTGGAGGCCAATGCAAAAGGACGCGGATCAAAAACGGGAAGAAATGGACACAGGGTACTACGGCCTGATTACTCCACTACAACCTCATATCATAAAACGGTCCTTCTTCGGGAGGATCGTTTCTTTTTTTGCCATTGTAGCCGCATCTACCTATTCTTCCCCGGCAGAATTCTCTCCATCGTTTCGATGTCTGGCATAGCTTGCGCGTCTATTCCTCCGGTTTCGCTCCGCTTGACAATCCGGGCTCTGGCAATACCTCTGGCGGCTGCTTCGACGTAAGAACAGCCTGCCGCAGGCCAGGCAGTGGAGAATGGAGCCCTGGGGATACTCGTCATCAAAGCCTGTGTCCATGGGAGGCGCAAAATCCGCTGCCAGGCGTCCAAAGGTATACCAGCAGATATCAAAAACAGAGGTCACATCGGCACCGTACTCTATTTCTTTGTTCTGGGATTCATCTTCAAATGCATACGAAAATCCGGGAATAAATCCACCAGCTGCATCATCCGTTCTTCACGGTCAACATTCAGTTTCTAGGGCAACACCGCATAATGGGACAAGGAGATTCGGCGAGAGATTTTGACACAAGCGAAAGTATGAAAAATGCGGGAATACTGGATGTATTTCCCATTTTTCATACTGCACGATTGGGGCAAAAGATCCGCCGAAGCCTGCAGCTCCCATTGTGCGGTGTTGCCCTAGAGATATTCCTCGTCCGATTTGCAATTGTGGTAGGATTGGCTGTTTCTGCCTGGCTCCAGGTGGCTAATTCCGCCCGACCCGAACATCGCAGCATCTACCGGATGTTCATGGCCGGGAAGAATCCCACCGCCATTGCCAGACACCTGACCCAGCAGAAGATCCCCACCCCCGGCGGCAAGCAGAACTGGCAGAGCGCCACGGTGGAGAGCATTCTCACCAACGAAAAGTACAAGGGTTCTGCCCTGCTTCAAAAGCGGTACACCGTGGATTTCCTCACCAAGACCATGAAGGTCAACGAGGGTGAGGTGCCCCAATACTATGTGGAGGACAGCCACCCGGCAATCATCCGTCCGGAGGAGTGGGAAGCGGTGCAGACGGAGATCACCCGACGGAAGGGGAAGGGCAGACGGCATGACTGCGGCAGTCCCTTCTCCGGGAAAATTATCTGCGGCGACTGCGGCAGCGTGTACGGCTCCAAGGTGTGGCACTCCAATGACAAGTACCGTCGTGTCATCTGGCAGTGCAACAACAAATTCAAGAATGAAACCAAATGCGCCACGCCCCATGTGGATGAACGAGTCCTGAAAGAACGATTCCTCCGGGCATTCAGCCAGTATATGGCCGACCCGGAGGAACGAATCGAGGGGCTGCGGTATGTGCAGAAATCCATGACCGATACGGACTTCATTGACGCAGACATCGAAAAAGCGGAGCATGACCTGGAACGGCTCTCCGGCATGGTGAGAAGCTGCATTATGATGAACGCCTCCGCCAATCTGTCTGAAGAAGCGTACACGCAGCAGTATACCGATTTGACCCGGCAGTATGAAGAAAAGAAAGCGGAGTATGAAGCTCTGCTGGAGCGAAAGAGAGCCATGGAAGCCACAGCCGTGGTTTTCAGCGGCATTCTGTTCCGGCTGACGGAATTGGAGGAAATTCCGATAGACTTTGATGAAGCGTTGTGGAACACCCTGGTGGATCATGTGACGGTGTATGCGGATGAGCGGATTGTGTTTACCTTCATGGATGGGACGGAGATTCTTGTAATATTGTAGACTGTTTTTGATGACTCAGGCAGCAAACGATAAGTCGCAATGGTTATTCTACGCAGACTTTGGTTTTGACGAAGAAATTCTGGCAGCAGCCTTGAAGGATACCATGGAGGCCGTGAAATGAAAACAGTATCTGCACACATTACGATTTGCCCCCGCTGTGGTCGCACCTACCATGGGCTTCCCGCACTGAGCCGAGTGGATAACAAAACGCTTATCTGCCCGGACTGCGGGACACGGGAAGCACTGGCAACGTTGGGTGTCAGCGAAGAGGAGCGGGAATCCATTTTAGATGCCATCCACTGAGGAAGGCACCTTTCACGATGCAGCGTGTGCGTACAAAAACGATTCTCCACGAATTACAATCTTGAAATGAAATGCCTTAGACATTCCCGGAATTTGATGCTACAATAGAAATAACCGCTATCTGTTAACACCTGCACAAATATCTATTCCGGGGAGGAGCGGCGATGGAGGACGAAATCAATAGGCTTCGCTCCCAGGTAAAGGCGCTTCAGGAGGAGAACCATTACTTGAAGCGTCTTTTGGAGGAAGCGGGGATCACGTATGCACATCAGCCGGAAGCTGCTCCTGTGGAGATCACCAGGCAGCTTGCAAGGCGGTTTTATTCCTACTTCTGGGGTCGGATGGATGTTTACAGCAAGCGAAGTGTGAACAAAACCACCGGGAAGACACAGTATTATCCCCAATGCGAGAATCTGTGGATGGACGGTCTCTGCCCGAAGAAAGTTGGGAAAAAGGTCCGGTGCAAGGACTGCGAAAATCGGAAATGGAAAGCCCTGGAAGCGGAACAGATCATAGCCCATCTGCGGGGAGAGAAGCCGGATGGGTCGGATGTGATTGGGGTCTATCCGCTGTTTCCCGACGGAAGCTGCCGATTTTTGGTGTTTGACTTTGACAACCACGAAAAGGGCGCCGAAGCCCTGGACTTCGGGAACACGGATAGTCTCTGGATGGAGGAGGTGGATGCGTTGCGGCAGGTGTGCGGCGCCAATTCCATTCCCTGTCTGGTGGAGCGTTCCCGTTCCGGCCGGGGCGGGCATCTGTGGGTTTTCTTTGAGGAGACAGTGGATGCCGTGCTGGTTCGCCGGTTTGGAATGGCGCTGCTGGAAAAGGGTGCGGAGACGGTGAATCTGAAATCCTTCCGGTTTTACGACCGAATGCTTCCGGCACAGACCAGCATCGCCGACGGGGAGCTGGGCTATCTGATTGCTCTCCCATTGCAGGGACAGGCGCTGAAGAACGGTAACAGCGCCTTCATGGATGAAAACTGGGAGCCCTTTGCGGATCAGTGGGGCACCCTATTCTCCACCCAGAGATTGTCCGCAGCAACGATGGAGGACTGCATCAAGAAATGGAATGTTGCCGAAGCATCCCAGGACTGTTTCCTGCCGGAGGAAACAAAGCCCTGGGAGCGAAGCAAGAAGCTCCACAAGGAGGATACGGGCGGGCCGCTGCGCCTGACCCTGGCAAATCGGATCTACATTGAGACTGGAAATCTCAAGCCCCGGCTGCAAAATCAGCTCCGCCGGATGGCTGCCATTGCCAACCCGCTATTCTATCGGAACCGGGCAATGGGTCTGTCCAATTTCTCCAACTCCCGGTATCTGTATCTGGGAGAGGATGACGGAGGTTTTCTTTGTATTCCCCGAGGTCTGATGGATGAGCTGCTGGAACGATGCCGGGAAGCGGAAATCCCGGTTCATATTGAGGAGAAACGAGCCGCCGGGAAAGCGCTGGAGGTTCGCTTTCTGGGGGAGCTAAGAGACAATCAGGAAGCGGCAGCAAAGACTGTTTTGAAGCACGACTGCGGCATCCTCAGTGCCGCCACAGCCTTCGGAAAAACCGTGGTTTGCAGCCGCCTGATTGCGGAGCGGAAGGTCAGCACCCTGATTCTGCTGGAATCCTCCGCGTTGATCGAGCAATGGCAGAAGGCATTGGAGCGATTTCTGGAATTCCGGGAGGATTTGCCGGAATATGAGACGAAAACCGGCAGAAAGAAGCGGAGAAAAAGCCTCATCGGCATCATCCACGGCCCCAAGGACACCTCCACCGGCATCGTGGACATTGCCATGGCGGGCTCACTGTGTAAAAAGGGAGAATTCCACCCCCGGCTCCGAGAATACGGCATGGTGCTGGTGGATGAATGTCACCACAGCGCTTCGGAAACCCTTCGCTCCGTATTGCAGGAGGTTCACGCCCGGTATGTGTATGGTGTGACCGCCACCCCCTTCCGTGGAGATGGATTGGAGAAGATCAACGAGATGCTGCTGGGCCCGGTTCGATTCCAGTACTCCGCCAGGGAAAAAGCCGCCGAGCAGGGAATCGGACACTACATTATCCCCAGATTTACCGGAGCGGTTCTTCCGTTCTTCAAAGAGAAGGTGCATGTTACGGAAGCCTATGAGCATCTGCGAAAAAACGAAATCCGCAACGATCTTATTGCCTCGGATGTGAAAAAAGCATTGGACGAGGGGAGGACTCCTCTGATTCTCACCCGCTTTACCGACCAGGCGGCTGTTCTTTATGAGCTGCTCAAGCCCTATGCCCAGAAGCCCTTCCTGCTCACCGGGGAGATGCCGAAAAAGGAGCGGGATGGGGCCATGAAAGCCATGGCGGAGGTGCAGCCGGAAGAAACCATGCTCCTGGTGGCAACCGGGCAGCTTGTGGGGGAGGGCTTCGACTATCCCAGGCTGGATGCC
Organism: uncultured Clostridia bacterium; assembly: GCA_945486915.1. Taxonomy (GTDB): domain Bacteria; phylum Bacillota; class Clostridia; order Oscillospirales; family Oscillospiraceae; genus Faecousia. Next base: position 15,099 of record CALYTP010000006.1, on the reverse strand, counting down.
CTGTTTCTGGCAACCCCGGTCTCCTGGAAGGGCGTGGTGGAGCAGTACGCCGGGCGGCTCCATCGGGATTACCCGGGAAAGGAGGCCGTGTACATCTATGACTATGTGGACACCCATATCCCGGTGTTTGACAAGATGTATGCCAAGCGCCTGAGAACCTATCATCGCATGGGCTATTCCCTGCGTACCCCGGAAGCCCCGGAGAAGCAGACCGCCAATGCCATCTACGATTCCGATACCTACCGTTCCGTTTTTGAGCAGGATATGCGAGAGGCGACAGAAACCGTGGTGATTTCCAGCCCCACCCTGAGCCGGAAACGGGTGGAGCAGCTGATCGCCCTCCTGCAGCCCGCACAGCAAAACGGTCTGAAAGCATCCGTCATCACCTGGCACCCGGATGCCTACCGCTATGGCAAGGATGAGCATCGCTTCGCCCTGCTGGAAAGCCTGCGAACAGCCGGGTGGGAGATCCGCTTGGTTCAGGATAACTGCCAGCATTTTGCCGTTATCGATGAACAAATCCTCTGGTACGGCAGCATGAATCTCCTCTCCCGGGACGATGTGGAGGACAACATCATGCGCCTGGAAAGCCGGGAGGTGGCCCAGGAGCTGCTTGGGATGGGGGTAACGTAAATAAATCAGGAGCAGCCTCAATTTCGAAGAGACTGCTCCTGATTGCGCATTTCGGGATTTTTTCAAGAACGTTCGGGCGCATGCTGCAGCAATTATTTCAGCAACCCGCCGTGGAAAAAACATTCGTAGACCTTCTCTGTGTTGTGGAAGATTTCCTCATACCCCTGGAACCAGGAGAAATCTCCCGCAACGCTGCATTTGTAGGTGTATTCGCCGGACTGGTAGTATTCCGGGCCACGGTAGGGTATGTCTGGACTGGCATGACGCAGGGCATCCTTGAGGAAATCACCGCTGAATTGCTGTCCCAGCACACGGCCAAAAATAATTCATGGCATACCGGGCTTTTCCATCCAACCAGACCGCCTCCTCCCCGGCAAATTGCTCACTGCCCACATAGGTATCGTGGTAGGTATAGGGGCCGTTGGAATAGGTGAAGTCATGGGAGTCCAGCCGGGTGGAAGCAGTCTCGTTCATATAGGCTGCGTAGGTATTGACATTTGCCTCCAAGCGGAATTCAATGAGCTTCTGAATATTGGGATTCTGCTTTGGAACACAGCTTACCATGCAGGCCTGATCCCGCACCAGATAATCCACGATCACATGGAACAGATTGCTGATGCCGATGAGATTGGTAATATCCGGGTAGCATAAACAGGCACTCCGCCAATCAAATGACCTTTTCTTTGGAATGATACGCAAAGATTCCGGGCCATCCGAACAAAAAAGCACACCAACCTTCGAGCTGGTGTGCTTCGTTTTTGGATGGTCAGCGGTAAAAGGATTGCCGAGGGAGTGCTCCTTTTATCCTTTATCACCATATATGACCGCTGAAGGTCTCAAGAAAAATGTTATACTATTTTTCAATAAAAGAGTTCAAAAAATTACAGAGATGTGATATACTATATCTGGGTGATGAAAAATGGCTTCCAGATACAAATTCAGTGAAGAAGAAATCCAAGAGCTTGAGAAGGCACGCAAAAGCAATAAGGATAAGCGAGCAGAAGCAAGGTTGAAAGCGCTGGTACTCCGAGCAAAAGGAGCATCTGCCATAGAAGTATCCCAAGCAACCGGGTTTCACGCAGGTTCAGTGACACGACTTGTAGCCAAATACCGGGATCACGGGATTGAAGCAATTACCGGCAACCATTACGGTGGGAATCGGCGCAATATGAGCTTTGAGGAAGAAGCTGCAATTCTGGCGCCTTTTAAGGAACGAGCCGAAAAAGGCGAGATGGTTGAAATCAGTGAGATTGCAAAAGCGTATCAGAATGCAGTGGCGCACAAAGTCAGTGATACCCAGGTTTATTGTGTACTGCACCGACATGGATGGCGAAAAGTGATGCCTCGGAGCAGGCATCCCAAGAAGGCCAGTGAGGAGGTCATTGAGGCCTCAAAAAAATTAAAGCAAGGGTAGATGAGTTGAAAAATTCCACAGGCAGAGTGGTAAGGGTAATGTTTCAGGATGAGGCTGGATTCGGAAGGATTAACAAGCCGAAGAACTGTTGGTGCGAGAAAGGGATCCGTCCCAGTGTACCCTGCCACCATATACGAGAGTACCGCTATGCCTACGGTTCAGTGGAGCCATTGACTGGTGAGAACTTTTTCTTGATTATGCCATATTGCAATACAGTATGCATGAACATCTTTCTGAGGGAACTATCAAAATGCTATCCAGAAGATATCATACTACTTTGTTGTGATGGTGCCGCCTGGCACAAATCCGCAGCACTGAAATTGCCGGAGAATATTGTCCTGTTTCTCATCCCGCCATATACTCCAGAAATGAATCCCATAGAGCAAATCTGGAAGGAAATCCGAAAACGAGGCTTCCGAAACGAAGTATTCGCAACCCTTGAAAAAGTTGTTGACCGACTGTGTGATACGATCTGCTCACTATCTCACCAGATCGTTTACAGTATTACTGGGAGAGATTGGATTATTAAACTGTTTAATTGAAAATTAGTATTACATGGATATTACAGTAGGGATCAGGTCGGAAAAGCTGCGAAGCGAATAGGTTGCCATACCGCTTTGCGAAGCAGGGCCGAGGCCTGCGCTGTGGAAGCCACCGGCAATTGCCGCTTGGATGCCAGCCACCGCATCTTCCACAACCAGGCATTTTTCAGGTGGCAGGCCCAACATTTCAGCGGCCATGGTAAACACCTGGGGATCCGGCTTGGAGCGAGTGATGTTATTTCCGTCAGAAACCGCGTCAAAGAATCCTGCCAGGCCAATGCGTTCCAGGATTAAAGGGGTATTCTTGCTGGAAGACCCGATTGCCAGCTTCACTCCCTTCTTTCTCAGGGTGTTCAGGGTGTCCAGAACCACAGGGGATAAATCCGCAGGCGTCATGGACTGCAAATAGGTTCTGTAGAGCTCATTTTTCTTCGTGGCCAGGTTCACCTTGTCCATCTCGGAAAGGGCTGGGCCGTCATACGCCTCCAGCACAATTTCCAGACTGGCCATCCGGGATACGCCCCGCAGGCGGTCGTTCTTGTTCTCATCAAAGGGAATGCCGAGAGAATCCGCCAATGCTTTCCAGGCAAGATAATGGTAGTGGTCGGTGAAACAAATGACACCGTCCAGGTCAAAAATGACCGCTTCATATTTCATAGTTCTGTCAAAACTCCTTTATCGTGGGTCAACTCCGCTCGGTACCATTTATTCCGCACACAGAAGGGGAAGGATACACGTGTCCAATGTTCGGGCAGGCAGGGACGAACCACCGGGCCATTTTCCGTTACTTCCAGCCCGGCAAAGCCCTGGGCCAGAACCTTCCAAGCACCGCCTGCTGCGGCAGGATGGGTTCCGCCGATGTAGACCAGGCTCGCCCATTGCTTGCCGCCGCCGTTCCAGTCCGCCTGGGCGGATTTCAGGAAAAAGGGATATGCGGCCTCTGCATTTCCGCAGCGGCAGGAGAGCAGGGCATACATACAGGCGCTTAAAGAGGAGCCATGCTCCGTCCGGGGGGCGTAGTAATCCCAGTTTGCCTTCAATACATCCCGGGGATATTCATTGTGGAAGAATTCCAGCATGGTCACCACATCCGCCTGCTTGATTACCTGGGTGTGTGCCGCGACGCCGTAAGCGCCGCCCCAATACTCTCTGGGGTCCAGCAGCCGGCTGCGCACCTCCTCCACGGAAGCATCCTCCAGGCCAAAATAACCGTCGAACTGCTCAATGATCCCCTGCTCATTGGGGGCCGGAACGTACAGCCTCCGGGCAGCGTCTGTAAGCTTCGGAAGCAGCGCTTCGGCATCGGTCTGGCTGCAAAAAACCCGGTATGCGGCTTCGTCCGATCTTTTCAGAATGTCCGATGCCTCCACAGCCCAGCGAATGGTTGCCAGTGCCATCTTGTTGGTATAGGCGTTGTTGTTGACCCGCTCATGGTATTCGTCCGGGCCTATGACATCGTGAATCTCCCAAAAGTCGGAGGTAGAACGTTCAACCAGCAATGAAAAATAGAAACGGGCGCATTCCAAAACCGTCCGTGCCCCGCCCTGGGCCAGTAATTCGGTATCTCCGGTTACGGTAACATACTGCATGATCGCCCGGGCCACGGCGGAGGAAATATGCACCTGTTTATCCCGGAAGTAGGTTCGCATGGGCCGTCCGGTAAACACATCGGTGACATTGTAATCCGAGCAGCCGTCGTAGCCGCCCTCCTGGCTTTCCCAAGCGTAAAAGGCACCCTGCCATCCATAGTGCCTTGCCTTGTCCAGGGCGCCGGGTAAGGTGTCAATTCGGTAGCGCACCATGGAGCGGGCAACCTCCGGCTGGGTATAGAGAAAATAGTCCAGAATGAACATCTCACTGTCCCAGAAGATGGCTCCCTTGTAGGTTTGCCCGGAGAGGCCCCTTGCCGGGATGGACAGATGATCTCCATGCCGGGGCGCAATGGAATTCAAATGGTAGAGGGAATAATTGACCGCGTCCCGGGCAGCATCGTCGCCATCCAGATCCACTTCTCCCACGGCCCAGATTTTCTCCCACACATCCACATGGGACGCAGAGAGCTCGGCGTAGTCCGCATCGTCCAATGCTTCGCGTACTGCTTCCTCCGGGGATACGCAATCCAATGTTGTATACACAGCGCTGATGGAGGTCAGCGTTACCGTCCGGTCTTTTTCCAGCTCCACATGATAACGGAAACCGTTGGCGGTTTCCGTCCGTACCGCCTTGCCGCCTTCCAGTGTGCAGTGTCTGCCAACCGCCACACGGTCCTTTCCGTTTTGAACCCGGGCAAGGCAGATGATCCGGTCATCCTCGGTATGACAGGCGATGTTGGAATAATGGGGACCGTAAATTTCCCAGATATCCGAATCAATGTCTGCGGTTATTTCAACCGTCATTGGTGCGGATGCACGGACACAGTAACGAGCCAGGAGAAGATGCTGTTTCGCCATGTGGGCAATGCGGCGGCTTTCCACCGTTACCGTCTGTGCGCCAACTGCCCATTGGGTTCGCCGGGAGAAGATGCCATACCGGTAATTCAGGCACTGCATATGCGCGAAAGGCTGCTTTTCAGGCAGTGCCAGCACTTCATCGTTTACGGACAAAACCGTATGCAGCGGATTGGGGGCATTCAGCGGCTCCCGCCAACCGTCACCTACCTGATCGTAGATTCCGGCCAGATTGACGGCTGCCAGCTGATTTTTCCCATGTTCCTCCAGCGTTCCCCGGATGCCCATATAGCCATTGCCGATCAAAAGACGATTGCCATTGTCGGGAACCGTCTCAGGCTGGGTAAATGCATTTTGAATCAACCAAGCCATGCTTCGTCCTCCCGCAGATAGGAAACCGCTTGTTTGGATACCGTAACTTCCCGGCCATATAAGTTCAGTTTTACCGCCGCACCACGCACGGCTTCCAGCGTCACTTCCTTCTGGGTCACCGATACCCGCAGCACACTGTTCCCCACGCAAATAGAGAACGTGTACCGCGCCCAGCCCTTTGGAATACGGGGGCAAAGGTTCAAAATATCCGCATCGCTGATCAGACCGCCGAAGCCGTACACAATGTTCATCCAGGCGCCGGCAATGGAAGTGGTATGCAAGCCTTCCAGGGTGTTGCGGTTATAGTTATCCAGATCCATCCGGGTGGCAAAATCAAACAGGCTTTCTGCCTTTTCCATTTTCCCCAGCCGACAGGCCAGAATGGAGTGGATGGAGGGGGACAGGCTGCTCTCGTGGATACACCGGGGCTCATAGAAATCGAAATTGGCCGCAAGCTGTTCCTTTGTAAATTCAGAGCCATAGAGCATCATGAACATCAGCACATCCGGCTGTTTGATCATGCTGTTGCGGTAGATCCGCTCATAGGACCAGTGGGAATACAGTGGAAAGTCCTCCACGGGTATCCCATTGATATCCAGCATCGGCAGATGGAAATAGCCCATGTGCTGTTCAAAAAGCTTGGTTTTTTCGTCATAGGGGATGTACATTCGGTCGGCTTTGTCCTGCCAATCGGCCATCTCCTCTGGGGTAACGTGCAGCTTCTGATACTCCTGCGGCGCATCTGCTTTCATTTGCTCCAGGGTCTCCAGGGTGAAACGCAGCATCTTTTGCCCCATGAAATTGGTGTAGGCATTGTGATGGACCATCATCTGGAATTCATCGGGACCCATGACGCAGTAATAGCCATACTTTCCCGTCACCGGATCGGTGTCGCCCCGGGTGGCCAGCATCCGGCTGATCTCCACCAGCATTTCCCCGCCATAGCTGTACAGGAATTCCCGGTCTCCGGTCTGGTGGACATAGTTCCAGATGCCATAGGCAACGCCGGTGGAGGCCTGAAGCTGCAGGCTTGCGTGCTGCCACAGGTCGCAGCACTCGTGGCCGCTGATGGTTGCAATTGGGTAGAACGCCCCCTTGCAGTCCAGGGCGGCTGCCCGCTCCTTTGCCTGGGGCAGGGTGTCATAGCGGAATTTCAGGAAGCTCTTCGCCGCTTCCGGGTTGTTGAACAGATAGAAAGGAAGGCAGCACACCTCACTGTCCCAGAAGGTGTTGCCGTTGTAGGCCTCACCGGTCAAGCCCTTGGCACCGAACACAGCGCCGTACTTGGCGGTGTGGAGGGTTTGATGCATCTGGAAAATGCAGAAGCGGATCCCCTGCTGGTTCTCCGGGTCGCCGCAGATCTCAATATCGGACACTTCCCACTGCTTTTCCCACCAGCGCTCAGACGCGGCTTTGAGGGTTTCATAATCGGCGGTTTCCAGTTTGGCATTTGCCGCCTGGATCCGGTCATGCAGGCTTGCGAGCTCGGCCTCACTGCGGGCACTGAGCAGTGTGACCACTCGCTCCAGCCTGACGGATTCACCGCTGCCGAGCACCACATGGTAACCATTGGAGGCAATCCCTTCCTCGTTTTCCCAGGGAGTACCCTCCATACCGGAGAATTTGGCACAGGCATAAACGCGCTGTTTCGTGGTCATTGTAGCTGCCAGGATTTGGGCTTCCTTCCCGGATGCCTGCTGAGATTCCACCTGGAACATGGAGCCCCCCACAGACACATGGGGCCTTGTAAAGTCCAGACCGGCGCGAACGGTCACATCCGCATTTCCGCGCAGGACCCGAATTGTCAGTTTCTGGCCGACGAACTGTTCCTGTTCCATGGAGGTAAAACGCTCAAAGGAAAGCTCCAGAGCCGTACTGTCATCTGCCTGCCAGACAAAGCTGCGGGTCAGAATACCGCTGCGCAGATCCAGGACCCGGCGGAAATCAGAGAATTTACTCTCGTACAAATCCAGCTGATGATTGTTGCAAGAAATGCGGGTATACACCCAGTCCACGGTGTTCACCATGAACTCTGTAAAGGACAGCATCCCCTTATAACCGGATTTGGGGAGCATACGCCGCTCATAGACCCCGTTTAAATAGCTGCCCTGCAGGCTCTTGCCGGAATAGCCCTCCTCAAAATACCCTCGCAAGCCGGTATATTCGTTTCCCAGAGAGAATACCGATTCCGCCACCTGGCTGTAATCCGGGTGAAACCCTTCCTCAATGATCTGCCAGGGATGGATTTTGAAATATCGATCAGCAAATTTACTCATAGGCGTTTACCCCTTAATCCCTCCGTTCATCACGCCGCCCATGATCTGTTTCTGGAATACCGCAAAAAGAATCGTCGGCGGAATGATGGAATACAGAACGGCGCGGATGATGTCGATTTGATTGGTCTTTTCGGCATTGTTGAAGGAGTACAGCTTCACCATGACCGTCTCCTTTGCGGTGCCGCCCAGCAGCAGATAGGGCATCAGGAACTCACTCCACGCGGCGGTAACGGCAAAAATGGCGATTACCACAATGATAGGCTTGGACAAAGGCAGTACAATGCGGGTAAACACGCTGAAGCTGCCGCACCCATCCAGCCTGGCGGCATCTATATAGTCCTTCGGGAGGCTGTCAAAATAATTCTTGAACAGGACCACCCAGTAAGCATTCGCGCCCATGGCCAGCCAAAGGGGGATAAAACTGCCGGTTAGACCGATTTTCTTGATATTCACAAACAAGGCCACAAAGCTGGTGGTCGGTGGAATCAGCAGGCACCACATGATCATCGCCAGCACGATCTTATGCCCTCTCGGCTTTAGAATCGACAGGCAGTAAGCCATCAGCCCATTGAAAAACACGGCGCAGACCACGCCGCCTGCCACGGCGATGCCGGAATTGATATAGTATTTGGTAAAACCAAAATCATTCCAGGTTTTGATCCATCCTGCCCAGTCCGGATGCTTGGGAAGAATCTGCGTGGTGCTCATATACTCCGTCAGGTTCTTCAGAGAGCTGCAAACAAGCCAGAACACAGGAAACAGCGCGATCAGAGCGATCAGAAAACAGGCAATGTAAATCAGAATGACCCAGAACTTTGTTTTTCTCGACTTGACATCGTAAAACCGAATGGTGCCATCCTCTTTGCCTTGATAATTACCGAAAAATCCCATAGCTTCTCCTTTCTCAGTCCTTATCCACGCTGTTTGCAACCGCATAGTAAATCACGGTGAGGAAAATCAAGATGATGCAGACCTCCACCGACAACGCCGCTGCCTGGGAGAATTTCATCTGGTTGAAAGCAAGCTGATACACAAGCTGCAAAATGGAAATACTGGCATTGTTCGGGCCGCCGTTGGTCATCATCATAGGCTCGTAAAGAATTTGGAACACCGCCAGGATTTGCAGAATCAGCATGGTCTTTCCCGTACGCAGGACGGTGGGCATGGTGACGGAAAAGAAGCGTCGAATGGGAGAAGCGCCATCAATGGTGGCCGCCTCATAAAGGTCCGGGGAAACGCCGGAGATGCTGGACATGTATACCAGCGCCGTACTGCCGGCAGCCTTCCAGGTCATGGCAACCACGATCCAGAAAATGACCGTTTTTCTGTTTGTGAGAAAATTGATTGGGCCCACGCCGATTTTGGCAAGCAGAATGTTCAGAACGCCGCTGTTGCCGGTGCCAAAAAAGAACGTGAAAATCATCACTGCCGCAATGGAAGGAATCACGTTGGGATAGTAAGCAGCCACACGGAAGAAGCCCTTGAAGTGGGTCACCTCCGTGATCAGTGCCGCGATAACCACCGGCACAGCCAGGCCCACAAACAGAGAGCAGATCGTATATTTCACCGTATTGCCCCAGGCGATTTTGTAGGCAGGCTGGACAAGAAGCTTTTTATAGTTGGCAAGCCCCACGAATTTTCCCAGGTTCATTCCCTTCGTCTCGTAAAAAGACATTTTTACCGTGTCCAGCAGCGGACCCCACACAAAGAATGCGAACAGGATCAGGCCCGGAATCATCAGCAGCCAGGCGAACAGGTCACGGCGCAGCCTTGCCCAGCCGTCGGACAGTCGAATTGGATTGTGTTTCGTTTTCATTCAGCAATCACCTCACACCACGCATTATACCATATCCAGGGTATATCTGGCAGGCCTGCAAAAAAATTGCAGCCCTCTCAGATATACCCTAAGGGGCCGCCGCATATGCGGCGGCCCCCCTTCTGTTTTACACGGAAGCGAATTACATAGCGTCCAGAACTGCCTGGTAGTCGGCATTAGCCTGATCCAGCAGAGCGGGGATATCCACGCCGGCGGGATCTGCGCAGATTGCCTGCAGGACACCGTTCAGAATGGTGTACATGGTCTGGGTGTCACCGGGTTCTTCCGTGCGCAGAGCGCCCTCCTCTTTGGAGAAGTCGAAGTAGCCGGACCACAGCACCTGATCGATGTTGGTGTACTCTTCGATGACCTTGTTCTGCTCGTCAACAACCGCGCCGACCCATGCGGGGAAGCTGGGAATGACGGGGATGCCCGCATCAGAGCGGTACTGGGCGTCAGCCACCCAGCCATCCCGGGCAGCATCGGTGACCTCGGGGGACTTGCCCATAATCTCCAGGTAATCCAGTGCCCAACGGACCTGATCGTCGGTGGCATCAGGGGAGAAGAAATAGGGAGTACCGCCCATCAGGGTGTAGTGGCCGCCGGGGCCTGCGGGCATGGGAGCCAGGAAGAACTCATCGGCGTTCATGCCTCTGTAGGAGGGCTGATCCACAGCGTCGTTGGCAGCGATGTACATGGCTGCAGTGGAGGTGGCGATGCGGTCAAAGCCGGTACCCCAGTTTTCCTGGGTGGGGTCATCGGTGACGCACTTGTCGGACACCATCTTCTGAACCCATTCCATAGCGGCAATGGCTTCGGGCGTGTTCAGGTTGGAGGTATAGGTGCCGTCAGCGTTGGGGATGCACAGGGTTGCGCCGAAGTTCCAGGCGATGTTGGACCAGTGCCAGCCGCCGCCGCCGTCGGAAGCCTGCATGCAGAAGCCTGCCACACCGGTCTTCTCCCGGATGATCTTGGAATACTCGTAGACTTCATCCCAGGTAGTGGGATACTTGACGGAACCGTCTTCGTTGACCAGGCCGGCCTGTTCAAACAGGGAAACGTTAATCATCAGGCCCAGGGAGTAAGCATCCCGGGGAACGCCGTAGACGCGGCCATCCTCATCGGACAGCAGATCCCGGATGGCGGGGCTCATGGCATCCAGCCAGCCGCGCTCTTCCAGCAGATCCGTAATATCCTTTACCAGTCCGTTCCGGATCAGCTTTTCCGGCTCGGTGTACCAGGACTCGAACACGGTGGGAGCGTTGCCGGCAGTTGCCAGGGCAACATAGGTATCGGGAGCGTACTTGTAGTAGGAAGGGATAATTTCAACGTCAGGGTGCTTCTCCTGGAATGCGGGAACATAGTAATTCTGGTGGGTGGCAATGGCTTCGGTCTGCGTGTCCTCAGGCCACATGCCCAGCGTGATGGAACCTGCGCTGTTGCCAAAAGCGCTGCCGGCCAGCAGGCCAAAAACCATAACGATGGCAAGAACCATGCTAGTGAGCTTAACTGTTTTCATTTTCTTCCCTGCTTTCATAAGATAGTTTTACGTTAAACCTAACAGAATAACATAAATCGACACGAGCCTTATTGTTTATTCCGTTAGTTTATCGTTCAACCATATGATACCAGAATGTTCGGCTTTTGTAAATTGTGAAAGTATCCATTTTTTTCGGTTTTATTTTGTGAAATGCAACAAGATCGGGGCCGGTCCCCGCTCTGCTGCTTCTATAGCAAAGAGCCTCCGGACAATTCGCCTGCGGCAAAGCCGAAGCCGAACCATCCGGAGGTTCCTTCGTGTTATATTTTCCGAACACTGTGTCTTTCCACCAGCCGGACAGGCAGAACCCGGTTCTGAAGCTGATTGGTCTCTCCCTCCAGCAGCTGGATCATGCACTCTGCCGCAAGGCGGCCTTTTTTTACCGCATCCTGGTGTACCGTCGTCAGCATGGGCATGGTCATACGGGCCCAGTTGATGTCGTCAAAGCCCACGATGGAAATATCTCTGGGCACCATCCTTCCTGCCTGCTGCAGACCGGACATAATGCCTGCGGCCAGGATATCCGCCGTGGCGAATACCGCAGTGATATCCTCTCGCTTTGCCAAAGCACCGCCCAACTCCATCATTTTTGTGGTGGAGAATTCGCACTCGTACACCAGCGATGGATCAAAGGGGATTCCATTGTCTGTCAGCGCCTGTTTGTATCCCAGAAGCCGCTGTTCCACAACACCGCCGGGCTTCACCTTTGGCCCGGCGAACACAATCCGCTTGTGGCCGTTCCGGATCAGATGCTCTGTGGCAACGCGGCCGCCCTCAAAGTCCTGCAGGCCGATGTTGGTCATATGCCCCAAAGCGGAAACATAGCTGTCCGTCAGCACCACAGGCAATTTTAAACCCAAAAGCGTTTGATAAAACGGCTCATCCTCAAAAAGGCCGGGCATGAACACGCCTTCCACATTCCAGTTGCGCAGGAATGCCAGCAGATCTTCGCTTTCGGAAATCGCCCGGATCATGAGAAAATACCCCCGTTCCCGCAGCGCCTTTTCCACCGCGCTGGTCAGGTCCATAAAGAAAGGGTCGGACATGAATTTCTCCTGATCCCGGGATTCCAGATGATTGATCAGTGCAACCACCTTGGAGGATCGGGTCTTCATCGCCCGGGCGGAAAGGTTCGGCACATAGCCGCGCTCACGGATGATCTCGTTGATGAGGTCCACTGTGTAGGCGGATACCTTGTTGGTTCGGCCATGGATTACATTACTCACGGTGGTAGCGCTGACGCCGGCCTCTCTCGCAATATCCTCTATCGTTACCATAAGCGTCCTCCAAAACAGACGATAAAGTTAGATTCCTGTGTTTATTTTACGTTAAACCTCTCCTTTTGTCAAGGAAAAGGCAGCAGCCTTTTGACTGCTGCCAGAGAATTTCTTATTTGAAGGAATTCTGACTTCCCAAATTGTATGGACAAACATCTCTGCATTGATGACAGGAAATTCGCCAGGTCTGGGATCCTTCGTCCGTTCCAAACGCATAATCCCAGCAGATTTGCTGGTTCATTTCCTGTGTTTCCAAAGCATTTACAGGACAGGCATTGACACACAGATGGGCGCATCATGAAAGCGGTCGATGCTTGCGATCCCGCATAGATCGGCACCCAAAGATCTCATCGTTTCCTTTACAAAATGACTGTCTGCCATGAAACCACCCTCCTATCAATCCTTCGGTGCGTAAACCTCGATCTCCGCCGCCTGCCCGGCTGCGGCGCCGGTATTGGCATAAAACAGGAAGCGAATATACTGCGCCTGGGCTGATTTCCCGAATTCGATGTAGGCGCTGTTATCCTCCAGCGGATCAAAGGACAGGGTTGTTTTTTCGAGAATGGTGGTGAAATTCTCGTTGTCATCGCTGACCTGAACCTCCACCTCCTGGGTTCGGGCGCTCCAGATCTGCCTGGGGTTCAGCAGAATTCGGGCACCGGTCATTGTTGCCGGTTCAACCATATCGATGGTGACCATATTGGGATAGCTGCCTGCCAGACCCTCCCAGTAGGTAAACCGGTCGCCGTCATTGATATTCCGGCAGTGATAGATCTGGGTATGGCCGTTTTGATAGACAGTCTTCCCCAGGGCGATGTTCTCACCGTAGTCGATGGGCTCCGTTTCCGGGACGGTCCACTCGGGATGCTCCTCAAAAGCTGACTGGTCAGGTGTGGTAACCAGGGTGACATTGGGGTTCGGCTCTTGGGAAGTTCTGCCGGCAAGAATTGTGTATGCAGAGAGTGCCACAGATCCGATAATCACGAGACACAGAAATACGATGATCCAATTCTTCATCTGATTGCTCATTCAAATCGCCCCTTTCTCATTGCCCGGCCATAAAATGGATATGCTCCGTGAACTTATCAATAGAAGTGTCTGGGTTATCCGTCACATTTTCATCCGTAACCGCCTGCCCCAGGACGAACAAGTCCTTCACCGTCACATCGGAAACCATGTGTTCCGGGTCAAAGCCCGCGATTCGGATGGGGCAGAAATTCCCTTCCTTAAAATCAATGGTATCATCTCCACCCAGGACATGGATGCCGTCAAACACAACATCATCGATGGTTCCCCGCTTTTTGGAGCTGGACCAGCTGTTTTGTACGATGCAAATATCGATGAGCTGGGCATTTTTTCCCGCATCACCCTTGCCCATGGAGGCATCCTCCACAATAATATTGCTGAACCGGATTCCCGAAACAGCTGCATCGTCCGCATTATGGATGCTCATGACCGGCTTGTGGAAGTTGTGCAGGACGGTTATATTCCGGAAGGTAATGTTCTGAATGGTGGGCTTCAGCTTTCCGCCCTTGTTGGTCTCGTAGCCCACCTCCATGGATTGGGCCAGGTCCGTCCAGAGCTGGCAGCCGTCAAAGGTGATATTGGCGCTGTCGCTGCCCTTTTCATTGGAGTAATTCTTGACCACCAGACTGTCGTCCCAGGAACGGACAAAGCTGTTCTGAACCGTAATGTTCCGGCTGGACTGGATGGTGATTCCGTCCCCATTGGGCCGGGCGGAGATGATCTTGATGCCATCCACATTTACCTGGTCACTGTCGTAGATCTCCAGGCACCAGGCATTGGGATTCAGCAGCGCAATGCCGCTGAGCTGGACGTTCTTACAGTCCCGCAGACTGATGGGCACATAGGCCGAGCGCTTTTCAAGCATCCAGCTCCGGTGATTGGAGCCGTCGAACCAGCCGTGGCCCCAGATTTTCGCGTTCTCCACTTTATTGGCCACCAGGATTCCCTGAATCACCGCGCCGCCGGAGATATATACCTCCATATCATCCTTCAGCACCATGGTATCGATGCTCCATGCCCCGGGGCCAATGTATTTCACCGTATCGGTGCTCTCGGTGGGTGCGTTATCGTCAATGGAGTTGGCAAAAATGTGCATGGCGTTCATGGCGCTGCCGCCCCATTCCACGGTGTAAACATCCGGCTCTGCGACTTGGAAGGTAATCACATTGCCCGCTACCGTGGGGGTAATCCCTTTCGCCAAAGGCCGCACCAGTACTTCGCCCAACTCTGTCTGGCCGTTTACGGTGATCTCCATGGTAACAGGAGCGCCGTCAAAATCAAAAGAGGTGATGGGTGCTGCGGAGAGGGGCGGATTGTAGCGGCTGTCCCAACTGTGGGTGTTATTTACGGCGGTATCGTATACAAACAATTTGTGGCCATCCACCTTCATGGACACGGCAGTGGAGGCGGGAATCGGTTTCGGCCCTTCGTAAAGAATCAGGGCAGCATACTCCTTTTCAGGGATAAACAAGTTGGTTGTCCTTGTAAGGATACAAACCGCAACACACATCACCGCAACAACAGATAACACGATAATTGCGATTGTTTTCCCTCTTCCTTCCTTTGGTTTAACGTTAAACTTCATATAGCAAAACCATCCTCTCCGCATATAGATTCGTTTTTATGATACAAAGGGTTTGCGGTCTTGTCAAGTTCTACTCCGAAAAATCTTTTTTCATTCTGCGGACATACAAACAGGCGAACGGGACTGTTGCAAAACGTGAGTTTTGCAGCAGTCCTCTTTTGTCTTCCGTGG
>CALYTP010000005.1:0-44737 GCA_945486915.1 uncultured Clostridia bacterium | reverse complement strand
AGTACCCTCTCAGTCAGCCTGTTCGGCTGACAGCTCTCCCAAAGGGAGAGCCAAGGGCGCTGCCGCGCCAGTGCGATAAACTACAATTTGCCGTACCGCTGCGTTATCCCGGTAAGCATGAAAAAACATCCCCTGTTTCCTGGAAGGGAAGCAGGGGATGAATTGTTTGAAAATCAGGTTCCCAGGTAGGCGGCCTGGACGGCTTCGTTGTTCAGAAGCTCTGCGCCGCTGCCCTTCAGGGTGATGCGGCCGGTTTCCATGACATAGCCGATGCCGGCGGTTTTCAGTGCCATGTTGGCGTTCTGCTCGATGAGGAGCACGGTGACGCCCTGGCGGTTGATCTCCTTGATGATGTCGAAAATGCCCTTGACGATGATGGGTGCCAGACCCAGGGACGGCTCATCCATCATAATGACCTTGGGGCGGCTCATCAGCGCCCGACCCACGGCCAGCATCTGCTGCTCGCCGCCGGAGAGGGTGCCGCCGGCCTGCCAGGAGCGCTCCTTCAGCCGGGGGAACAGATCATACACCCAGTTGAGGTCGTCGGTCAGGTCGTCGCTGCGCAGGTAAGCACCGATTTTCAGGTTTTCCAGCACCGTCATATCCGGGAAGATCCGGCGCCCCTCCGGCACCAGCGTGATGCCCCGGGACACGATGAGGTTGGTGTCCTTACCGGTGATGTCCTCGCCCCGGAAGGCGATGGAACCGGCGGAGGGCTTCACCAGACCGGCGATGGCCCGCAGAGTGGAGCTTTTGCCTGCGCCGTTGGCGCCGATGAGGGTGACGATCTCGCCCTCGGGCACGTCCAGACTGATGCCCTTGACGGCCTCAATGCCGCCGTAGTGCACCTGCAGGTCGCGAATTTCCAGAATGTTACTCATGTTCCGTCACCCCCAGATAGGCCTCGATCACGCGCTTGTTCTTCTGCACTTCCTTGGGAATGCCCCGGGCGATCTCGCTGCCGAAGTCAATGACATAGATATAGTCCGAAATCTTCATGACAAGGTCCATATGATGCTCGATGAGGAAGACCGTCAGGTGGTGCTTGTCGCGGATTTCCTTGATGTATTCTGCCAGCTGCTGGGTCTCCTGGGGATTCATGCCGGCTGCGGGTTCGTCCAGAAGCAGCAGCTTGGGCTCCGTCGCCAGTGCCCGGGCGATTTCCAGACGGCGCTGCAGGCCATAGGGCAGGCTGGTGGCGATTTCGTCCTTGTAAAGCTCCAGCCCCTGCTCCCGCAGAAGCTCCATGGTCTCTTCGCGCATTCTGGCCTCTTCTTTGGCATTGGCGCGGAAGATGGCGGAGAAGACATTCTGCTTCGCCCGCATATGCTTGGCGACCAGGACGTTTTCAAAGACGGTCATGCTCTTCCAGAGGCGGATGTTCTGGAAGGTACGGGCGATGCCCAGCTTTGCCACATGGTCGGGGGTGGGGTCGATGATGGACGCTTTGGCGTAATCCTCGCCGTGGCTGCCCTGGTAATTCTTTTTCATTTTTCCGGTGGGATGGCTCTGGATCATGGTCTTGCCCATGAACTCCACTCTGCCGTTGGTGGGCTGGTACACGCCGGTGATGCAGTTGAAGGCCGTGGTCTTGCCCGCGCCGTTGGGGCCGATGAGCGCCACGATCTGACCCTCCGGCACATCCAGAGACAGATTGTTCACCGCCACAACGCCGCCGAACTGCATGGTCACATTCTCCATGCGAAGAACACTCTTTTCACTCATGAGCGTCATGCCTCCTTTTCAGCCGTTTTCTTTTTGGGCTTCAGCCGTGCAAGCAGCCCGCCGATGCCCTTCCAGCTCAGCTCCTTCTCACCCATGATGCCCTTGGAGAAGAACAGCACGATGATCATGATGACCACGGAGAAGACCACCATCCGGAAGCCGCTGCGCAGCAGGGGCACCTTGAAGCTGCCGATGTAGGTTTCGGCATCCAGGAACCGCAGCCACCACTCGGAGCAGGCCACATACAGGAAGGTGCCGATGACGGAGCCGGACACGGAGCCGATGCCGCCGATGACCACGATGAGCAGAATCTCATAGGTCATGGTGGAGGTGAAGACCTTGGCCTGGGCGTTGGCCACATACATGGCAAACAGCGCGCCGCCCACTCCGGCGAAGAAGCTTGAGATGATGAAGGAGAGCATTTTGTGCTTGAACAGGCTGATGCCCATGGCCTCGGCGGCGATTTCATCGTCCCGGATGGACTTGAAGGCCCGGCCATAGGAGGAGTGGATCAGCAGCACGATCAGCGTGATGCAGACAATTGCCACCAGGAAGGGCACAAAGGTGCTCAGCCGCAGCACCACCTGTCCGGAGGCATCCTTGATGTTGAAATTGGAGAAGGTGGGGAAGCCCTTAATCATGTTGGCGCCGTTGGTGATGGGGCCAAGGGTCTGCCACTGGAAGATGGCCCGGAGGATCTCCGCAAAGCCCAGCGTGGCGATGGCCAGATAGTCGCTCTTCAGCCGCAGCACCGGCAGGCCGATGAGGGCGGCAAACAGCGCGGCCACCAGACCCGCCAGAATCAGACCGGTGAGCACGGTCATCATCAGCGCCACGGAGCCGCCGAAGCCGGCAGTGCCGAAGATGCCCTGATACAGATCCCACAGGGAGAACTTCACCGCGGAGCCGCCGAAGAGGTAGTACACCTGATCCTTGGCGGCCATGGGGACGGTGAGGATGGCGTAGGTATAGGCGCCCAGCAGCATGAAGCCCGCCTGCCCCAGGGAGAACAGTCCGGTGAAGCCGTTGAGCAGGTTCATGGATACGGCCACCAGGGAGTATACCGCGCCCTTTTTCAGCACGGTGAACAGCTGGCTGGTGGGATAGAACACCGGGGGCAGGCCCGGGATATAGTCGCTGAGGTTTTCCAGCACAATGATGAGGATCAGCACCACCGTGACCGCACACAGCGTGGCGAAGCTGCCTTTTTTGCTCGTTTTCTGTTTCAGCATATCCGGCACCTCCTCAGACCTTGTCGGTGGCCTTTTCACCGAAAAGACCGGTGGGCTTGCAGGTGAGAATGACGATGAGCAGCGCGAAGGTGAAGGCGTCGGAGAACACGGACACATTCCAGGAAGAGGGCAGACCCTTGATGATGGTCTCGCAGATGCCGATGAGGAATGCGCCGATCACCGCGCCGGGGATGGAGCCGATGCCGCCGAAGACCGCCGCCACGAAGGCCTTCAGACCGGGCATGGCGCCGGCGGTGGGGGTGATGGCGGGGTAGGTGGTGAAGTACAGAATGGAGCCCACCACGGCAAGACCCGAGCCGATGACGAAGGTGGTGGAGATGACGCTGTTGATCTTGATGCCCATGAGACGGCTGGTCTCAAAATCCTTGGACACCGCCCGCATGGCCATGCCGATCTTGGTGTGGTTAATGAGGGTGGTCAGCAGGGCAATCAGCACCAGCACCAGCACGGGGGTGATGATGACCACCAGCTTGGTGGACGCGCCGCAGATATTGATGGTTTTGGTCAGAGCCTCGATGGAAGGGTAGGTCATGGGCTGACCGCCGGTGACGTAGGTCGCGGTATTTTGCAGCAGGTAGCTGACGCCGATGGCGGAGATCATGACGGACATTCTGGGGGCGCTGCGCAGGGGCTTGTAGGCCGCACGCTCAATGAAGAAGCCCAAAGCCACCGTCAGGGCGATGACCACGGGAATTGCCACATAGATGGGCACGGCGGCGGAGACGTAAATGCCCAGCAGACCTGCCACCATGAACACATCGCCGTGGGCAAAGTTGATCAGGCGCAGAATGCCGTAGACCATGGTATAGCCGATGGCAATCAGCGCCAGCTGGCCGCCCAGGGAGATGCCGCTGAGCAGAATGGATATCAGATATTCGGCGGAAAACAGTTGTTCCATAGAGGAAGCCTCCCATTTATCTGGAAGCTCTGGCGCAATCCGCCGCAGCGCAGAGGATTGCGCCGGAGCTTCCGGTTAGCAGTCGCATTTGCTTACAATACGACTGTTGGCGGGGGCGTGGCCCCCGCCAAGCAATCAGATAAATACCTTGGTCGTGCTGATGTTACTGGGAAGAACCGGTCTGGACGGTCTCCAGCACCCAGGTGCCGCCCACAGTGTCGGCGGTCTTGATGTAAGCGGTGTCGCGGACGGCGTCGCCCTGCTCGTCAAAGGCGATGGCGCCGGAAACGCCGGTGTAGGTGACGGAGGGCAGAATCTTCATCAGAGCGGCCTTGTCGCCGGAGTCGGCCTTCTTCATGGCCTCCAGAGCCACGAAGTAAGCGTCATAGCCCATGGCGGTGACGGCGGAGATGGTGTCGTTGCCGCCGTTGGCAGCCAGAGCCTCGGAGTTGTCGGCGATGTACTTCTTGATGCCGGCGTCGAACTCAGCGGAGCCGCCTTCCTGATAGAAGGTGGAGACGTACAGCTGCAGGTCGGTGCCCTTGATGGCGTCGAGAACCATGTTGTCATCCAGGGTGTCGGAGCCCAGGAAGGGGATCTCCAGACCCAGAGAAGCGGCCTGCTTGATGATCTGCACGGCATAGGCGATGGACACGGGGGTGAAGATGACGTCGGCGCCCTCGCTCTTGGCCTTGCTCAGGTAGGAGCCGAAGTCGGAGTTGCCGGTGGGGAAGGAGTCGGTGATGACCTTGCCGCCGGCGGCCTCGAAGACCTGCTTGAAGAAGGCGATCAGGCCCTGGTCGTACTCGTTGCCGGTCTCACCCAGACAGTAGGCAGTCTTGGCGGCGAACTTATCCATGGCGAAGTTGGCCAGAACGTCGGCCTGGAAGTTATCCAGGAAGCAGATACGGAAGTAGTAGCTGTTGCCGGCGGTGACGTTGGGGTTGGTGCAGGTCACGCCGATGGCGGGGATGCCGGCCTCTTCAAACTTGGGGCCGCCGGCCATGGAGACGCCGGAGCCGTAGGAGCCCAGAACCACGCTGACGCCTGCGCTGACCAGAGAGGAAGCAGCGGAGGGAGCCTTGTCGGTGGTGGAGCCGTTGTCGCCGTAGACCAGCTCGATCTTATAGGTCTGGCCGCCCAGGGTGACCTCGGGAACCAGGCTGTTGGCGTACTGCATACCCAGGATCTCCTTCTTGCCGCCGGAGGCAGAGTCACCGGAGGAAGGCTCGAAGACGCCGATCTTGATGACCTTGGAGTCGGACGCGGCTTTGCCGGAAGAGCTGCAGGCAGCCAGGGACAGAACCATGCACAGTGCCAGGATTACGCAAAGAACTTTTTTCATTTTCAGATCCTCCAATCGAAGCAGACATCCGCTTGCTGCGGACATCTGTTTCCAAGATAAGGAGATTGTAATGAATGGTTTTAAAAATTGCAACTGTTATTTGCAATGGAAATGAAAGACAGTTTCAAAAAAGTTTTTGGTGAATTCTTACAAGCACCTTTTTTGAACCGGAGACAGCAGCTGATTTTCCCGGGTTTTGGATGGTATAGATGGGAAAAAGCCGTTAAAATCCGGGGGATTTGCAGCAAGAATCAGGGATGTTTCTTATGCAAGGACATCTGACCGTTTTGAAGGAAGAGTTGGACAGACAGTCATTTCCGCGCTGTTCGCTTCAGAAAAGTCCCGGCAGTTTCAGGAAGTTTTCCCGGCGGCTCAGGGCGGCGGTGCACTTTTCACAGACATATCCGCCGATCAGACCCTCCGGGCCGTGATCGTCGAAGGTGCCGCCGCAGCGGGTGCAGCCGGGGATGCGGACGATTTTGGGCTGCATGATGTAGAACTGGCCGCCGCCGGAGAGCAGCGCCGCCCGGGAGAAGCGGTCGGTTTTGTGCCCCGGGAGCTTGCCGTAGTTGTAGATGTTGGAGTCCCGAACCTCAAAGGTGTCGTCCTCCTCGTTGTAGGCCTGCACCAGCAGGTAGTGGCCGCTGGAGGTGAAGATCCCCTTGACCTGCAGACTGATGACCACCTGACCGTTTTGCAGGGCTTCGATGACCTGGTCGATGTCAAAGACCGTTCTGTCCGCATAGAAGCCCAGCTCCGCAGGGGCTTTGGAGAAGATGGAGCCGTCGGTGCTGGTGCCCACCTGGAATTTGGAAAACTGCTGGGCAACCATGTGGGGCGTCTGGATGGAGTCGGTCATATAGGTGGCCAGCATGGCAAAGGCGGTGATGCCGCAGCCGTTTTTGCCGATCTGCACATAGCCGAAGGGGGAGTACATGTAGTCCTGCTGGAGATAGACGATGGCCTTGGGGAAGCGCTGGTGCCCCACGTCGGGGTAGAGCGCGTCCTGAAGCGAAAAGTCCCCGGCTTCGGTCCACAGGGCGGCCTTGCTGTAATCGGCCTGTATGGGCAGCATAGCCTCCCGCCAGAAATCCAGTTCCTTTTCCAGCGTCAGCGCCTCCAGTGCGTTGGCCTCCTCCACGGGGATGATGTCCTTGAGGTAGACGATGTGGATGCCGTATTCCGACTGAAGCAGCTCCGAGTCACCCACTTTCCGGCTTTCATCGAAGCACCACGCATCCAGCACTTCGGCGAGCTGCCCCTGGCGGATGTGGCTGTAAAGGCCGCCATCCAGCCGGGAGCCTTCGTCTGCGGATTGTTCGGATGCCAGCTGGGCAAAGCTGGCGTCGGGATTGGTTTTGGTCAGATCCTGGGCCTTCCAGACATTCATCTGATATTCGGCGATCCGGCGGCAGGCGCTCCACTGGCTTTCGGGGGCGGTGACGGTGCCGTCTTCGGCAACCTCCGCCCCCTCCGGGATCATCAGGATGTGGCGGAAATCCACCAGGTTTTCCCCGGAGGGCTGGGAATCGGCCAGGTATGCGGCGATTTCTTCCTCAGTCACCTCCACGTCATAGCTTTTTTCCGTGAAGTACATATAGCTCAGGTTGTAATCCGTGGCCATGTCCACCAGCATTTCGGCGGAAATATCAGAACCGAAGACGGCCTGGGCATACGCATCCAGCGACCCATAGCCCTTTTGCACCGCCAGCTCCTCCAGCGCATCTTTCAGCCCGTCCAGATATGCCTGATGCAGGGCGTTGGGGGTGTAGCATTCCCTGTCGGCATAGAGGAAATCATTGACGGGCAGCTCCGGGGCGATGTATTTTTCATGGAGCGTGTCGGTCTGGTCGGGCTTGTAGGCCTCCTCGGTGATGATCTGGGGCTGGGCGGCGGCATCCAGGATGGTCTGCCGGATCTGCCAGCTGCGGACAGCCTGCTGCAGGAAATAATGCTGCCAGGACAGGTCCCCGCTGCCCAGCGGGCAAAGCTGGGTGTCCAGCGGCTGGCTGAAATCCGGGGCAATGTCGTTATCTGCCTGCCGGTAAGCGTTCACGGCGGTGAGATAGAGCACCTGCAGCTCCCCATTGGTCAATGCTTCGGAGCCCATGGTGGCTACCACAGCCGACGGATCGGCGGTTTCGCTGAGATAGCTTTCCCTGCAGCGGATGCTGGCGGGATTGCCGTCGGCGGTCACCACAGGGACGGCGGGGATGGTCGTCTCCTGGGTATCCTCGGTGGCTTGCGTTGCCTCGACAGTTCCGGCGGTCTCGACAGCCCCGGTTGTCTCGGCAGTCTCGGGAACCTCGGTCTGCGGTGCCGTCTGCGTGACGGCGACGGCAGGCTCGGTGGGGATGCTCAACCGGTAGCTTATCCAGAGGAACGCGGAGGCGGCTGCCAGGATCATCAGCACCAGCAGCACGGTTACGACGGTTCTGCCGCCCTTTTTCTTCTTTTTTGTCTTGCGCATAAGCATTTCCTTTCGGATGGTCCTCGTGTTTCATTTCGAACAACTCATTATAGCATATCCATAATTATTTTGGTAGTGGTGAAAATCGGAAAAACTTTTCCCCAGAGCCGGAAAAAGGTTTCCGCTTCCCGGTTCCGTGCAATTTTGCGGTAGTATTGTCGGCAAATGTGGGATTGAAAAATCCCCGGCGGTATGATATGAATAACATAATGGTTTTTGACACAGCTGGGAAGAAAAATTGTAATTTGGCGAGGCAATTATCACCAAGCCAATGTAGGGGAGGATATCATCCTCCCGCGCAGTGTAAGCCCTCAAAAGGCAATCACGTTGGGCGAATTCGTATTGATGTCCAACATTTTCCCATTCAACCGAACACTCGAAAACCGAAACCTGGCGGGAGGCTAATAGCCTCCCCTACAGTGGCTGGGCATTCATTTTTACTGCGCAGGAGCGATACCGGGCGTGGTGCTCCGCGCAGCGAATCCCAAATACCGATCATTGCCGGTGGCAATGATACAATCATTTACACCCAGGAGTGTGGCGATTACAGATCAGCCTCGTGCGCCATTGTCTGCGGCGACTCGCCGCAAAATTACAATTTCCAGATATACACATCCCATCAATCCGGAAAAATCATCCAGGGAGGAATGACAATGAACGAATTGACCACTGCTTTGCAGGCGGTTCTGGACCGGGCCGTTGCTGCCGGGGAAATTGCCGGAGCCAATCTGCTGATCCTGCGCCGTGGGGAGGAGCTGCTGTACGTCCAGTCCGGCCTTGCGGATCGGGAGGCGGGCAGACCCTATACAAGAGATACCATTGCCCGGCTCTATTCCATGACCAAGCCCGTCACCGCAGCGGCGGCCATGATCCTGGTGCAGCGGGGACTGCTGGATCTGGAGCAGCCGCTGGGAGAGCTGTTCCCCTCCTTCCGCGGTTCCATGGTCTGGGAGAACGGCAAAAAGGTCCCGGCCCATCGGCAGATCGTGGTGGGCGACCTGCTGAACATGACCTCCGGCCTGCCTTATCCCGGCACCGACGAAGCCGGGCAGGAGGCCGCCGGGGTGTTTGAAGAGCTGGACAGCCGCCTCTATGGAGAAAACCCCATGTCCACCCAGGAGCTGGTCGACCGCCTGGGCGCCTGCGGCCTGGCCTTCCACCCCGGAGACAAATGGATGTACGGCACTTCTGCGGATGTGCTGGGGGCGGTGATCGGGAAGGTCAGCGGTCAGCGCTTCGGCGCTTTCCTGGAGGATAATCTCTTTGCCCCTCTGGGCATGGCGGACACCGGCTTCTATGTCCCCGCCGAAAAGCAGCACCGCCTCGCCCAGGTCTACCAGCAGGGAAGCCCGGACATGACCCTTTATGAGACCAATAACCTGGGCATCTGCTACACCCAGCATCGAGCCCCCGCCTTTGAATCCGGCGGCGCGGGTTTGGTCTCCACGGTGGACGACTATGCCAAATTTGCCGCCATGCTGATCCGCGGCGGCGACGGCATCCTGAGCCACGGGGCGGTGGAATATATGACCAAAAGCCGGCTGCTTCCCTGGCAGCAGGAATCCCTCTGGCGCAGCTGGGAGGGGATGGCAGGCTACGGCTACGGCAGCCTGATGCGGATCCTGGAGGAGCCGGGCATGGCGAAAATTCTGGGCTGGCAGGGCGAATACGGCTGGGACGGCTGGCTGGGCTGCTACTTCTGCAACAGCCCCGAAAACGGAATCTCCATCGTCATGACCAGCCAGCGCCGGGATGCCGGCACCATGAGCGTCACGAGAAAATTGCGCAATGTGCTGTCCGCCATGCTGTGAGGAGGAAGATCATGAGAAAACCCGGTAAAGAGCAGGAGCTGCTGGCGAAGGTGGAGGAAATAATCGCCGCAGGCCCCTATGCGCCCACTTGGCAGTCGCTGATGGGCGCCCAGGTGCCCGGCTGGTTCCGGCAGCGGAGGCTGGGCATTTTTATCCACTGGGGCGTGTACAGCGTCCCGGCGAAGTTCCATGAGTGGTATTCGAGAAATATGTACATCAAGGATTCTCCCGAGTGGCAGTACCATCGGGACACCTACGGCCCCCAGGACCGGTTCGGCTACAAGGACTTCATCCCCATGTTCCGGGCGGAGAAGTTCGACCCGTCGGAGTGGATGGCGCTGTTCCGGGCTGCCGGAGCCGGATATGTCTTCCCGGTGGCGGAGCACCACGACGGCTTTCAGATGTACAAAAGCGAGCTGTCCGAATGGAACACCGCGGAAATGGGTCCGCGCCGAGATGTGCTGGGGGAACTGAAGCAGGCGGCGCAGGCGCAGGGGCTGGAATTCTGCACCTCCTCCCACCGGGCGGAGCACTGGTTCTTCATGGGCCACGGAAAAGAATTCCCCAGCGACATCCGCGAGCCGCTTTCCAAGGGGGATTTCTACTGGCCCGCCATGCCGGAGCCGGACAATCAGGATCTTTGCAGCCAGCCCATGCCCACGGAGGAATATCTCAACGACTGGCTGGCAAGAACCGCTGAGATTATCCTGAACTATCAGCCGAGCCTTCTGTATTTCGACTGGTGGATTCAGCACACCGCCTTCAAGCCTTACTTAAAAAAGCTGGCGGCATTCTATTATAACTGCGGCGTCCGGTGGGGCAGACCCGTGCAGATCTGCTACAAGCACGACGCCATGATGTTCGGCACCGGCATTGTGGAGATCGAGCGGGGCAGCTTCCGGGAGGCCAAGCCCTTCCCCTGGCAGACCGACACGGCGGTGGCCAGAAACAGCTGGTGCTACACCGACTCCCTGGACTACAAGACCGGCCGGGAGATCATCACCACCCTGGTGGATGTGGTCAGCAAGGGCGGCAACCTGCTGCTGAACATCGGCCCCAAAGCAGACGGCACCATCCCCGATGGAGACCGTAAGATTCTGGAGGATCTGGCAGGCTGGATGCGCATCAACCGGGAGGCCATCGACGGCGCCATCCCCTGGCGGCAGAGCCAGGAGGGACCCACCGTACACGAAGAAGGCCAGTTCCAGGACGGCAGGGAGACGGTGTACACCTGTGAAGATTTCCGCTTCACCGCGGCAAACGGCGCCATCTATGCCATTGCCCTGGCGGCCTCCGGGGACGGCCGCTACACCGTCCGTTCTCTGGCTGACAGCTCCGACCCCAACCGCCCGAATTTCCACGGTGTTCTCAAATCCGTGGAGATTCTTGGCTATCCCGCCGGGGATATTCGCTGGAGCAAGGACAAAGAAGGGCTCCACGTCAGCGCCCCCGGCCTGAAGAGTGAATTCCCCGTTGTTATCAAAGCCGTGATGGCGTAATCATCGAAAGGAACGACCATGAAAATCTGGAACCACAACAAAATCGCCTATGGCGGCGACTATAACCCGGAGCAGTGGGACGAGGCCACCTGGCAGGAGGATATGCGGCTTTTCAAGCTGGCCCACATCGACACCGTGACGCTGAACGTGTTCTCCTGGGCGGCGATCCAGCCCAGCGAGGATACCTACGACTTTTCCCGGCTGGATAAAATCATGGATCTGGTGCGGGAGAACGGCCTGAAGGTGGTGCTGGCCACCTCCACCGCCGCCCATCCTGCCTGGATGGCCAGAAAATACCCCGAAATTCTCCGCACCGAGGCGGGCGGGATGCAGCGCCGCTTCGGCAGCCGCCACAATTCCTGCCCCAACAGCCCCGTATACCGGAAATACTCCACGGCGCTGGCGGAGCGGCTGGCCAAACGCTACGCAGGCTATGACAACGTCATCGCCTGGCACATCTCCAATGAGTACGGCGGCGAATGCTACTGCGAAAACTGCCGGAAGGCCTTCCGGGTGTGGCTGAAAAACCGCTACGGCACCATCGAAGCGGTGAACCGCGCCTGGGATACCGCCTTCTGGGGCCACACCTTCTATGACTGGGAGGAAATCGAGCTGCCGGATTACCGCACCGAGCACTGGGGCAATGAGCGCTCCACCTTCCAGGGCATTTCCATCGACTACCGCCGGTTCAACTCCGAGAGCATGCAGATCTGCTGCCGGCTGGAGCGGGACGCGGTGAAGAAAATCAATCCCACAATCCCCGTGACCACCAATTTCATGGAGTTCTACCGCCCTCTGGATTACCGGAAGTGGGCGGAGGATCTGGATTTCGTGTCCTGGGACAGCTATCCCCAGCCCGACGCCACCCCTGCCAGAATGGCCCTGAACCACGAGCTGATCCGGGGCCTGAAAGCCGGTCAGCCCTTCATTCTCATGGAACAGACCCCCAGCGTCACCAACTGGCACCCCTTCAACGCCCTGAAACGGCCCGGCGTCATGCGGCTGTGGAGCTATCAGGCGGTGGCCCACGGCAGCGACTCTGTGATGTTCTTCCAGATGCGCCGGAGCATCGGCGCCTGCGAAAAGTATCACGGCGCCATCATCGACCACGCCGGTCACGAGCATACCCGGGTCTTCCGGGAGGCGGCGGCCCTGGGCGCGGAGCTGGAAGCGCTGGGAGACCGAACCCTGGGTACCCGCACGAAAGCGGAGGCAGCAATTCTCTTTGACTGGGAAAACTGGTGGGGCATTTCCTATTCCGCAGGCCCCAGCGTGCGGCTCGACTATGTGGGTGAGGTCCAGAATTACTACGCCGCCCTCCATGACCGCAATGTTGCCGCAGATGTGATTGGCACAGAGGATGATTTCGGAAAATATAAGCTGCTGATTGCGCCCATGCTCTACATGGTGAAGCCCGGGGTGGACAAAAAGCTGAAGGCGTTTGTGAAAAACGGCGGCACGCTGGTGGTGTCCTACTTCAGCGGCTATGTGGATGAGCACGATCTGGTGACCCTGGGCGGCTACCCCGGCAAGCTCCGGGAGCTTCTGGGCATCTGGGTGGAGGAAAGCGACGCCCTGCCCGAAAACCGGGTGAACCACTTCACCTGGCAGGGAAGGCGCCATGAGGCTGGGCTGCTGTGCGATCTGCTGCACAGCGAAGGCGCCCAGGTTCTTGCGTGTTATGAAGAGGATTTTTACGCCGGGATGCCGGTGCTCACCTGCAACCGTTACGGTGACGGCAGGGCATACTATGTGGCCTCCCAGTCTGACGCCGGATTCTACCGGGAATTTTTGAAAACCCTCTGCGACAAAGCCGGGATTGCGCCGGTGCTGGATACCCCTGCGGGGGTGGAGGCGGTCTGCCGGGAGGACGGGCAGCGCAGCTTCCTGTTCCTGCTGAACCACAGCACCCAGGAGCAGCCGGTGACGCTGACAAGGCAGTGCCGGGATCTGCTGGAGGGAAGCAGCCATGCTCCGGGGGAGCGCATCCTTCTGGGCGCGGCGGGCGTGAAAATTCTGGAGCAGCTGTGATATGAAGCTGATGAAAAAAGTGGGCTGGGGCAAGACCCGGATCATGCAGCAGATGCTGACGGTGTCGATCTTCTGCCTGCTGCCCCTGCTGGTGGTGGGGGTGTTCCTGCTGTGGAATTCCGGGAATATCCTCAACAAGCATTATCTGGAGCTGCTGGAGGCGGACAACCGGCGGGTGAAGGCCGTCCTGTCCGAAACCACCCGGCAGGCCTACAGCGCGGCGGAGCGGGTGTGGTACGATGACGATGTGGCCCGGCTGCTGGAAACCGACTATGCCCGGGGCGAGGAATTTATCGCCGATGCCAACGCTCTGACGCTTCTGGACAATCTGGTGTACCAGTCCACGGCCTATTCCAGGGTCCTCATCTATACCGATAACCCCACCATCACCGATCATAAGCAGTTCCGTACGGTGACGCAGGAGATCATGCAGACGGACTGGTATCAAAGGGCCGCGGAGGGCATCGCCCCCTTCTGGGCCTCCGTCACCGTGGAGAATACCCCCATGCAGTACAGCAATCTGAGCCTTGTGCGCGCCATCAACCTGCCGGGCTGTGATTACCGGGCCGTGGCGGTGCTGACGCTGAACGACTCCTACATCCGCGGCAGCGTGGATTTCGGCGGCATCGATGTGGTCTGCGTGGACGGCGGCGACGTGGTATACAGCAGCCGGAGCAAGTGGTACGGCATGCCCATGCCCCTGCCGTCGGACGATTCCGACAGCTTCTTCCGCTATTCCGGCCGGCAGGAGCTGGACGGGCGGGAGTATTTCGCCGTGGTGTCCACGCTGCAGCTTTACATGACCAATTCCAGGCTCTATGTGGGCACCATCGACAGCTCCGGCGTTGGCAATGTCCGCAGTCTTCTGACCCTCTGGTGGAGCCTGATGGTGCTGTCGCTGGTGGTTCCCCTGGCGGCGCTGGTGTTCTTTGTGCGGTATTTTGCGGGCCGGGTCAGCCTGCTCCGGGCGGAGATCCGTAAGGCCCGTTCCCGGAACTATGACATGGTGGGAAAATTCAGCGGCAACGACGAGCTGACGGAGGTCTATCAGGATCTGTGCTTCATGGTGGCCGACATCAAGCAGATGGACGCCAGAATGTACGAGGCGGAGCTGAACGAGAAGGAGCTGCGCAACAACCAGCAGCTGATGGAATACAAGATGCTGGCCAGCCAGATCAATCCCCATTACCTCTACAATACCCTGGAGACCATCCGCATGAAGGCCCTCACCGCCGGGGACCGCCCGGTGGCAGACTCCATCAAGCTTTTGGGAAAGACGCTGCACTATGTCTTTGAGAACACCGGCACCGCTTTCACCGTGCTGCAGAAGGAGCTGGATCACGTCCAAAATTACCTCTCCATTCAGAAGCTCCGGTTCGGAGACAGGATCAACTATGAGATTTGTGTTTCACCGGAAGTGGACCCGGAGATGTACCCCATTCTGCCCCTGCTGCTGCAGCCGGTGGTGGAGAACGCGGTGGTTCACGGCCTGGAGTCCATCTCCGGCGTGGGCATTCTGCGCATCGCCATCGACAGGACGGAAAACGGACATATGAAGATCACGGTCATCGACAACGGCATCGGCATGACGCCGCAGGAGCTTGCGGAGGTTCGGCGGAAGCTGGAGCAGTCCGACACGACGCCCCAGTCCGGCGTCGCCCTGTACAACATCCGCCAGCGCATCCGCCTGCGCTACGGGGAAGGCTACGGCCTCACCGTGGAGAGCGCCCAGGGAGAGGGAACCACGGTCATTCTGGACCTGCCCGGCACCGTGGCGGCTCAGGAAGATGTGTGACAATTTTAGGGTATTGCATCTGACATTTTTGCGGTTTTCTCCTTGCTATCACTCTGATAAAATGGGAGCATGAAATCCCGGGGGGATTATCAGTCAAAAGGAGGAAACGAGACAATGAAAAAACTGTTATCTATGGTCCTTGCTGTTATGATGCTCATCAGCCTCATGGCAGTGGTTCCCGCCGCCAATGCAGACGATGGCTTCGCCGCCAAGCTGGGCTATGCCACCAGCGACTGGAGCGTCTCTGAGTGGGGCGACAATGTGAACACCACCGTCACCGGCGCAGGCACCTACACCCTGAGCTGGGATCTGCCCGAGGGCACCGCCATCACCGACGCGCTGGTGTTCGTGGTGGATATCGTGGGCGCAGGCAGCGAAGGCTATGCCCTGACCGACCTGTCCGTCACCGCCGACGGTGAGGAAATTGCCGTGGATATGGCCAAGGTCGCCACCGGCGATCTGGAGGAGAAGGGCAACTTCCGCATCGAGATCTACAATGAGTACGGCTCCACCAAGGAGGACGCTCCCATCGACACCGCGCTGGCTGCCTCCAGCAACCTGACCGTTACCTTCACCATCGCCGCCGAGGGCGCCGCCGAGCTGGCTCCCCACGAGACCAAGCTGGGCTTTGCCAACAGCGACTGGAGCGTCCAGGAGTGGGGCGACAACGCCGCCATCACCGTTGAGGGCGCCGGTGAGTACACCCTGAGCTGGGATCTGCCCGAAGAAACCACCGTCAGCGACGCCCTGGTCTTCGTGGTGGACGTGGTCGGCGGCGGCAAGGACGGCTTCGTTCTGGCTGACCTGGCCATCACCGCCGACGATGTGGATGTCCCCGTGGACCTTGCCAAGGTCGTCACCGGCGATATCGAGGAAAACGGCAACTTCCGCATCGAGATCTACAACGAGTACGGCACCACCAAGTCCGACGCTCCCATCGACAATGCCGTCTCCATCACCAAGAACCTGACCATCGCCTTCACCCTGGAGATCGATCCCAACGCCGCTCCCGCTGCCAAGAAGGAAGCCAAGGCCGCCGAGCCCTTCGATCCCAGCGGCTCCTACAATGCCTACCTGGGCGTGCAGACTCCCAACTGGACCTACCGCGATCCCTGGAACTCCGCCAACGGCATCGGCTCCGAGCACTGGGGCGACTTCATCTTCGGCAATGAGACCAACGAAAAGTACGGCGTTGTCACCGACGCCGTGGTGGCAGGCAACGGCACCTATACCGTCAGCGTCACCGATTTCGGCACCATCTTCGCCGACGACTTCAAGACCGCCGGTCAGGAGTGGTTCAACCTGCTGTTCATCTCCACCGACATTCCCATGGACGAGAACGTGAAGGTCACCGATGTCAAGCTGATCATCGACGGCAAGACCGTCCACAAGTATGCCGAGGCCTATCTGGACCCCGACACCACCGACTATGTGAAGATCCTGATCCAGAACATCTGGAACGAGGACGTGAAGGAGATCAGCTACTACGCCGCTCCCACCACCAGCCTGGAAATGACCTTCACCATCTCCGGTTTCGACTACGACGCTTAAGGCAACACCGCACGATGGGAGCAACGAGCTTCGGCGGATCTTTTGCTCCAATCGTGCAGTATGAAAAATGGGAAATACATCCAGTATTCCCGCATTTTGCATACTTTCGCCCGGGTCAAAACACTGGCCAAATCTCCTTGCCCCATTATGCAGTGATGCCTTAATTCTCAGAACGGAACAGGACCTTCCTCTGGGAGGTCCTGTTTCTTCAAAATGTGCATATTCGGTTCCTACGGAAAGAGATAAATTGTAATTTAACGCACTGGCGCTTACGGCGCCCTTGGCTCTCCCTTTGGGAGAGCTGTCAGCCGAACAGGCTGACTGAGAGGGTACTCCGTTTGATGGTTGGGAGCGTGCATCGGAACGTGGGCCCCTCTCAGTCTGCCCCTATGGGGCAGCCAGCTCTCCCAAAGGGAGAGCCAAGGTCGCTTCGCTCCGCAAAAACGATACCGCCAAATTTCAATTTTACGAGCTTCACAGTCAACCGACAGGCACATTACAAAATAGAATCGCGGAAAGGTGAAACCGAAATGGAAAAACGCATTCCCAAAAGCGGCAACGCATCGGAGCCCATGCATCTATGCTATGTGTTTGCCCGCATCCTGCTGCTGCTGACTGCGGCGCTGCTGTTCTTCCCCGGCGTGTCCCCCGCCCAGATCGTGCGGCAGGCGGGCCAGTCCAAGATCAGTGCCACTGCGTCCCTGTTTACCAGCGGCATCTCCTATTCCAGCCTGGTAAACGGCCTGGGCCGTGCCTTTACCAAGGGCTGGCTCAACGAAGCATTCTATGTGGTCCTCTTCATCGGCTGCATGGTCACCCTGGTGGGCATTGCGCTGAATGGTGTGGGCTGCGCCATGTCCCTGGGCAACCTGCGGATGAAGAACGTGGGCAACCGCTTCCTCTTCGGCGGCGGCGTCACGGTTCTTTCGGGTGTGGCAGCCATCACCGCGGCCTATTTTCTGATCGTGGGCAGCGCCGACCCGGACAGAATTACCCATCAGTTCCCCCTGGGCATCCCCATCTTTCTGCTGCTGGCAATTGCCATGTTTGGCCTTTCCCTGGTGATCTTCCGGAAGACACCCAGGGCGGACAAGGGCGAAAAGATGGAGATGGCCGTGAAGTTCCAGCTGTTTCTGGCGCTGCTTCCCTTCCTGGCGCTGGTCTTCGCCTTCTCCTATCTGCCGCTGTACAGCTGGCGCTATGCTTTCTATGATTATACGGCGGGGGGCAGCCTGAGCGCCGAGAGCTTTGTGGGCCTCAAGTGGTTCAAGGTGCTGGTGCAGAACCAGGCCTATGTCAGCCGCCTTCTGAACGTGCTGAAGAACACCCTGGCCATGAGCGCTCTGGGCATCGCCACCAGCTGGGTCCCCATGGTCTTCGCCATGTTCCTGATGGAGGCCCGGAGCCAGCGGTTCAAGCGGTTCGTCCAGACCTTCACCACCATTCCCAACTTCATCAGCTGGGTTCTGGTGTATGCCATCGCCTTCGCCATTTTCAACACCGACGGTTTCATCAACACCCTGCTGAACAGCTTCGGCGGCAACCACAATGCAAACTACCTCTCCGACAATTCCCATATGTGGCTGAAAATGCTGGCCTGGGGTATGTGGAAGGGCGTGGGCTGGAGCGCCATCATCTATATCTCCGGCATCGCCGGAATCGACCAGCAGCTCTACGAAGCCGCCCGGGTGGACGGCGCGGGCCGGTTCCAGAGAATGTGGCATGTGACCCTGCCGGGTCTGCTGCCCACCTTTGTGGTGATGCTGGTCATGTCCATCGCCGGCATCCTCAGCAACGGCATGGATCAGTATCTGGTGTTCACCAACGCCAACAACAAGGACATGATCGAGGTGCTGGACCTGTATGTCTATAACCTGGGCATCGGCAACGGCTCCATCCCGCTGTCCACCGTGGTTGGCATGACCAAGTCCATTATCTCCGTGGTGCTGCTGTTCATTGCCAACAGCGCGTCCAGGATGATCCGCGGCAACAGCGTGGTATAAGGAGGGAAAACGCAATGGCTAAAGTACGCAGAAGCGGGCCGGACTACGAAAATTCCACCGGCGACAAGATCTTTCATTTCCTGAATTACGGCGTTTTCACCATCTTCACCCTGACCTGCATCTTCCCCTTCTACTATATCTTCATCAACACCATTTCCGACCGCTCCCTGGTGGCCTCCGGCAAGATCACCCTGATCCCCATGGGCATCAATCTGAGAAACTATGTGGATATGCTGAAGGTCAACGACATTTTCAATGCCTTCGCCGTCACGGTTGCCAGAACCATTCTGGGCACGGTCCTCATGGTGCTGGCCACCGCCCTCATCGGGTATCTCGTCACCAAGCAGGAGATGTGGCACCGGAAGCTGTGGTACCGGTTCATTGTCATCACCATGTATTTCAATGCCGGCATCATCCCCTGGTACATGAACATGTCCATGCTGGGCCTGACGGGTCATTTCGCGGCCTACATCATCCCCGCCATCGTGGCTCCGTATAACATCATTCTGGTGAAGACCTATATCGAGTCCATCCCGGCGGAGCTGGAGGAAAGCGCCTTCATAGACGGCGCCGGCTTCATGACGGTGTTCTGGAAGATCATATGGCCCCTGAGCAAGCCGATCCTGGCCACCATTGCCATCTTCGGCGCCGTGGGCCACTGGAATTCCTTCACGGATTCCCTGATCCTCATGCAGAACAATTCTTCCCTGTTCACCCTGCAGCACCTTCTTTACAATTACCTCAATACCAGCACCAACCTGCAGGGCGTGGTGTCCGGCGGCACCGTGGGCGACGCCCTGGGCGCCATGGAGGCCATCGCCAACAGCAAGGTCATCAAGTACACCGTATCCATGGTTGCCATCATCCCCATTCTGATGGTGTATCCGTTTATGCAGCGTTATTTTGAAAAAGGCATTATGCTCGGCGCCGTCAAGGGCTGAGGAATACTTTCTGGAGGGAACAAACATGAAAAAACTGACAAAGCGCATGATCTGCCTGGCTCTGGTCCTGGTGATGACCTGCGGCATTTTCGCCGGCTGTTCCACCAAGAAAACCCAGGAGGAGCCCATTACCCTGACCATTTTCAGCGAGCTGGCCAACTACTCCGGCGAGCAGGTGGGCTGGGTCGCCAAGCTGCTGAAGGAGAAGTTCAATGTCATCCTGAACATCATCCCCTCCGGCGACGGCGTGTATGAGACCCGCATGGAGTCCGGCTTCCTGGGCGACATCATCTGCTGGGGCGGCGACGGCGAGAACTACACCCGCGCCCTGAAGGCAGGTCTTCTGTACGACTGGAACGACGACAATCTGCTTGCCGAGCACGGCCCCTACATCAAGGAGCACATGGGCGATGCCCTGGAAAAGAATGCCAACCTCACCGCTGCCGTCACCGGCGGCGACCCCGTGACCTATGGCTTTGGCTACAACGTGGCCTCCTCCGCCGAGGATCACGAGTCCTTCTTCTACACCTGGGATGTACGCTGGGATCTGTATAAGGAGCTGGGCTATCCCGAGATCAAGAACATGGACGACATGGTGGATCTGTTCAAGCGGATGAAGGAAATCTGCCCCGTGGACGACAACGGCAACCCCACCTATGCGGTTTCCCTCTGGCCCGACTGGGACGGCGACATGGTTATGTACGTCAAGGCCTTCGCCACCGCCTACTATGGCTATGACGAGCTGGGCGTGGGCGTATACGATCCCGAAACCGGCACCTACTACGATTGCCTCCAGGAGGACGGCCCCTACCTGAAGGCCCTGAAGTTCTTCAACCAGCTGTATCAGAACGACCTGCTGGACCCCAACTCCATGTCCCAGACCTATGACAACATGGCGGAAAAGGCGAGAGCCGGCGGCGTGTTCTTCTCCATCTTCAATTACTCCGGCAGCCTGTGCTACAACAGCGAGGAGCATGTGGCCCAGGATAAGATGATGATGTCCCTGGTTCCCCAGGAGGCAAGCCCCATCGTCTACGGTATGAGCACCTCCGGCGGCAACCGCATCTGGTCCATCGGCTCCAACACCGAGCATCCCGAGCTGTGCATGGACATCATCAACTGGTTCGCCACCCCCGAGGGCGCCATGACCTTCTGGTACGGCCCCAAGGATCTGTGCTGGTACTATGATGACGAGGGCTACATCCACTGGACCGACTTCGGCAAGACCGTCTACTTCGACAGAGACACCCAGATGATCGGCGAGTACGAGGGCACCGGCGACTTCAACAGCGGCAGCTTCCAGGCCAACCTGGGCACCTGGAGCATGAACGCCACCAACCTGGATTCCAAGGCCGGCGAGCGCTACAACTACGAATACTGGAAGAGCACCCAGGATTCCGCAACCTGCGCCGTGGAGCAGGACTGGAGAGATTTCACCAAGGCCACCTCCGTTCAGGAGTACATGAACAGCCACAAGTATTCCCTGTCCCCCGCCACCACCTTCACCCTGGCCTCCAAGGATGATGATTTCAAGACCACCTGGAAGGGCGTCACCGACATCATCACCACCTTCAGCTGGCGTGCCATCTACGCCAAGTCCGACGTGGCCTTCGACAACATCGTCAAGACCATGATCTCCCAGGCCAAGGGCTACGGCTATGACGAGTGCGTCGCGTGGACCCAGGAGCAGGCGGCCATCCGCCACGCCCTGGAGCTGGAAGTCACCGGCGCCAAGTAAGCGAATGAGGGCTGTCCCCAACCGGACAGCCCTTTCCCCAAAAACTATGCCGGTTCCGCTCAGGCGTATGCATAATTGGAATTTATCGCACTGGCGCTTACAGCGCCCTTGGCTCTCCCTTTGGGAGAGCTGTCAGCCGAACAGGCTGACTGAGAGGGTACCCGGTTGAGGGTTGGAATCGGGTAATTGTGACGCCGGACCCTCTCAGTCTACCCCTTACGGGGTAGCCAGCTCTCCCAAAGGGAGAGCCAAGGTCGCTTCGCTCCGTACCATGCCCAACCTTTTCCCATTCAACCGAACACTCAGAAATCGCAACCTGGCGGGAGGCTAATAGCCTCCCCTACAGTGACGTGTTCGCCAAATGACAATTCTGCAGAATGCTGAGTCAAACCGATCCGCAAAGAAATGAGAAAGGAGACAGCCATGGAGATTTTCAGCCCGGACAGCCCGATTTACAGGTTTATGCGGAATCTGACGGATCTTCTCGTCATCAATGTTCTCTGGGTCCTGTGCAGCCTGCCGGTGATCACCCTGGGGCCTGCCACCATTGCGGCCTTTGATGTGACCATGAAAATGGCCGGGGACGAGGAGGGCCATGTGGGAAAGCAGTTCTGGGAGGCCTTCCGGAAGAACCTGAAAACCGGCATCCCCTACGGCCTTCTGCTGCTGGCGGGCTGCTACATGGTGTGGCTGGATTTTTCGCTGTTCGAGCAGCTGGAGGAGCACCCGTTTCTCCTGCTGGTCTGCGGCTGGGTGGGCGGCTTTGCGCTGCTCATGATGTTCCTGTATGCCTTTGCCCTGCAGGCGCGGTACCGCAATACCGTGCTGCGCACCCTGAAAAACTCCGCGGACATCGCCATCCGCTATTTTGTCCGCACAATTTTGCTGATTGCCCTGCTGGTGCTGGAGGTTTTCCTGATCTTCTGGAACAACACCACCCTATTCTTCGGCATTCTCATCGGCCCTGCGGCC
The DNA here is from genome assembly GCA_945486915.1 of uncultured Clostridia bacterium. Classification (GTDB taxonomy): domain Bacteria; phylum Bacillota; class Clostridia; order Oscillospirales; family Oscillospiraceae; genus Faecousia. The sequence continues at coordinate 22,705 of CALYTP010000005.1, read as the reverse complement.
ATGATCTATACCATCAGCGGCTTTGCCCGGTATTTCTTCCGGGAAATCGAAAAGGAGCCGGGCGCTGTCAGCCCATCGTAAGTCCCCCCGTCAAACACCGTTTGGATAGGAGAATCAACCATGAAATGCAAATCCGCATTCTTCATTCTGCTGTGCCTGTGCCTGCTGCTGACCTGCGCCGCCCCTGCGGCCGTGGCCCAGGCAGAGGAGCCAGTGCTGTATCTGGCGCTGAATGTGCTGTACAACGACGCGTCGCTGGGCTACACCGGCAACGAAACCGGCCCGGTGGTGGAGGTTCGCGGCGACGGACAGTATACCGTCACCTTCGACTGCGCCGCCGACCTGTCGGAAACCGCCGTCGCTCTGGGCGTCCAGGGCCTTTATAACCTGACCGCCATCTACATCAAGGACTACAAGGTCACTCTGGGAGAGCAGAAGACCTCCGGCCTCACCGCCTGCGACATCACCTGGGATCAGGTGCTGGTCAATGGTCAGGAACTGACCGTCACCAAGCCCGGCCCCAAGTCCGCGCTGAAGTCCTCCGGCGTTTTTGACACCAACGACCCCTTCAATTCCTGGGACGGCAGCGCCGTGGAGGAGGCCTCCGCGGCTGACCACGTCCTGAACATCCATGTGGAGAACCCCCAGACCGTTTCCGTCACCTTCACCCTCTCCGGCCTGACCTTCAAAGCGGCCGAAATGCCCACCGAAGCGCCCACGCAGGCGCCTGCCACGGAACCCGCCGAAGCGGCTGCCGAGGCAGAGCGGGCCGGCGAAAGGGTGCTGCACCTGTCCGCCAACGGCATCGAGACCTATGACGACGGCGTGATGCGCACATCGCTGACTGCTGTGGAGCTGACCCGGCTCATGGGCAACGGCACCAACCTGGGCAACACCATGGAGGCCTGCAATTCGGGTGCAGGCAGGGTGTCGGACGATCCCGGCTACTATGAGACCATGTGGAATCAGCCCGTCACCACCCAGGAGATGATCTCCGGGATGAAGGCAGCGGGCTTTGATACCCTGCGCATTCCCGTGGCGTGGATGACCAACGCCACCGACCTGGCAAACGGCGACTTCACCATTTCCGAAGCCTACCTGGACCGGGTGGAGCAGATCATCAACTACGCCCTGAACGCCGATATGTACGTCATTGTCAATGACCACTGGGACGGCGGCTGGTACGGCATGTTCGGCTCCGAAAGCGAGCAGACCAGAGACCTTGCCATGCAGGCTTACACCTCCATGTGGACCCAGATTGCAAACCGCTATGGCGAGTACTCCGACCGGCTGATCTTTGAAGGTGCCAACGAGGAGATCGGCGCCCGCTTCGATGAAAATTCCACCCTCTACTGCTCCGATTCCATTCAGACCTACTTCACCGACGACGAAAAGTACGAGCTGGCCAACAGGATCAATCAGGTCTTTGTGGACACCGTCCGGGCCACCGGCGGCAACAATGCCCAGCGCTTCCTGCTGATCCCCGGCTTCGGCACCAACATCGACAATACCCTGGATGCGCGGTTTGTCATGCCCACGGACAGCGCGGAAAACAAGCTGATGATCTCCGTCCACTACTACGATCCCTGGGCCTACTGCGGCGACGGTCAGAGCACCGTCCGCTGGGGCACCGTCTCCGACTACGAGGCCATGATGCAGACACTGCAGAAGATGACCCGGTTCGTGGACGAGGGCTACGGCGTGGTCATCGGCGAGTATGGCGTCCTCTACGCCACGGAGCTGCAGGAAAACACCGTCAAGTATCACCAGGCATTTCTGGACTGCTGCGACCTGTACAACTACACCAACTGCCTGTGGGACTGCAGTGCTTTCTTCCGGCGCAGCGAGCTTGCCATGGTGGACAAGGACCTGGCAAGGCTGTATGGCAAGCGGAATGTGGAGGCCCAGGAGCTGATGAACGTGGAGGAGCTGGGCATCATGGCCACCCGGCGGCTCAATGCGCTGCTGGCAGAAGCCCCGGAGTCCTTCCGCACCGATGTGATCGCCAACGGCAGTGACAAGGCGGTGGCCTGGATCATGTGGAACTCCGCCGACTACTGCACCACCTACTCCGTGGGTGACGAGCGCAACACCGATTCCATCACCCAGGGCGTGAAGGAGACCGATGTGGAGATCACCGGCGAGGGCGACTACACCGTGGCTCTGGACTTCACCGGCACCGCCCAGGGATATTCCGCGGGCATTGCCTTCTCTGCCTTTGCGGTTTCCAACGGTGAGCTCCTGTTCCCGGGCTATGTGATGGAGATTCAGGAGATCCTCATCAACGGCGAGCCCTACACCCTCTCCGGCAGGCCCTACACCACCTCCGATAACCGGATCACCACCCGGGTGAACCTCTTTAACGAGTGGGTTCATAAGCTGCCCGAGGAAGCCAGAACCCTGGACGGCGACCTCACCGGCTGCACCCCCTGCATCATCGACCGCAACGACGAGGTGATCTCCCACATTGAGACCATCAGCATCACCTTCCACTACGGCCCCGCAAACGGATAATCCCCAATAAAAATGACGAACCCCAAAAAGGTTCGTCATTTTTGTTCGGCTGCTGTAGGGGAGGATATTATCCTCCCCAGTTGGTGCAGCAGCTTATTTCCCCAGGTGCTCCTTCCGGAACTCCGCGGGGCTCATGTTCACGATTTTCTTGAATTTGATGTGGAAATAGTCCACATTTTTATATCCCACCCGCTGGGCGATGGCGTATACCTTGGTGTCGGTGCTGAGCAGCAGCTCTTTGGCCCGCTCCACCCGCACCTGATCCACATAGGCACCCAGGCTCATGCCGGTTTTCCGGGTGAAGATTTTGCCCAGGTAGGAACGGTTGTAGCCAAAGAGGGGCGCGATGCTCTCCAGGGTGATGTTGTCGGCATAATTGTGGTGGATGTAGTGCAGCACATCGTCCAGCACGCTGTCCCGGTTGGAGACGCCGATGGCATTCAGGATCATCTCAAAGCGGCTTGCCAGGAAAAGGATGCTCTCGTGGAGGAACAGCGTATGTTCCAGGCTGTGGATGATGACGGTGTTGGAATAGAAGGGAATGGCGCAGTCCGGGTAGAGGCGGCACATTTTTTCCTTGATCTGCAGGTACAGGTCCGTCAGGAACAGCTTCAGGGCCTCCGGGGGATTGCCGCTGGCGAAGAGCGTTTCCTCCAGCTGCTGCAGGGTCTGCACCAGCTCCCGGCGGTTGAAGGTGTGCAGACAGTCCAGGATCCTGGCGGTGTAGCGCTGCATGGCGTCCTCGCCCAGAGGCGTGACCGTGGCGGGGATGGAGGCCAGGGCGCTGCTGTCCAGAATGTGCTGCCCAGGCTGGCAGAAGAACCGGCGCCGGTGCAGCTGGATGGCCTGCCGGAAGGACTCGCAGACCCTGTTCAGTCCGGTGACCACATCGCCGCAGGCCAGGAACAGGCCGTCCAGCTCCGCCTGGGTCTGCCGGTTTCTTTGGACCATGATTTCCAGCTGGCAGACGGGAGCCGTACCCTTCAACAGCAGCCCATGGATGCCCTGGATCTCCACGGCGTCGTACAGCTCCGGATGGGCGCTGAGAGAGAGCCGCTGGGGCAGATCCGGCAGGGAGGGGGAAAGATTGTCCCACAGCACCACCTGATAGCAGGGAGCCTCCAGGCCCAATTGCTGCAAGGAAACGCCATCGGGCGGCAGCTTCCCCTGGAAAATATCGCAGATCAGGGAGGCTCTGGCCATTTTGCGGTAATGCTGGGTGGCGCTGTCCCGGCTGGTTTCCTGATCCAGCTCGGCTTTGAACTGCCGCAGCAGCTTTTCCAGCTCCTCCTCGTCGATGGGCTTGGTCAGGTAGCCCTGCACCCCATAGCGGATGGCCTCCTGGGCATAGGAAAAATCGGAAAAGCCGGAGATGATCAGCACTTTTCCCCGGAAGCCCTGCTTCTGGGCGCTGAAGATGACCTCCAGTCCGGTCAATCCCGGCATCCGGATGTCCATCAGCACCACGTCGGGCTGAAGGCGGAGGATCTTTTCCAGCGCCTGTTCCCCGCTGGCAGCCTCGCCGCATATGGTAAAGCCCAGGGCCTCATAATCCAGCAGGCACTGAATGCCCTGCCGGATCAGGGCTTCGTCGTCCGCAACCAGAATCCGATACATACCGCCGCCTCCTTCCTGTGCATAATTATACAATACCCTCCGGGGAATGTCAAATTTGATGGGTGAACTTTCTGCCATTTCTCCGGTAGTCTTTTTGGAGATTGTGTTGTATGATAAGATCGAAAACAGGTGATCGGCATTCATGAGCGGATTGTGAAATTGCAGTTTGGCGGTACGAATTACCACCCAGCCATTGTAGGGGAGGATATCATCCTCCCGCGCAGTAGAGCTTCCCAAATAAGTACTATGTTGGGCGAATTCGTACGATGTCGAACAAAAAACCATTCAACCAAACATGCAGGCGACTTTCGTGGCGGGAGGCTAATAGCCTCCCCTACAGTGGCCTGCCCCAAAATCTTCCCGCCAAATTCCAATTTGCCACTTACATAAGCCGAAAATTAGGGCAACACCGCACAATGGGGACTGCGGGCTTCGGCGGATCTTTTGCCCCTAGCGCGCAGTACGAAAAATGGGAAATACATCCAGTATTCCCGCATTTTTCGTACTTTCGCTTGTGCCAAAATCTCTCACCGAATCTCCTTGCCCCATTATGCGGTGCTGCCTTAGAATATCAGGCGCCGGGTTTTACCCGGGCGCCAATCCATAGAAGAGAGGAACATGACAATGAAATTCAGCAACGGTCACTGGCTGCAGAGGGAAGGCTGCGCCTGCTTTTCCCCGGCGCAGGTCTATTTCTCCAGAATCGAGGCGGATGCAGTCACCATCTGTGCCCCCACCTACCGGGTAAACCACCGGGGCGATACCCTGGGCGGCGTGAATCTGACCATCCGCATCACCGCGCCCTATCCCGAGGTGCTGCGCATCCAGACCTGCCATCACCTGGGCGCCCTGGACAAAGGCCCTGCCTTTGAGATCGCCCCCGCCGTCCCCGGCTGCATGCAGGCGGAGGATTGCGGCGATAAGCTCATCGTCTCCAGCGGCAGCCTCCGGGTGGAGGTGAGCAAAGAGAACGCGGAGCTGGTGTTCTTCCGGGGGAATGAGAAGGTCACTTCCTCCGGCTGGCAGGATCTTTCTTACATGAAGACCGACTGGAAGGGCCTGGCCTATGACCGTGGCCCGGAGGACGCCTATATGCGCCAGCGGCTGTCCCTGGGGGTAGGCGAGCTGATCTACGGCCTGGGCGAGCGGTTTACCCCCTTCGTCAAGAACGGTCAGAGCGTGGATATCTGGAATGAAGACGGCGGCACCTCCACCGAGCAGTCCTATAAGAACATCCCCTTCTACATCTCCAACCGGGGCTACGGCGTTTTCGTCAACCACCCGGAGAAGGTCTCCTTCGAGGTGGCCTCCGAGATGGTCACCAAGGCATCGTTCAGTGTCCCCGGCGAAAAGCTGGACTATTTCCTCATCAACGGCCCCACCATGAAGCAGGTGCTGATGCGCTACACCGACATCACCGGCAAGCCCGCCCTGCCCGCGCCCTGGACCTTCGGCCTGTGGCTGTCCACCTCCTTCACCACCAACTACGACGAGCAGACCGTGAACAGCTTTGTGGACGGTATGCTGGACCGGGGCATTCCCCTGAAGGTCTTCCACTTCGACTGCTTCTGGATGAAGGAGTTCAGTTGGTGCGACTTCCTGTGGGACAGTCGGGTCTTCCCGGACCCCGAGGGGATGCTGAAGCGCCTGAAGGCCAGGGGGCTGAAGATCTGCGTCTGGATCAACAGCTATGTGGGCCAGGAGTCCGCCATCTTCCGGGAGGGCATGGAGAAGGGCTTCTTCCTGAAGCGCCCCGACGGCTCCGTCTGGCAGTGGGATATGTGGCAGCCCGGTCTTGCCATCGTGGACTTCACCAATCCCGATGCCTGCCGGTGGTACGCCTCCAAGCTGGAACGGCTGATGGACATGGGCGTGGACTGCTTCAAGACCGACTTCGGCGAGCGCATCCCCACCGACTGCGTCTACTTCGACGGCTCCGATCCGGAAAAGATGCACAATTACTACACCTATCTCTATAACAAGGTGGTCTTCGATGTCATCTGCCGGAAGAAGGGCAGAAAGGAAGCCGTGGTCTTTGCCCGTTCCGCTACCGCCGGGGGGCAGAAGTTCCCGGTGCACTGGGGCGGCGACTGTTGGTCCAACTACGAATCCATGGAGGAGAGCCTCCGGGGCGGCCTGTCCCTGACCAGCTCCGGCTTCGGCTTCTGGAGCCACGACATCGGCGGCTTCGAGGCCACCTCCACCCCCGATGTCTACAAGCGGTGGTGCGCCTTCGGCCTGCTGTCCACCCATTCCCGGCTCCATGGCTCCACCTCCTACCGGGTGCCCTGGGCTTACGACGAGGAGGCCGTGGACGTGCTGCGGTTCTTTGCCAGGCTGAAGGCCTCTCTGATGCCCTACCTCTACCGCAACGCCGTGGAGACCTCCCAGACCGGCGTGCCCATGATGCGCAGCATGGTGCTGGAATTCCCGGAGGACCGCAGCTGCCAGTATCTCGCAGACCAGTATATGCTGGGCGACAGCCTGCTGGTGGCTCCCATTTTCAATGACCGGGGCATGGCGGAGTACTACCTGCCGGAGGGCACCTGGACCAGCGTGCTGGACGGCACCGTCCACGAAGGCGGCAAATGGTACCGGGAGGAGCACGGCTACCTCAGCATCCCCCTGTTTGCCCGGGAGAACAGCATCGTCGCCGTGGGCAGCCGGGACGACGATGCCGTCTATGACTATGCCAACGATGTCACCTTCCGGGTCTATGCCCTGGGCGACGGGAAGACCGCGAAGACGAAGGTCTATTCCGCAGACAACGAAGTGGAGGCGTGCATTTCCGCCACCCGCACCGGCGGCAGCATTTCCGTCAGCGTCAGCAGCGGCAAGCCCTGGCAGGTTGCCCTGGTGCATTTGGGCGTACCCACCTCTGTTTCCGGTGCGGAAAGCACCATGGACGGTGACACCTGTGTCCTTACCGGCTGCGGCAATGCCGAAATCACCATAGAAATCTGATAAAAAACACCGTTTCCGCTGCTGGAAACGGTGTTTTTTCAGTTTAGCGCATATCGGGAAATTGTAATTTGGCGGTGCGAATTACCACCCAGCCACTGTAGGGGAGGATATTATCCTCCCGCGCAGTGTAAGCCCTCAAAAAGCAATCTCGTTGGGCGAATTCGTATCTATGTCCAACATTTTCCCATTCAACCGAACACTCGGAAACCGAAACCTGGCGGGCATCTATAGCCTCCCCTACAGTGGCCTGAGCAAAAACCTGCCCGCCAAATTACAATTTGCTGTTTTCCAGCATCAGGACACGAAATATTCACACTTTGGTCACAAACACCCTCTGGAAAACAGCGTCGAAAAAAGGTATCATAGACGTACTACCAAAGAGAAGCTCAGGAGGCCGATTATGAAACAGCTGGATTCGATGCAGGCCAAAGCGCCGGTGGTGCTGGCGGAGCAGATCGTGACCCGGGGGCATCTGTGGATGCGGGAGCAGGCCAGACCCTACCGGGAGCTGATGTCCTTCTACAACTGCGCCATCATGGAGGTGGAGACCAAATTCCGGGTGCTCAGCGAGGATCTGTCCCTGAACACGGAGCACAACCCCATCGAGGCCATCCATACCCGCCTCAAATCCCCGGACAGCATCATGAACAAGCTGGTCCGGAGGCACTGCCCGCTGTCTGTGGAGAGCATCGAGGAAAACCTCAGCGATATCGCAGGCATTCGGGTGGTCTGCGCCTTCCAGTCGGACATCTATATGCTGGCGGACGCATTTCTCATGCAGGATGATGTGACGCTGATCCAACGCAAGGATTACATCCAGAGCCCCAAGCCCAACGGCTACCGGAGCCTGCACCTGATCGTCAGTGTGCCCATCTTCCTGCACAACGAGAAGAAATCCATGAAGGTGGAGGTGCAGCTGCGTACCCTGGCCATGGACCTCTGGGCCACCACCGAGCACACCATCCGCTACAAAAAGAACAACGACATCTCGGAGGAGGACAACCGCGCCCTCTATGAATGCGCCGAGGGCTGCGCCCAGATCGACCGCAAGCTGCAGGAGATCTACCAGCATGTGAAGGGAACCGGCAGCGAATAAAACGCATTTCGTGAAAAAGAACCGCAGGAACCGAAGCTTTGTTGTCGGATTCCTGCGGATTTTTTCATTTTTTGGCTATCGGCTTTCGTAAGCACATTGGCAAATTGTAATTTGGCGGGGCAAAACTTTCTTGCGCGCAGCGCATATCGAGTGCCATGCACATATCGATTGCGAAGCAAATATCGTTTTGATATATCGATATCTTTCCCACGGGAAAGTCGATATTGCCTTCGGCATCGATATTGATCGGTTGATCAAATGAGATACTTCGTATGTGCCCCGCAAAATTACAATTTCACGACCAGCTTATTAAAATCGATAGCCTAATTTCATTTTATTTGGCGAAGGGGCCTGCAACAACCTTGCCGCTGCGGCGGTTGCCGTAGAAATCGGTGTCGAAGACGATGTCCTCCCCATTGGGGCCTTCGTAGCGCTGCTCCGGCTCAAAGGCGATGCCCAGGGTGTCGGTGCAGATCAGCTTGGCCTCGGGCAGGTAGTCCATCAGGTTGGTCACCAGGGTATACTTTCCGTCCTCTTCCTTCAGCTCCAGGGTGATGTGGTGCTGGGTGTCCACGGTGAAATCGTCCTCGATGTCCGCAGGCTGTGCGCCGTTGAAGAACACGTTGCCGCCGGTCCAGACGGGCAGGGGCATGTAGTAGCGGTCCCGGTTTACGCCGCAGCCCTCGCCGCAGTAGCCCTCAAAGCAGGCCTTCCAGGCATCCTCACGCATATAGCCGCTGTAGGGCACGGTGCCGGTGATGAGGTTGGCGTCATCCCACTCGTTGTCCCGGGTGGGGGCGCAGATTTCCTCCAGCTTTTCCCGGACGGGCTGCTGGACGAATACGTTGTTGTGGAACCGCACGTCGCCGTGGAGGATGGACATGAAGCCGGTGATCTCCGTCCGGTGGGGCAGGTGAATGGGGGTGTAGCGGGTGGAGTCGTACTTGTCGGAGCCGTTCTTGACGCCCCGGCCCACGGCGGTGATGGAGCCGCCGAAGAGGTTGTGCACAAAGGCAACGCCCTGGGTGGGCAGCTTCACCGCCCGCTCGGAGAGCATAATGTTGTTGTCCACCAGGCAGGGGCCGTGGGCAATCTCAATGAACAGATCCTCGCCCAGACCCAGACCCTCCATATTTTCGGGCTTCAGCAGATAGTCCCGGGCCATGCAGTTGTCGTGGAACAGGTTGCCGCTGACCCGGGTGCCCTGGGTCTGCCAGTCCAGCCAGATGCCCCGGGTGCAGTGGTGGAAGTGGCAATTGCGGATAATCACGTCGATAGCGGCGTGGAACTTGATGCCGCCGATCTCGGCACCGGCCAGATTGCGCTTGTTGTTGATGTGGTGGATGTGGCAGTTCTCGACCACGGAGAACACGCAACCCAGGTTGCCCACGATGCCGGTCTGGCCGCAGTCGTGGATGTCGCAGTCCCGGACGGTGTGGGAGCCGATGGTCTCCTTGCTCCAGCCGTCGATCTGGGCGATGAGGGCGCAGTCCCGCTGGGTCTGGGTGCCGTCCTTGTATTTGTAGTGGGACCACTTGTTGTCGTTGCCCTGCTGCAGGTACTTGCCCAGGGAGATGCCGGAGCACTTGGAATGGGAGACCTCGCAGTTCTCAATGACCCAGCCCTTGGACCAGTGGGGGCCGATCATGCCGTCCTGCAGAGCCGTGGGAGGCGCCCACTGGGTGGCGGCCTTGGTGACCACGAAGCTGGAGAGGGTGATGTAGTCCACATGCTCCGCAGCGGGGTAGAAGCAGTGGGGCCGCAGGGTGATTTCCACCACTTCCTCGTTGGGATTCTTGCCCTGGAAGTTGGCGTAGAGGATGGTTTCCCCGCCGTCTTCGGACTGGGTGGTGTACCAGGTGTGCTTGGTGAATTCCCTGTCCCAGGAGCCGTCGTAGAACCCGGGGTTCAGAACCTTTTCCAGGGTGTCCTGCTCATACAGGGATTTGTCGTTCAGGAACACCTCGCCGGTGTGGCAGGGTATGCCCTGATTCAGCCAGTCGCCGTAGACCAGGGTGGTATAGGGGTTGTAATTATGGAAGATTTCGTTGGAGAGGGTAAGCTTCCAGACGTCGCCTTCAAAGTGCTCCCAATTTTGGAACCGCTGGGCGCCGGTGATGGTGGCACCTCTGGGCACGGCGGAACGGTAGACAATGGGTGCCAGCCGGGTGCCTGCGTTGGCGGGGCTAACTTCCTCCCGGTAGATGCCGGGTGCCACCAGCACCTCGTCTCCGGGCATGGCCACGGCGGCTGCCTGGCTGATGGTTCGGAAGGGCTTCCGGGCGGTGCCGTCGCCAATGCCCCTGGAACTGCCGTCAACATACAAAATCATGGAATTACCTCCTGTTGGATGAATTGGGCGGTTTTCACTGGAAATACCCTGCGGAAAAATGCCGCTTGCATCCTCCGCCGGATAGCTTTATTATAGTAAAAAGAAGGGAAAAGTCAATCGGACAGCCCCCGGCTTTCCGGCAGGGGGAAAACCCGAAAACCCCTTTGGCTGCTGGGGTTCCGGGACTTTTCCACCGATGAAAATGCGCAACAGTCGGCAATCGCAACCGCAAAAAATGATTGGTATCTCCGGCCAAATGGAGGTAGAATACGCTTAAGGCAACACCGCATAATGGGGCAAGGAGATTCGGCAAGAGATTTTGCCCCAAGCGAAAGTATGAAAAATGCGGGAATACTTTGTGTATTTCCCATTTTTCATACTGCACGATTGGGGTAAAAGATCTGCCGAAGCCCGCAGCACCCATTGTGCAGTGTTGCCTTAATCAGAAAAGGAGGATGTTGCTATGGCAGGCTGCGTAGCACCCAAGGATCCCACGCAGAAGCGCCCCGGTTTTTATGTCTTATTGGATAAGCAGGTGGGCGGCATCCCACAGGACGACGGAAAGGGGAGGCACTCCGTCTTCATCAGCAGCGACCGTCTGCCCTCCTTTGCCCGGGTCACCGGCGGCGTACAGGAGGAAGCTGTCCTGCAGCTGCTGACAAATGCCCCGGGCTTTCGAAAGCTGGTGCACAGCATCGGCGTGTCCATCACCACGGAGGACCCCGGTATGGAGGTGGGCTTTTCCCTGATCTTCCGGGGAGAAAACGGCCCGGGAAGCAGGCATTCCTTTGTGTTCCCCGGAGACGGGGCGGAACGGGTCATCACCCTGTCCGAGCTTACCTGGAGCGAATTTGACGCCGCACCGGGAGAGTTTCTCTTTGAGCTGCCCAGGGTTTCCGATATGGCCACCGTATCCGTCCAGTTTTATGTAAACGACGGTTTCGATATTCCCCGGCAGGACCCGGATCCGAAGGTGGATTTTGACAGCCCCGGCTACCGCCAGATGATCGCCCGGTCCTTCCTCAGTGCGGGAAATAACGCCCGGGTGCAGTCCTTTGTCCGCAGAGCCGCGGCAGGGGAGGAGGTCACCGTGGCCTTCATCGGCGGCTCCATCACCCAGGGCGCAGGCGCTGTGCCGCTGCAGGAAAACTGCTATGCCCGGAAAACCTATGAAGCGCTGCGCAGTCGGTTCGGCGAGAACGTGCACTACATCAAGGCAGGCGTCGGCGGCACGCCCTCGGAGACTGGGCTGATGCGCTATGACCGTGACATCACCCGGGATGGCGCGGTGCAGCCCGATTTGGTGGTGGTGGAGTTTGCCGTCAACGATTTGGGGGACGAGACCGAGGGTGTCTTCTATGAGAGCCTGGTGCGCCATATTCTGAATGCCCCCAACCACCCGGCGGTGATTTTGCTGTTCGCGGTGTTTGCCGACGACTGGAATCTGAAGCGCCGTCTGGCGCCCATCGGCTACCGGTATCAGCTGCCCATGGTGGATGTGCTGGAGGCGGTATCCGGCCAGTTCCGGGATGCGCAGAACCGGGTCATCACCAAGCGGCAGTATTTCTATGATGTCTACCACCCCAGCAACTTGGGCCACCGGATCATGGCGGACTGCCTGCTGTACCTCATCGACCGTCTTGCCGGTCAGCAGCCGGATGCGGAGGTTACGGGCTATGTGCCGCCGTACTATGGCGCAGACTTCGAGGATCTTCAACTTCTGGACCGGAAGCAGCCCGGAGACGCCGTCATCGATCCCGGCAGCTTCACGGATACGGACGAGGATCTGCAGTGCGTTCCCCTGGATGATGATATGCACAATACCCCCATGTTCCCCAACAACTGGAAAAAGGCGGCGGGCGGCGCTCCCTTTGTGCTGGAGCTCACCTGCCGGAAGCTGGTGCTGGAATTCAAGGATTCCGGTTCGGAGGAGTTCGGCAAGGCCATGGTCACCATCGACGGCGAAAAGTACCGCCTCCTGGACCCCAGGGAGGCCGGCTGGACCCACTGCCACACCACCGTCCTGTTCAATAAGCAGACCCCTGCCCGCCACCGGGTGGAAATCGCCATGGCCCCCGGCGACGAGGAAAAGGTTTTCACCATCCTGGGCTTCGGCGTGGTGAAATGATAGCCCAGCCATCGCAGCAGGGGGTAACATCCATAGATTGTAATTTATCGGTGCAAATTACCACCCATCCAATGTAGGGGAGGATATCATCCTCCCGCGCAGTGTAAGCCCTCAAAAGGCAATCACGTTGGGCGAATTCGTATCTATGTCCAACATTTTCCCATTCAACCGAACACTCAGAAACCGAAACCTGGCGGGAGGCTAATAGCCTCCCCTACAGTGGCTTGAGCAAAAAATCTGCTCTACAAATTACAATTTATACGTGTGACGGCCTGTTACAGTGGTGCGGAAATCATTGCAAAATATCTCATTTTTAACATAAGGGTGAACAAAATGACTTACACAAACTGTTGGTTAACCTACCCCCTTCTGGCGGATGAATCCGGGAAGACACTCACCGTTTCCTCTGATTTTTCCGGCACTGCGGCGCTGGAGGAGCTGACGCTGGCCTTCTCCGGGCTGTACCGCCGGGAAGTCTGCGTTTCCTCCGGAAATGCCGCCCTGGCTCTGCGGAAAAACTCCGAAATTGCCCGGGAAGGGTACCGGATCACTGCGGAAAACGGAAGCTGCACCATCGAAAGCGCCGATGAGCGGGGCGCGCTCTATGGCGTTTTTGCCCTGATCCGTCAGCTGCGGCTGGAAAACGGTTCCTTTGAGGCGCTGTCCTGGAAGACCGAAGCAGCGCCCGCCAACCCCATGCGGATGCTGAACCACTGGGACAATATGGACGGCAGCATCGAGCGGGGCTACTCCGGAAAATCCTTCTTCTTTGCCGATGATGAGGTTCTGGTGACAGAGCGCACCCGGGACTACGCCCGCCTGACTGCCTCTGTGGGCATCAACGCCGTGGTCATCAACAATGTGAACGTGGTCAAGGCGGCCTCCTGGCTGATTTCTGACCGTTACTATGAAAAACTGCGCCGGATGCAGCAGATTTTCGCCCATTACGGCATCGACCTGTATCTGTCCGTCAACTTCGCCGCCCCCATGGAGCTGGGCGGCCTGACCCTGTCCGATCCCTGCGACGAAGGCGTGAAGCAGTGGTGGGTTGAGAAGGCAAAGGAGATCTGGGAGAACCTGCCGGGCTTCGGCGGCTTCCTGGTGAAGGCCGATTCCGAGGGCCGTCCCGGCCCCTTCACCTACGGTCGCACCCATGCCGACGGTGCCAACATGCTGGCCGATGCCGTGGCACCCTACGGCGGCAAGATCATCTGGCGCTGCTTTGTCTATAACTGCCGCCAGGACTGGCGGGACAGGAAGACCGACCGTGCCAAGGCAGCCTACGACAACTTCATGCCCGTGGACGGACAGTTCCGGGACAACGTGATCCTGCAGATCAAGAACGGCCCCATGGACTTCCAGGTTCGCGAGCCGGTGGCACCCCTCTTCGGCGGCCTGAAAAAGACCAACATGATGATCGAATTCCAGATTGCCCAGGAGTACACCGGTCAGCAGCGCCATGTGTGCTATCTGATGCCCTGGTTCCGGCAGGTGCTGGATCAGGATATGCATGTGCAGGGCGTCCCTTCCCGGATCTGCGACCTGGTCAGCGGCCGCAGCTTCGGAAATACCAACTGCGGCATGGCAGCCGTTGCCAACACCGGCAATGACATCAACTGGACGGGCCATGATCTGGCCGCCGCCAACTGGTACGGCTTCGGACGGCTGGCCTACGACATGACCCTGGACCCCGAAGCCATCGCCGCCGAGTGGGTGAAGCTGACCTTCGGGCTTGATGCCAAGGTGGTGCAGACCCTGGTGGGGCTCCTGATGGATTCCTGGCCCGCCTACGAAAAGTACACCTCTCCTCTGGGCATCGGCTGGATGGTGACCCCCAACAACCATTACGGCCCCAGCCCGGAGGGCTATGAGTATGACCGCTGGGGCACCTACCACCGGGCTGACCACCTGGGCGTGGGCGTGGAGCGGGGCAGCACCGGCACGGGCTACTGCCAGCAGTACAACGAGCCGCTGGCCTCCCTCTATGAGAACATCGACACCTGCCCCGATGAGCTGGTTTTGTTCTTCCACTACCTGCCCTATACCCATGTGCTCAAGAGCGGCAAAACCGTGATCCAGCACATCTACGATACCCATTTTGAAGGTGCCGAAATGGCCGCCGGATTCCTGGATGCGTTGGAGAGCATTCGGGAGCTGCTGCCGCAGGATGCCTATGACCGGATGCATGAGCGCCTGACCCACCAGGCAGAGCACGCCTGCGACTGGCGGGACATCATCAATTCCTATTTCTTCCGCAAGAGCGGAATCCCCGACGAAAAGGGCAGAACCCTTTATTAACAACACAGGAGGAAATTTCCCATGAGAACCCGGAAGCGCATCAGTGACGGCTGGGAATTCTGCTTTGACGAGAAATGCGGCGAAAGCCTGCCTGCTGAGCAGGTCTGGCAGCCGGTGACGCTGCCCCACGACTGGCAGATCTGGCATGTGAGCAATCTCTATCAGGACGGTACCGGCTGGTACCGCAGGGTACTGACCTGGCAGCCAGGGGCACGCTGCTGCCTGTATTTTGAAGGCGTTTACATGGACGCGACGGTGTTTGTGGGCGGCAAAACCGCCGCCGAATGGAAATACGGCTATTCCTCCTTTGAGGTGGATGTGACGGACTTTTTGCAGCCCGGTGAGAACGAGCTGCTGGTGCGTGTCTGCCTGCGCCATCCCAATTCCCGCTGGTATTCCGGCGCGGGCATCTACCGGGATGTGTGGCGGATCGACTGCCCCCAGAGCCATCTGGTGACGGACGGACTGTATCTTTCTGCCAGAGAGCTGTCCGGCGGCCTCTGGCAGCTCACCGCCGGCGCGGAGACGGAAGATGCCCAGGCGGGAGACCTGCTGGAATATACCCTGCTGAACGCCGGGGGAGAAACCGTCGCCGCCGTGTCCGCAGCGGTGGGGCAGAGCGCTGTGCTGACCGTGGAGAACCCCCATCTCTGGGATGTGGACGACCCCTATTGTCATCGTGTCCGGGTACGGCTGCTGCGGGGCGGGGAGACGCTGGACCAGCTGGAGAGCGTCTGCGGCTTCCGCACCATTGCGGTATCGCCGGATCAAGGCTTCTTCCTGAACCACCGCCGTGTGGTGCTCCACGGTGTTGCGCTGCACCATGACCTGGGCTGCCTGGGCGCGGCATTCTCCTATCCCGCCGCCCGGCGTCAGCTGGAGATCATGAAGGATATGGGCGCCAATGCATTGAGAACCGCCCACAATATGCCAGCCCCCGGCGTGATGGAGCTGGCGGACGAGATGGGCATTCTGGTGGTGAACGAGGCCTTCGACTGCTGGGAGAAGGGGAAGACGCCCTATGACTACGCCCGGTTCTTCCCGGAGTGGTACAAAAAGGATGTGGCCAGCTGGGTGCGCCGGGACCGGAACCATCCCAGCCTGATTTTCTGGAGCATCGGAAACGAGATCTATGACACCCACCGGGATGCGCGGGGGCAGGAAACCACCAAAAACCTTCTTTCCGAGGTGGCAGTCCACGACCCCTTGAAGAATGGGCTGAGAACCTTCGGCTCCAACTATATGGCCTGGGAGAACACCCAGAACTGTGCCGAATATCTGGACGCGGTGGGCTATAACTATGGCGAAAGCCTGTATGACAGCCACCACCGGGATCATCCGGGCTGGGTCATCTACGGCAGCGAAACCGCCTCCGTGGTTCAGAGCCGGGGCATCTACCACTTCCCCCTGTCCCGGTCATTGCTGGTGGATGACGATCTGCAGTGCTCCAGTCTGGGCAACAGCCGCACCAGTTGGGGCGCCGAGAGCCACCAGGCCTGCATCGCCTCCGACGAGCGCTACCCCTACACCCTGGGGCAGTTCCTGTGGAGCGGCATCGACTACATCGGCGAGCCCACACCCTACCACACCAAAAACAGCTACTTCGGGGTGGTGGACACCGCCGGATTCCCCAAGGATGCCTTCTATGCCTATCAGGCGGGCTGGCACCGCTGGCAGGAGAAGCCCGTGCTGCACCTGCTGCCCCATTGGGATTTCAACCCGGGGCAGAAAATCGACGTGTGCATTCTATCCAACCTGCCGGAGGTGGAGCTGCTGGTGAACGGCGTCAGCCAGGGAAAACGCAGCCTGAAGGGCGGTTCGGACATTCAGGCCCATTGGCAGGTTCGCTATGTCCCCGGCGTCATCGAGGCCATCGGCTATGACGATACCGGCGCCGCCGTGGCCCGGAAAACGGAGCGCTCCTTCGGCGACAGCGCCGCACTGTGCGTCCATGCCGATCGCACCCGGATTGCGGGGGACGGACGGGAGCTGGTATTCTGCACCATCACGGCGGTGGATAAGCAGGGCAATCCCGTGAAGAACGCCTCCGACTATGTGAAGGTGACCGCCACCGGTGCGCTGAAGCTGGTGGGTCTGGACAACGGCAACAGCGCCGATACCGACGAATACAAGACCACCTGCCGCCGCCTGTTTTCAGGAATGCTGCTGGCGGTGGCTGCCGGTTGGGGCGAGGGCGTGGGAGAAATCAAGGTGACCTCCCCCGGACTGGAAAGCGCCTGTGTGACGGTGCAGGTTCTGCCCGCCCAGGAGGGGCATCCTGTCCTCCCGGAGATTCCGGAAGCTCCTGCGGCACAGCAAATTCCGGTGCGGAAGGTGGAGCTCACCGCTTCCTCCGTCTGCCTGACCAGGGAGCAGCCGGAAGCCGTCATCCACGCGGAGATTTTCGCGGCCAATGCCCCTGTGGAGGAGCTGCACTGGCGGGTCACCGACGACCGGGGCATCACGGTGTCCAATGTGCTTCTGGAGCCTCAGGCGGACGGAAGAACGGTGAAGATCACCGGCGCCGGGGACGGGGCGGTGCGGGTTCGCTGTCAGTGCGGCACAGTCCTGTCCGACCTGGAGGTTGAAGTGCAGGGCATGGGCAGCATGTACCTGAACCCCTATGACTATGTCAGCGCGGCGCTTTTCAGCAGCTCCCACGCCGAAATCGGCAACGGCAACGAGCGGGGAATTGCCACCTCCCGGACGGAGATGAGCTGGGTGGCCTATGAGCAGATCGACTTCGGCCCCGACGGTGCGGATACGCTGACCATGGATGTGTTTGAAATGGCGGGTGTCCCCACCCCCATCCGGTTCTGGAAGGGAATCCCCTATGCACCGGGGAGCAAAATGATCGGCCAGCGCATTTACGACAAGCCCACCACCTGGAACACCTATAAGCCGGAGACCTTCCGGCTGGACGAGCCCCTGAAGGGGCGGGATGTGTTCGGCATCGAGCTTGGCTGCAAGGTGCACATCAAGGGCTTTTCTTTCCACCGCAGGAGCAGAGCCTGGGATGTGATTCCGGCCACGGCCTATGACACGGTGTACGGTGACAGCTATACCCTGAAGGCGGACGCGGTGGAGGGCATCGGCAACAATGTCTCCCTGGTCTTCCGGGGTCTGGACTTCGGCACCCGGGGCCTCCGCGGCGTTGCCATCCGGGGCAGGAGCAAGCTGGAAAACAACACCATCCACCTGCGCTTTGCGGGCGACGGACAGCCCCAGCGCCGGGTGGCGGAATTCCCCGGCAGCGAGGTGTGGACGGAAGTGACCTTCCCCCTGGAGCCGGTTTTTGGGAAACAGGATGTGACGTTCCTGTTCCTGCCCGGCTGTGATTTTGACTTCATGGAATTCCGGTTCTACTAATTGATGAAATCCCCCGGGCGACCGGGGGATTTTGCTGTCTTCTTGCAATTGGAGGTACTGCATGGTATAATGGGGAAAAATTGCTGATTCCGGGAGGAACGACTATGAAACAGGATCGGGGCTACCCCCGTTATACCGTCACACCCAAGGCCGAGGCGTCGCTGCTGCGGGGACATCCCTGGGTCTACGACGCGGAAATTCTGAACATCGAGGGCGAGACCGAAAACGGCGGCCTTGTGGATGTGCTGAGCAAAAAGGGCCGGTATCTCGGCACCGGCTTTCTGTCCCAACAGTCCAAAATCCGGGTTCGGCTGATCTCCCGGAACGCCAACGACCGGTTTGACGAAGCCTTCTGGGAGCGCAAGCTCCGCTGGGCCTGGGACTACCGCAGGACCGTCATGGGCCCGGAGGATCTGAACTGCTGCCGGGTGATTTTCGGTGAGGCGGATGCCTTCCCCGGGCTGACGGTGGACAAATTTAACGACCTGCTCAGCGTGCAGGTGCTCTCCGTGGGCATGGAGCGGATCAAGGGGATGCTGATCCCCATGCTGGTGCGCATCCTCCGGGAGGACGGACAGACAATCCGCGGTGTCTTCGAGCGCAACGATGTGGCCCTCCGGGAGAAGGAGGGCATGACTCAGTACAAGGGCTGGTTCCCGCTGGCCGGGGAGGAAATCCCTGAATCTGCCATCACGGAAATCACCGAAAACGGGATCAAGTATCTGGTGGATGTGGAGAACGGACAGAAAACCGGCTTTTTCCTGGATCAGAAATACAACCGCCGGGCGGTTGCCGCCATGGCAAAGGGGCACACGGTTCTCGACTGCTTTACCCACACCGGCTCCTTCGCGCTGAATGCGGCGAAGGGCGGGGCCGCCCATGTCACCGCCGTGGATGTCTCCGAAGCGGCGGTGGAGATGGCTCGGGCCAATGCCGCGCGCAACGGCCTGACGGATGTGGTGGACTGCGTTGCCGCCAATGTCTTTGATCTGCTGCCTGCTCTGGAAAAGGAGCCGCCCAGGTACGATTTCATCATCCTGGACCCTCCGGCCTTCACCAAGTCCCGGAAGACCGTGGCCAACGCCATCACGGGCTACAAGGAGATCAACTACCGGGCCATGCGGCTGCTGCCCAGAGGCGGCTACCTGGCCACCTGCTCCTGCAGCCATTTTGCCACGGAGGACAAGTTCATCGCCATGCTCCGGGACGCTGCCCGGGATGCCGGCGTCCAGCTCCGCCAGATCGAAGCCCGCCAGCAGAGCTGCGACCACCCCATCCTCTGGGGCGTAGAGGAGACCAGCTACCTGAAATTCTACCTGTTCCAGGTGGTTTGATTGAAGATTATTATGGATATCGTCACTGCGTTGTATGGAACCGGGAAACGATGATTGCCCAGCCACTGTAGGGGAGGATAGTATCCTCCCGCCAGGTTTCGATTTCCGAGTGTTCGGTTGAATGGGATAATGTTGGACATAGATACGAATTCGCCCAACGTAATTGCCTTTTGAGGGCTTATACTGCGCGGGAGGATGATATCCTCCCCTACAGAAACACAAAAAAGGAACCGCTTTCGCGGTTCCTTTTTTGCTAGTTGTCAGGGATCAGGGCAGCATCTCGGCATCGCCGAAGAACTGCTCCCACTTCTCAGCGCGCTCGTCCATGATGTCCTGGGCGCCGGAGGACAGGTAGTCTTCCATGAAGTCGTCCCAAACCTCGTCGAACTTGTCAACGGGGGCAACCACGGCCTGGTCGAAGACCTGGTCGCGCTTGGAGCTCAGGGTGTCGCCGATGCCGGCTTCGGCTTCGATGGCGCCGACATTGACGTTCTTGATGAAGTGCAGGTCGGTCTGAGCGTAGGTGTCAGCCTGGGCAACAATCTCGGGATCGATTTCGGCGTAGTTGTAAGCCTTGGACAGCTGAGTCTTCTCGGGATCAGCCAGCTTCAGGCCGTTGCAGGTGATGGTGTAGTCGATGTTCATGCCGGAGTTCATGATGGCATCGCCGGTGGCGGCGACGGTCTGAATGGCACCGGACTCCAGGACATTGTGGGTGACGCCTTCTTCACCGATCTGCAGGTACTCGATGTGCTCGGGATCGGAGATCCAATCCAGGTACAGCAGGCAGGCCAGAGGCTCGTCGTTGGTCAGGGGGAAGAAGACCTTACGGTCAACGGGGCCGGGAACGAACTTGGTGTGGCTGCCGTCGCTGCTGGTGAAGCAGTCAACTGCAACATACTTGGCGTCGGGGCCAACGTTGCGCTGCAGGTTGGCATTGATGCTGTCAACGCCGTTACGGAAGGGGTAGTCCCAGTTGTGGGTGAAAGCGCCCACATAGCCGGCCTTCATGTTGTCGTCCTCGGTGGTGTCGCCGGAGCCGTACAGAGCGAAGTTGTCCCACAGCAGGCCGTCGTTGTACCACTTGTTCAGCAGACGGATGGCTTCCTTGGTGCCGTTCTGGGTCAGCTTTCTGTCGTCAAAGCCGTTGATGTAGAACTCGCGGTCGGAGATCTCGGGATCCAGGAAGGACTCGATCAGGTTGCCTGCGCGCCAGCCCACGTCGTAGCTGACGGAGTAGGGGATGACCTTGCTGGCATCGTCAACGGGCAGCTCGGAGGCTCTCTCCTCAAAGGCATACAGCATGGCTTCGAACTCTTCGGTGGTGGTGGGAGCTTCCAGACCCAGGGCGTCCAGCCAGTCCTGACGGACGAAGGTCAGGATGCGGTTGGAGGTGGCCAGCTTGGCCTCGATGGCCCAGACAGTGCCGTCAACGGGGTCACGGTCCCAGTAGATGTTGTTCTCACCCAGCCAGTTCCACAGGTTGGGGCACAGATCCTTGTTCTCCTCCAGGATCCCGCTCAGGTCCATAACGCCGCCCATGTCGGCATAGGTCTGAATGGTGGGGTAGCTGTAGGTCACGCAGATGTCGGGAGCGGTCTGAGCAGCCAGCAGGTTGTTGATTTCCTCGACCTCAGTCCAGCGGGGAACCTTGACGAATTCCACTTCCACATTGTGGTCTTCCAGCATGCCCTTCTTGATGTACTCGGTGTACATGTTGTTGGTGGGGTCGGAGCCGCCGTCATTGCCGCGGTCATAGACCTCAACCGTGATGTGGCGGGTGGTGGTGAACTTGCCGTCCACGAGCTCGTCTTCTGCATGAGCGACCAGTGCGAAGGACATGACCATCGCAACAGCCAGCAGCAGCGCTACCAGTTTCTTTGCCATTTTGTTTGCCTCCTTATTATGATTGGGTGTATTGAATAGCGAATCGTGAAGATTCGGTTATTCCTTGACGGCACCCATGGTCACGCCATGGATGAAGTACTTCTGCAGCCAGGGATAGATGCACAGGATGGGGATGGTGGAGAACATGACGATTGCAGCCTTCAGGGAAGCGGACAGACCGGGGGAGGAGAAGCCCTCCTGGGTGGCGACTTCCACGGAGTTGATGTTGTTGATGATGTTGTACAGCAGCAGCTGCAGGGGATAGAAGTTGGCGTCCTTCATGTACATCAGGGCGTCGGAGTAGCCGTTCCAGCGGCCCACGGCGTAGAACAGAGCCAGGGTTGCCAGCACGGGGGTGGACAGCGGGATGTAGATCTTCCGCAGCACCTGGAAGAAGGTGGCGCCGTCGATCTCCGCCGATTCCCGCAGACTGTCCGGGATTCCATAGAAGAAGCTGCGCATGATGATCATATTGTAGATGGACAGACAGCTGGGAATGATCAGCACCAGGGGATTGTTCAGCAGGCCCAGCTTCTGCATCAGCAGGTAGTTGGGGATGGTGCCTGCGTTGAAGAACATGGTGATGGTGATGAGGATGTTGATGAAGCCGCGGCCCTTGAGCTGCTTGAAGATCAGGGGGTATGCGCACAGCACGGTCATGGTCAGCGACAGCAGGGTGCACACCACGGTGAGGAACACGGTCCAGAAGAAGGCGCGGATGTACTTGGGATCCTTCAGAACGGTGGCGTAAGCATCAAAGTTCAAGCCCTTGGGCCAGAGGCTGACCTCGTGGCGCACCAGATAGTCGGTGCCGCTGAGGGACTTGGCCAGCAGGTGAATCATGGGCAGCAGGCAGACGGCGCCGATGAGAACACACAGAAAGACAAAGGCCATATCGCCGATTTTTGCAGAGGTGGATTTTACATTTCGCATTACCAGATACCCCTTTCACCCAGTTTTCTGGACAGCCAGTTGGCCATCAGCAGGAAGAACACGCCAACCACGGACTGGAACAGGCCCACGGCAGTGGTCAGGGAGAACTGCAGGCCCTTGATACCGGTCTTGTACACATAGGTGGCGATGACCTCGGCGGCACGGAGCACCAGATTGTTGGACATTGCGAAGGGACGGTCGAAGCCGCCGCCCAGGATGTTGCCCAGGTTCAT
>CALYTP010000004.1:0-54779 GCA_945486915.1 uncultured Clostridia bacterium | reverse complement strand
AAGGACCGGCTGTACTGCGAGGAGAAGGACGGCCTGCGCCGCCGCTCCGCCCAGACCGCTCTGTACCTGATCGTGGATGCCATGGCAAAGCTGTTCGCCCCCATCCTGGCCTTCACCTGCGACGAGATCTGGCAGTCCATGCCCCACGCCAACGGTGACGACCGGCGCAACATCCTGCTCAACCAGATGCCCACGGACTGCGCCGCCTATGCCCTGGACGATGCGGCCATGGCCAGATGGGACACCGTCATGAAGCTGCGCCAGGACGTCAACGGCGTTCTGGAGAAGGCCCGTGCCGACAAGCGCATCGGCAAGGCGCTGGAAGCCCACGTCAGCCTTCAGAGTGACGACGAGAGCCTGAAGAATGCCTGTGAGGGTGTGAACCTGGCAGAGATCTTCATCGTCTCCAGCTGCGCCTGGGCCGCTCCTGAGGAGGGTGCCGAGGTTGCCAGCGGCAGCAACTTCCCCGCCCTGACCATCGGCGTCTCCGAGGCCAAGGGCACCAAGTGCCCCCGCTGCTGGATGCACTCCGAAAGCGCCAACGAAGAGGGCCTCTGCCCCCGCTGCGCCGCCGTCATCGCAAAGATGGATATTGAGCTGTAATTACCACCCTTCCCGGAACGGTTTCCTGCCGTTCCGGGAAGCTTTTTCCGGTCATTTCAAGGGGAAAACAACCGTTTTTTCAAATCCGTCACATTTTTACCGTTTTTCAAAAAAAGTGCTTGACTTTTTTGAAACCCGTGGTATAATACTCTCGTTCCGCGTGAGTCGCCGGTATAGCTCAGTCGGTAGAGCAGCTGATTTGTAATCAGCAGGTCGGGGGTTCGAGTCCGTCTACCGGCTCCAGCGTTTCACAGGACAAACTGAATATGGGGGAATTCCCGAGTGGCCAAAGGGGACAGACTGTAAATCTGCTGCTTATCGCTTCGGTGGTTCGAATCCACCTTCCCCCACCAAAAAGCTCTGATGGCATTTGTCATCAGAGCTTTTTTCTTGCGGATTGGTGGATTCAAACCCACCTAAATGCAGTATGCCGGCGGCATACTGCTCGCTGCCGGCTGGACGGCAGCGACTCCTCTATTTTCGCCTAAGGCGAAAATGCAAATCGAATCCACCTTCCCCCACCAAAACAAAAATCTCCAATTCCGAAAGGTTTTGGAGATTTTTCGTTCATTTTTATAACATATATGTTTTATTTTCCTTTTCCCTCTAAACGAAAAACAACTATTAAAACATATAATAAAATATTAAAATGATGTCAGCATTGATGTCAACTTTTATGGCAGACCAGCAGAAATGTCGGTCTGCCATAAAAATTTACACATCTTTTTTATGTTACAGAATCTCATCCGCTTTCCTATCATTCTTCATCTGTCTGTTCTTTTTCCATCTCCACCGCCGTCAGACTGACAGCCAGCATCTTAACCAACCACTTCGACACCGGCGCTCCCAGCTTTTCCGCATCCGCCAGGCTCATCGGCTCCATTGCCCTTGTCCTGGAAAAGCTGGACCATGACCAGATCGCAGCTGTCCTGAAAGCCATGGCCGATATCATCCAGTCTTACAATTCCGAATAAAAAATCAGCGCCGAACGGAATCCCTCCCGTCCGGCGCTGATTTTTATTCTCCCAAGAATGCCTTCACAAAAATGTAAATCTGCCGCAGCTGCTCCGCGTTTGCCTTCCGCAGCAGCGCCACAATCCACTCCATCATAACGGCCCCTCCTTCCCTTCATTTGCCTTTATTCTATATTACTGCTCTTTTTGTTGCATTTTGTGTTTTTATCCTGTAATATGTGTTTATCTTCATTTCATGTACAGGAGGCTTCAAAATGATTATTGTATTGCTTTTTACGATTATCTCCATTTTTCTTATCGTATATGGCATTGTAAATAAACGTTCTTCCAGCGGAAGCTATATGTATTTGGTTGGCTGTTTCTTCATTTGTATCTTGATATCCTTTCTTATTGCTCCCACGATCGGAAACGTAGTATGCTTACTTCTAGGATACATTGGTATATCTTCTGAAATCGAAGATTCCACAATCCTATATATGATCATCACGATTGTTCTTATGTACGTCTGCTACAAACTTTTCTACATTATTCTTTATTGGGAATCCAGGCCATTCATCGGCACCATTTCCGAAATAATCGTAATCGGACAGTCTTCAGACCTTCCTGATTGTTCTGAAATTGTTCTGAAAGAATTCCGTGATAGAATTCTTAACTTCACTACAAAACAAATAAGCAAGAAAGACCCTTGCTCTTCCGAAAAGCATCTATATATCACGCTTACGAACATGCTTTCCAGAGATAAATATCATTTCTCATATGGAAACCTCACGGATGAAGGTCAACAGCTCTTACGGATCAGAGACTGCTGTGTTCATTATCTCGTAGAAAAAGGCGCCATACCGAATAATGATAAAGAAAAATATCTCAAATTAACCGATGACTATTATGAACAGTCTAAACTTATCCGTTCTCTGATATCGTCCAGTAACAGCTGATAACAAATTGAAAGGTTGGCATTTGCTTCCAAAACCGTTATAATACTTCTGTGCAGCAGGCAAAGGCGCTGCTCCACGCCGGAAGGGACGTGGTCTGCAGGAAGCTCATTTCCGCGGGAAGACCGTCTCTGCCGCCAGTCCGGGCGGCTATATCGCCCCGGAAAAGCACCTGCAGGCCGAAATAAGCGGTTGAGCGGAACCGATCAGCCGACAAAATAAAATGTCATCCCAAACACACACCACCTCTGTGGAAACGAAGGAAGAAAAGGAGAAAAACTATGAAAAACGCAAAAATGATTCTGGATCGGGATTTTGTCATCGGACAGGTGGACAAGCGGCTCTATGGATCCTTCATTGAGCATCTGGGCCGGGCGGTATACGGCGGCATCTATGAGCCGGGTCACCCCACCGCCGACCAGCAGGGCTTCCGCACGGATGTGATCGAACTGGTGAAGGAGCTGGGGGTACCCCTGGTGCGCTACCCCGGCGGCAATTTCGTCTCCGGCTTCAATTGGGAGGACAGCGTGGGCCCCAGGGAACAGCGGCCCAAGCGGCTGGACCTGGCCTGGTTCACCACGGAGACCAACGAGGTCGGGATGCATGAGTTCGCCGACTGGTGCCGCGCGGCGGGCAGCGAGGTGATGTACGCCATCAACCTGGGGACCCGCGGCCCGGAGAATGCCCGGGACATCGTGGAATACGCCAACCACCCCGGCGGCAGCAAGTTCTCCGATCTGCGCATTGCCAACGGTAAAAAAGAACCCCTGGGCATCAAGCTGTGGTGCCTGGGCAACGAAATGGACGGTCCCTGGCAGATCTGCCACAAGACCGCCCAGGAATACGGACGCACCGCCAATGAGGCCGCCAAGCTGATGAAGTGGGTCGATCCCACCATCGAGACCGTGGTCTGCGGTTCCTCCAGCTCCGGCATGCCCACCTTCGGCGACTGGGAGCTGGAAGTGCTGGACGAATGCTACGAAAACATCGACTATGTATCTCTGCACCGCTACTACGGCAATCCCACCGGGGACACCCCGGGTTTTCTGGCGAGAAGTCTGGACATGGATGACTTCATCAAAACCGTGGTCTCCATCTGCGACAGCGTGAAGGGCAAGAAGCACAGCAAGCATACGGTGAATCTGTCCTTCGACGAATGGAACGTGTGGTATCATTCCAATGAACAGGACAAAGAGGTGTGGAAGCAGGGAAAATGGGGCCGGGCCCTGCCGCTGCTGGAGGACATCTACAATTTCGAGGACGCCCTGCTGGTGGGCTCCATGCTCATCACCCTGCTGCGCAACGCGGACCGGGTAAAAATCGCCTGCCTTGCCCAGCTGGTGAACGTCATCGCCCCCATCATGACAAGAAACGGCGGCGGCTGCTGGGCACAGACCATTTTCTATCCCTTTATGCACGCCTCCCGCTATGGCCGGGGCACCGTGCTGAACGCCCTGGTCACCAGTCCCACCTACGCCTGCGAGGATTACGAAAAGGTTCCCTATATCGACGCCATCGCCACGGTGGAGGAGGACGGCTCCGTCAGCGTGTTCTGCGTCAACCGGGATATGGAAGAGGACTTCCTGCTGGAAATTGATCTGCGCTCCTTCGGCGATCTTCAGATCCGGGAGCATACCGTCCTCCACCACAAGGATGTGAAGGCCGTGAACACCGAGGATAACCCCAGAAACGTATTCCCCGCCCAGGGTCCCGGCGGCGTGATTGAAAACGGCAGAGCTGCCATCAGGATCCCCGCTCTGAGCTGGAATGTGATTCGGCTCGCCTGACGGCTCCGCCAAGGGAAGGCTGCGGAAAGGCTTTCCGGAGAATCTGCGCACTGTGTATAAGGAAGCCCCCGCCGTCACCGGACGGCGGGGGCAATCAGCGTAAGCGGTTCACGCAGCAGAAGGATGCGGGCAATATCCTCTCGTTTTTCCATCATGCGGCTGATAAAGCTGCCCCGATGGACATAGGCCGGATCAAGGAATTTATGACGATGCATGATCGGATCCTTTTCAAAGGAATCAGGGAAACCATGGAGCACCGGCTTGCCGCCGGTTACGCGGACGTCCAGGATGCCCCGTTCACAGGGCTTTATAATTCCTTTTTCATCTGTGTATTGCAGCCGGATGTAACACAGATGATGTCCGCCCTGCGAAGGGCGCATGTGATAAGCTGCGATCTCGGCTATCGGGTTTCGAAAGCGCATTGGCAAATTACAATTATCGGTTTTCTTAAGGCAACACCGGCGTGCGCTTTGGATTATTTCTTCCGGGCAGCGATTTCCGCCTGCTCCTGGCTCAGATTTTTCTCCACACGGAAGAACAGAATCAGAATGGCGCAGAGCAGATACGCTGCGGTTTCGATCCAGATATAGTTCACGGAGGAGGCGGTTTTGATATCCAGCCCGGCGTTCAGCGCCTGGATGATGGCGCCGCCGATGGGTGTAGCAGCCACCATCAGGGAGGAGTAGATGGACATGGTCAGCCCATCGGTGCGGATTCCGGTCTTATACTCCACATGATCGATGACATCCGCCAGCATTGCCAGAATCAGATAGCAGGCAGGAGCGGAGCCCAGGCATTTCAGCGCAATGCCCAGTCCCACAATCACCAGATTGCTGCCGCCCATTCCGGCAATCACGCCGCCCAGGGTGCCAATCGCCATACCCGCAAAGCACAGCAGCCGCTTGCTGAACCTGTTGGCCAGCGGCACCACCACGACCGCCGCGACAGCCATGGGAATGGCTCCCAGCACCGCCAGCAGCGCCTGGGCCGCGCCGGTGGTATCGTTCAGGACGTGCTGACAGAAGAAGACCATGGAGCCATTCTTCACAGCACCCGCCCACTGGAAGCTCAGATAGAACAAAATGACAATCCACCACCACTTTTCCGAGGTGACTGCCTTCAGCTGCTGGCCCATGGATACGGTTTTCGCCGCTTCGGCAGTCTGCTGCCCCATGGTCTCCTCGGTGACCCGCTCCCGGGTGAACAGGAACTGCAGGTAAATGGTCAGCGCCGCGAAAATCGCCACCGCTGCCATGCAGATGAGCCAGCGCACCTGATTGGCCGGCTCATAGGTCAGCACATTGGCAACCAGAATGGGAAACACCATGGAGCCTGCACCCATGACACCCAGGCCGGCCACATTGGTCATGGAGGCCAGGGCACTGCGCTTGCCGCTGTCTCTGGTGGAGACGGGAATCATGGTGGAATTGGCGGTGTTGTAGATGGGGTATGCCACCGCGTAATAGAGGTTATAGGAAATCGCGATCCAGACATACCGGGCCGTCCCCTCAAAGGGAACCACGAACATCAGCACGCTGGCAACGGACAATGTCAGCGCGGACAGCAGAATCCAGGGACGGGCCTTTCCGGCAAGGCTGTGGGTGCGCTCGATCAGCTGCCCCACAATGAGATTGGCCGCCACGATCAGCGCCGTGGAAACCAGCTGCAGCACCGACAGGAAGCCGGCATTCAGTCCCAGCACATCCCCCAGATACGCCTGCAAAAAGCTGGTAAAAATGCCGGAGGAAAGCATGGCGCCGAAGGGGCCGATGAAATAGCCGATCAGCAGCTCCGTTGTTTTCACCGCATCCGTGCGGATGCAGCTTCCTGCCCAGGGCTGTTCAAAAATTGATCTTTTCATGGTTTATTCTCCTTTTTGATACGGTTCCGTGACCGTATAAGTACCCGGGGTCAGGGTTTGGGTTTTGCCGCTGGGCATGGTCAGGGTGCAGACCGTGCCGCATGGGACAGTCACCGTCTGGGTAAAGACGGTTTCGTCGATCCTCCAGTCGGAGGCGGCTTTTCCATAGGGGGTCATCACCTCGGCTTTGGCCCAGGTCAGGCCGCCGCCGGGGAATGCGCGAACCCGGAATTCCCGGTAGCCCGCGCTCACCGGCTCCAGCCCCGCTACCCGGCGATAGAGAAAAACTCCCACCGCGCCGCTGGCATAGTGGTTGTAGCTGATCATGCCGCCGGTTCCGTCGTCGCCGATGGGGCACAGCCCGTTTTCATCCAGGCCGTCCCAGCGCTCCCAGACGGTGGTGGCTCCCACCCGCACCTCATACAGCCAGGAGGGGCACCTGGTGTTCATCAGCATCCGGTAGGCTGTATCGGCATAGCCATTGTCCAGCAGGGCAAACAGAATGTACGGCGTACCGGGGAAGCCGGTGCCGATGCAGTAATCGTTTTCCTCCACCAGCCTTGCCAGGTGGGCGGCGGCAGCCTTTTGGCGGGATTCATCCAGCATATGAAAATACAGCGGCAGCACATAGCCGGTCTGGAACTCCCGGGGCAGCTTCCCGTTTTCGTCCATCAGCAGGCTCTGGTAGGCATCCGCCACCCGGCGGCTCAGCTCCCGGTATTCGGCGGCCTTCTCCTGCTTGCCCAGCAGCTCACTGATGCGGCAGAGCATGGCGGAGGTATTGCACAGGCTTGCCGTGGCCGTCCACTTGGCGCGCTCCTGCCACTGGGACATTTTCGGCACATCCGGCGCCACCCAGTCGCCGAAATGGAACACGGACGGAGTATGCCAGATGTATCGCTGCTTTCCAAAGCCAAAGAGATTTGCCCAGAATTTACAGGCCTTGACATACCGCTCCATGGAATCAAAGGCTTCTTCCAGCACATGAATGTCGCCGGAGGCCATATACACCGCCCAGGGAACCAGAATGCAGGCATCGTCCCAGAAATCCACCGCCATATTGGGCATGGTGGTGGGGAACCCGTAGCCCTGGGCAGGAACGGTATTGGGAATGCCTCCGGTCCTGAACTGCTCGGAACGCAGATCCCGCAGCCATTTCCGGAGGAATCGGGTCATATCGAAATTAAACACGGCAGTGGGGGCGAAAACGGCGATGTCCCCCGTCCAGCCCATCCGTTCGTCCCGCTGGGGACAGTCCGTGGGGATCTCCACGAAGTTCGACCGGGCGCCCCACCGGATGTTTTCATTCAGACGGTTCAGCAGCTCACTGGAGCAGGAGAAGGAGCCGTTTTCCCGAATGTCCGAGTAGACCGCCCACGCGCAGACCTCCAGATCCTCCCGCCTGACACCCTCTACGGAAATATAGCGGAAGCCCATGTAGGTAAACCGGGGTGCGTATTCCTGCATCCCGTCCCGGCAGATGTAGGTCAGGGTTGCTTTGGCACTGCGCAGGAAAGCGGTATTCAGGTCGCCGTCGGCTTTCAGAATCTCCGCGTGACGAACCGTTATGGTCTGGCCTTCCTTTCCGTTGATTTTCATCCGGACAATGCCCGCGAAATTCTGCCCGAAGTCATAGATCAGGCGGCCACCCACCTCCTGCAGAAACACGGCGTCAAACCGCTCTCTGCGAACCACCGGAAGACCAATCTGGGCGGAAATATGGGGATGAATGGCGATGGTTTCACACGCTGCCCGATGCCAGCGTACCTTCTGCAGATCCACCCGGGCATCGTAGGTTTCGCCGTCGTAGAGGTCTGCCAGCTTTACCGGGCCATCCAGGGTCACCTCCCAGCTTTCATCCGTGCCGATGCATTCAGACGAACCATCGGCATAGGTCAGCCGCAGCTCCAGCAGCAGCGCCTGGCGATCGGCTGTAATGCGGTTTTTCCGGGTGAACACAAAGCTGCCCACCGCCCATCCGCCGGCCACCTCCGCTGTGAGGGTGTTCTGAGACTGAATCAGCTGCGTAATGTCATAGCTCTGGTATTGCAGGTCATGCCTGTAGGAGGTGAAGCCGGGGGCAAAATACTGTCTGCCCACCTTCTTCCCGTTGAGGGTCAGCTCATATATTCCCAGCGCCGTTGCCAGAATCTCGGCATGGGCAACTGTTTTATTCGTTTCAAAGGCTTTGCGGAAGGTCATGATGCGGGGGGATACCTTTTTCTCCCTGAAAACATATTCCCCGTCGGTAATCCATTCGGCCTGCCAGGGGGTATCCAGGCGGCCGGTTCGGAAGGTGAAGCCGGCACTGTCCTGCTCCGTATCATTTTTCACGGTCAAAACAGCCGTATACGTGGTAAAGGGCTTTAACGCCGTCAGGGGGCAGTCGATGGCGATCTGCCCCAGCGCATCCGCGGTTTTTCCTTCCACGCAGATGCTGGCCGATGTCATGCTGCCCTCGCAGCTGAAGGAAAAGCGGGGCGGGGTATCCGTCACAAAGCATTCTGCCATGCCGTCGGCGGTAAAGGATCGGATTTTCAAATTCTTCATATGCGGCACTCCTGAAAGAAAAACCACTGTATCTGCGTTTTGTTTTCAGGTACAGTGGTTCCACCGGGCGGCAGTCCATCCCCGGTTTCCCGGGGATGGAGCGCGTCCCATTCATCTGTTCATCAATTCTTCTTCACATCCACAAAGGACGCGATGACAGCGGCGAGCATACTCACGCCATAGGCCACCATGCTGGCGATTGCCCAGGTGGCAGAGGACAGGTTGGCGGCAGTCTGCACTTCCTTTGCCACATCGGCATTGGAGAAGTAGATGAAGCCCAGGCCCTCGATGCGGCCGCCGATGAGGCTGATCAGGCAGTAGGCCAGCACCACGGGGGCAACAATCTGCAGCGCACCGCACAGCAGCGCTGCCAGTCTCCCGGCAATGCCCTTGAAGCCCACCATGCTCACAGCCACGGCAACGGCCAGGGCGGCAACTGCGGCCCAGGTCAGGGGCATGGCTCCCACGGCGGCATTCTGGAAGTAACCGGCGCTGCCGATATTCACGGAATAGATCACGAAGGAAACGATTGCAAGAATCGCTGCGGCAATGGCGAACCAGGCGCCTGCAGAGAACTTCTTATTCATAATTATACCTCCTCCTTCTTCTTACCGGGAACCAGCGTCAGGACAACCCAGCAGGCAGCTGCAAGGACAGTCAGGACGGTGCTCACGGTAACCGTGGTGGACAGTGCGTTATCATACCAGGTATCCACCTTCTCGGTGCGGACATTCAGAACCGCGCTGTTGGCAAAGGCGTAGAGCTGATACTTCAGATTCTCACGGGCCTGCTCCACCAGGGCGGCATCGTTCTTCACGGTCTCCACGCTGATGTAGGGCCAGTTGGTGTCCACGCCACCCTCGCCCATGTTGATGTGGCTGTTGTCAGCGGCAAAGTCCGCAACCTGGGTGATTCCGGCCATGACCATGGACTCGGCGTTGAAGTAATAGTTGTTGTTGTTCATGTCCGTGGAGATCAGGCCCTGGAAGCCCCACTCGCCCCGCAGAATATCCTGAATCATGGGTGCGTAGCAGGAGGCATTGGTGGCACCGATCCGGTTGAAGGCGATCATCACAGCCAGACCCTTGGCATCGCTCAGGCCGCCCTGGAAGCCCCGCAGGTCGGTTTCCCGGAACTTCTGCTCGTTCATGTAAGCGGAGATACCGCCGCGGTTGTGCTCCTGATCGTTGAAGCCCATATGCTTGGGGCCGTTCATAATGCCCATGTCGGCGCAGCCCTGCAGGATGCCGTAGCCGATGCGGTTGGTGAGCATGGGGTCCTCGGAGATGTACTCGTAGTTGCGTCCGTTGTAGGGAACGCGGCGCTGGGTCAGGCCGGTGCCCCACAGGTCAAAGCGGTTGATCCACAGACCGGAGTTGCCCTCCACTCTGCCCCACTCATAGGCCAGCTCGGGGTTGAAGGAGGAGGCCATCAGGGTCTGGGAGTGGATGTTGAACTTGTAGGTCCTGCCGGTTTCCTCATCGGTATAGCCGGTGGTGAAGCCGCTGACACCCTCGTTCTGGATGACAACGGGGTTATCGATGTTGCTCAGGGTATCGGAGCGGCTGCCGCCGTGGATAACGGCGCCCACCGCCTCGTCGATGGTGATTTCGGACACCAGCGCATCCCAGTAAGGATCGTTGATGTCGTTCACCTGCTCCTCCTGGACGTTGACGGCGTCGAACTTCAGGCCCTTGTCCACGCCCTCGGCGGCGGGGTTGCCATCCTGAATGGTGTACACCTGGCCGCGCAGCCGGGCGATCCACTCGTCCGCTTTGGGGCTGTCGCCGATCCGGATATCCACTTCGTTGTAGTTGATGGGATAGGTGCCCTCCCAGTCCTGACGGGACAGGTAGGTGACGGTATCCTCGCCGGTCCAGTAGTTCAGGTCGGCATCATCCGCCACGTTGGTCACAGCGGTGCCGTTCTGAGTGGCGAAGGTGGTCTTGTCCAGCTGAGCCAGATTCCAGGTGGCAACGGCGCCCTTGCCCTCGGCATCCATGCCGTCGGCAACGGTCTTGCCCTGGGCGGTCAGGAAGTTGTTGACAGCCTCGTGGGCACCGGCGGCTGCGGTGAAGAGGTAATCGCCCTCGTCCAGAATGTAGGTTTTGGCGTTTTTGTAGTCATAGCTTGCCAGGTACTTGGTGGGGACGGTGATGGTAATATCGGCGGTGGAACCTGCCTTCACCATGGTCTTGCCGGAGTTCAGGAAGGTCACGGCGGACTTTTCCACCAGGTTGGTGCGGTCGTACTCGGTGTAGGGCTGCTGCACATAGAGCTGAGCCAGGAACAGACCGTCCTGATCGCTGAGGTTCTTCAGCTCGATGACGGCGGTGATGTTTCCATTCTCGCTGTTGTCCACCTGGACGCTCTTGATGTTCTGCTCATAGGGCAGGTAGGAAAGGCCATGACCGAAGGGGAACAGCACTTCCTTGCCGTAGTCCCAGCTTCCGGACTGGGTGGCGCCCTTGGAAGAATCCGCCTTGAAGGAGGGATTCATCACGGAGTCGTAGTAACGGGTTTCGTAATACTTGTAGCCAACGTAGATGCCCTCGGCTTCCACGATGTAAGTGCCGCCGTTGTAGGTGACGGAGCCGCCAAAGGAGCCTGCCTCGGTATTGGCGATTTCCACGCCGGGGTAACGGGGATCCTGGGTGCCGTCGGAGGCAACGATCTCGTAATCCGCGTAGTAGCCGCCGCCGAAGTTCATCAGGGCGGGGATGGAGGCGTTGTTCGCCACATAGGTGTCGGGCAGAGCGCCGGTGGCGTTGGCAGTGCCGGTGAGGACATTGGCGATGCCGATGCACTGATAGTCGTTGACCACGCCGATGTAGGCGATGCCGTCCACCTCATGGTCGCTTCCGGCCACGATGTCCTTGAGTACCATGGTGTTGCCGGAGTTCACCAGGACAATGACCTTGGAGCAGGTCTGCTTTGCCAGATCGATCACCGCCAGCTCCTCGTCGCTGAGTGCCAGAGGATCCTTGCCGGTGGGGTTGCCCAGGCTGTCCAGAGCGGAACCGGGCTTGTAGGTGTTGCCTTCACCGGCGCCCCGGGCAAAGACGCAGATACCAACGGAGCTGTCCTTTTCAATCAGCTCGCTCCAATCGGTGGGGATTTCAAACTCCTCGAAGCGGTCGGGAGCAATTTCCACGATCTTGTAGTCCGTCATATCGCCGGGGGCATTGACGAAGATGTTGTCGTAAACCGTGGTGGGAACCTCTTCGCCGGTCCAGCGGTTGGGAACCATCTCAATGTGCTTGTTGAGGAATTTGTCCATGTAGATGGACGCGATTTCCTCATTGATCTTCACACCGGCATCCTTCAGTGCCTGCAGAAGATCCACGGCATCCTCATTGTTGCCCTTGAGGTCGCCGCCTGCATTGATGAAGGGTGCATAGGCAGCCAGGCCAAAGAGAACCACCGTGTCCTCCTTGTTCAGGGGCAGCGCGCCGTTGTCGTTCTTCATCACAACGGTGCCCTCTTCACCCTCCCGGATGGCAATTGCCTTGGCGGCAGCTGCCATTTCTTCGATTGTGCTGTAGTCACTCTGGAAGCGGATGCCGTCCTCATTGTTGAGGGTCACATAGCTCTCCGTTCCCAGGAAACCATCCAGCGCGTTGCGGTAGGTGTTTGCCAGGCCCGTTCCGATGGTGGAAAGAACCAGGATGCTGGCAGTCAGTGCCGCAATGCCGCGCATGAATGCCGCAAGCTTCTTGGACTTCATGTTTTTTCCTCCTGCATTTCTTTTTTATAACAACAGTGATTCGGTCGAATCAGGCGCTGCTTTTGTTTACTCTCACAAAAGCTGCGTCATGTTGTATAAAAATATTCTGCCACATTCCGCTTTTTCTGTCAACACGCCGAACTTCCAGTTGCGTCCATTTTTCGACCAGTTACGTTTTTTCCCATTCCCGCCGAATTGACAAGCATCTTTCCTTGGGCTACAATGGGGTTAACAGGGACGGAAAGGGGATGAATGGGGGCATGAAAAAAACAGGGCTTCTTGCCGCTTTGTTTGCGCTGGCAGCCATACTCAGCGGCTGCACCGTGAAGCAGGCTGCCCCCGCCATGTGTACCGTGGTATTGGAGGATCATGGGGAAATACGCTTCCGGAATCAGGTGTTCGCGGTTCCCCGGGGCAGCGATCTGACGGTGACAGCCATCATTCCCCAGGGCAAGCGCATTGCCTCCGTCAGCTATCCCGGAAGCGTGGTCTCCCCCTGCGTTCTGGAAACCGCCGCAGCCCGGGATTATCAGATCACCCTGCCCTCCGTCCGCTATCCCGCCCTGGTCCGTCTGACCCTGATGCCGGATTATGTCACAGAATACCGTTTTGAAGACCGTCCGCCGGTTTCCGTCACGGAATCCAGCCAGCGCCTGCGCGTCAACACCCTCCCCTGGCAGCAGGACTTTTCCCGGGAGGGAAGCTATCCTTTGGGCTGGCGCATCATCGGAACCGAAGAGATCATCGGCTTCGGCAGCCGGTTCGACCATTCCGCCGCCCAACGGATGCATCTGGAATGCGCCTGGATGCCCTGCACCGAAGCCGCCGCCTTCGAATATACGTGCGCCGGGGCCGGTGCGGTTATCACCGGGTACAGAGGCAGCGGCAGCGTGATCATCCCGGACAAGTTGGATGGTTTCCCTGTTGTGGGCATTGCCGAGAATGCCTTTGGCAGCGTGGATACCGATATTCTGGCGCTGCCCCAGACGCTGCAATTCATCCAGCCGGGCGCCTTCACCGCCCTGAAAGCGGAGCACCTGTACCTGTTTGACAGCCTGCAAGCCGTCAGTGATGCTTCCTTTGGCAAGTCCGCCGTTTCCCATCTGCATATCCACGCCGCCACGGAGCCGGTGTACTGTGGGACGTATTTTGATACCTTGTCTGAGAAAATCGACTATCTGGCATCGGTGGCGGAGGAGCCGAAAATTATCCTGTTCTGCGGCTCCTCTGCCCGGTTTGGCTATGACAGTCCCATGCTGGAGGGGGCTTTCCCGGGCTATAAGGTGGTCAATATGGGCGTCTATGCCTATTCCAATATGCTGCCCCAGGCCATGCTGCTGGAAGAATATCTCCGCCCGGGGGATATTGTGCTGTCTTCTCCGGAGCTGGATGCCATCGATACCCAGTTCTGCGGCAGCCGCCGTCTGGACAGGGAATTCTTCGCCATGATGGAGTCCAATTACGATATGCTCTCTGCGCTGGAGATTTCGGAATTGGAGGGGATCTTTGACGCACTGGGGGCTTATCTGCAGGAGCGCCGGAAGCTGACGCCCCGCTCCTATCTGGACATTCCCGCCCATTATGACGAGGACAACAACCCCAGCGCTTCCCTGAGCTACAACCGCCAGGGCGACTATATCCTCCACCGCCCCAGCAACACCGACAGGAGGCTTTTCGGCATCAAGCGGGCCTTCTACAACGAAAGTCATATCCGGCAGGAGGACTGGCTTGGCTTAAACCGGGTCTATGACCGTTTCCAGGCTCTGGGTGCCCGGGTGTTCTTCACCTACTCGCCCCGGAGTCAGCGCAGCATCTGCTCCGACAGCGACAGCGCATCCATCCGGGCGCTGGGGCAGGCTTTCCGGGAAAGGCTGCATGTCCCGGTGATTTCCTCCATCGAGGATTCTCTGATGGATGCCTTCTATTTCTACGGCACCGACAACCATCTGACCACGGAGGGCGCCGCCATCCACACAAAAGCAGTCATAGCGGACCTACAGCGCGCATTGGAGGAAAATACATGACACTGCTCATTTTCCAATATCCGGTTCTTTGCCTGTGGGCGCTGGGCTGCGGGGCTCTGGCTGCTCTTGGGGCGAAGAAGGGTACCTCCCGGTGGTTCTGGCTGTGCTGCGTCAGCCTGACCGCTCTGGTGATTGCCGCGCTGGCCTGCATGATTCCCTATGCCGAGGTCGTGCTCCTGCTGCTGCCCGCCGCATATGCCGTCTTCTTCGGAAACCGGGAGGAAAAGCCATGACCTTCACCGCTCCGGTTTTCCCGCTTTTTCTTCTGGCGGTTCTTCTGGGGCTGCGGTTCCTGCCGCCCCGGAAAAAATGGATGCTGCTGTTGCCTGCATCCTGGCTGTTCTACGCATGGCACAGCCTTCCCCTGCTGGGGCTTCTGCTGCTGGCAACCCTCATCTCCTATGGCTGCGGCCTTCTGATGGAGAAACGGGAAAGGGAACGGAAAGGATGGTTCCTTTTCGGCTGTGTCAGCCTTTTGGGAATTTTGTTCCTGTTCAAATATCTGGATTTTGCAGCGTTTGGAATCGTCTCATTGCTCCGGCTTGCGGGGGTTCCCGTCAGCTTCCGGGGCTTCGGCCTGATGCTGCCCATGGGCATTTCCTTCTACATCTTCCAGACCCTGTCCTATCTCATGGACGTCTATCGGGGGAACACCCCCGCGGAGCGCAATGTCGCCATCTATGCGCTTTTTGTCTCCTTCTTTCCCCAGCTGGTAGCGGGTCCCATCGAACGCCCGGCAGATCTGCTGCCCCAGCTCCGGTGCCCGAATAAACCCCGCACGGCGGAAGGGCTTCGGCTGCTCCTGAGAGGCTATGCCAAAAAAGTGGTCATTGCCGATACCATCGCCGTCTGCGTGGATGCAGCCTATGCCCAGGGTGCCGCTGCCGGAGGGCTGGCGCTCACCGCCGCCACCGCCCTGTTTGCCGTACAGATTTACTGCGATTTCTCCGGCTATACCGACATTGCCCGGGGCTGCGGGGCGTTCATGGGCATCGGACTGTCCGAAAACTTCGACCGTCCCTACTCCGCCACCACCGTCCGGGAATTCTGGCGGCGCTGGCACATCTCCCTGACCCGGTGGTTTACGGATTATGTATACATCCCTCTGGGCGGCAGCCGCAGGGGAACCGGGATTACCATCCGCAATATCATGATTGTTTTTCTCCTCAGCGGCCTGTGGCATGGAGCCAGGGTAACCTTTCTGATCTGGGGCGGGCTCCACGGTCTTTATCTGTGCCTGGAACTGCTGATGGACGGCAGGCATGCGCCCCGGCATCCCCGGCTGCGCCGCGCTTTGACGCTGCTGCTGGTGGGAAGCGCATGGATTTTCTTCCGTGCCGACAGTCTCGGCGGAGCCCTTGGGATCCTGAAAGCCATTCTTACCAATCCGGCTCCCATGGCGTTTTTCAGCGGTCTGGGAATCACCGTCCCCCAGGCGCTGACAATTGCCGGCCTCCTGCCGCTGCTGCCCGTCATGGAAAAGCTCCCGGCGCCGGAGGAAAAAAATAATCTGCAGTATACAGTCCTGATTTTCCTGATCCTCTTCTGCCGACTGATGCTGCTGATGCAGGGCGGCTCCGGCGCATTCATCTATTTCCAGTTCTGAGGGAGGCAGCCATGAAGCGACGCGGAATTGTGAATCTGCTCCTGGGGGTATGTATGCTTCCCCTGGCGCTGCTTCTGCTGGGCTTGCTGCTGCCGGCGCAATACAGCCAGACCTATCTGGGAGAGATGCCCTATAAGCAGCAGCGGCTGACCACTGCGCAGGGGCAGCGCATCGTCATCATCGGCGGAAGCAGCGTTCCCTTTTCGCTGGACAGCCAGCTGCTGCAGCAGCTGCTCCCCGGCTGGTCGGTGGTGGACTACGGTCTGTATGCCCGGCTTGGAACCGTCACCATGCTGGATTGGGCTGTGGACGACATCCGGGAAGGGGATCTGGTGATCCTCAGCCCGGAACAGGACGCTCAGGCACTCTCCTGCCACGCCGACGGGGAGAGCATATTGCAGGCCTGTGACGGGCATTTTTCCATGCTGATGCGGCTGAAGCCCTCCCGTCTGGAGGCCGTGGCCGCCGCGTTTCCCGCCTTTGCCGGGAAAAAGCTGCGCTACGCCATTGGCGGTCAGCCGGAACCCGCAGGCATTTACGCCCGGGATTCCTTCAACAGCTACGGGGATATTGCCTGCCCCGGAAGAGAAAGAAATATCCTGCCGGGGCTTTATCAGCAGAACCAGAGCATTTCCTTTGACCGGCAGCTCCTCGCGCCGGATTTCGTTCAGGAAGTCCATTCCTTTGCCCAGGCGGTCCGGGAAAAAGGGGCTGACATTGTCTACCACTTCCCGCCCATGAATGCATCCGCCGTATCGGACGATGCCGATGTGGATGATTATTACGACCATCTTGTCCGGACGCTGTCCATACCCATTCTGGGAAATCCCCACAGCTGTATTCTGGAGCCAGGATGGTTCTACGACACCAATTTCCATCTGAATTCCGCCGGTTCCCTTGTTTTTACCAAGCTTCTGGCGGAGGACATCAAGCTGTATCTGCAGGATTCCTCCCCCACCATCGTTTCTCTGCCCGCAATGCCCGCGCCCCGACTGTCCGTCTTTTCCGGCGATGATTCCTTCGGGGAATTTTTCACCTATCGGAAAGAAGAGGGCGGCTGGATCATTGACGGGATCACCCCAGAGGGCAGGCTTCAGACGTACCTGACTCTGCCCACAAGCCACGACGGTCTGCCCGTCACCGGGATGGATCCATCCGTGCTGCATGGCTGCACCAATTTGAGAGAGCTGACCATCCAGCCCAATATCTCCCGGCTTGGAGACGGCTTTGCCCAGGGCTGCATCCGGCTTCAGCGGATCATCCTCACCGCGCAGGAGCCATCCGCCTGCAGCGTCGGGGACGATCTGATGGAGGGAGCCTCCTTCCTGATCCAGGTTCCCTCCGCCGCCCTGGATGCCTACCGCCGGAATTATTCCTGGCAGAAATACGAACCCTGGCTTACCTCTGAATAAAAAAGCAGCAGACGCGCAAAACGTCTGCTGTTTTTTTTACTCAGGCCGATTGAACAGCACCCGCAGCTCAAACCAGCCGTTTTCGGCACGCACGGTCATGGAGCCGCCGTACTTATCCACAATGGTGCCAATGCTTTTCAGGCCAAAACCGTGGAAATCGGTGTCCTGCTTTTTGGTCACAGGCATACCGTCCACCATTTTCAGCTCACCCTCGTAGCAATTCTCCATGTGAATCCGCACAAAGCTCTTTTGACGGCTCACCGTCAGGTGGATCAGCCGCTTTTCCTGCTCCGGGATGATGCTGACGCTTTCAATGGCATTGTCCAGGGCGTTGCCGAAGAGGATGCTGATATCCATGGCATTCATAAAATCCAGGACGCTGCCATCCGCCGTGCAGGTCAGGACGATTCCCGCCCGCTGGCACTGGAGGCTGCGGGCGGTGAGGATGGTGTCCAGCACGTTGTTACCCGTTTTGTTCCTGGCCTCATAGGAACGGATATCCTTTTCCATTTCATCCAGATATTGCAGCTTTTCCCCGGATGTGATTTCGCTTCTGAGCAGGGCGATCTGGTGCTTCAGGTCGTGATATTTCTGGTTCACCAGCCGGACACTTTCCTCGTGGATGCGGTAGTTGTCATACTGCATCGCCAGCAGCTTCTGCAAATACTCCGCCTTCACCCGGAAGGACATATTCAGATTCTGCATATGGAAGGAGAACAGGATCCCCACCCCAGCGACATCCGCCAGGGAACGGATGATGAAGATCTCCTGGGTAAAGGCGCTGGAGAACGGCGTATTGGAATACACATAGGAAAGATTGCTGATGGCATAAACGGAAACCGCCAGCACCGTCATGGTGCACAGCTGCTGCCAGCTCACCGCCATCTGGGCATTTCCCTCCGCGTATCGGTTTTCCACCAGATACAGCCCGCCGAACACAAGAACATACGTCAGCGCCATCACACCAATGCCACAGGGCAGCGTCCCGGGCAGCCAGCCGTTGCGCTGCAGATAGTAAAACACCTGCCACTCGATTGCAGCGGCGGCTTCTCCCAGAATAAACGCCCGGGTGCAGAAATAGGCGGCCTTCTTCCAGTTCACATCGCATACCGAGTGCAGATACACCAGCATCATGGTCACATCCAGAAGCATACATGGGACGAAGAACACCTCATCAATGCCATCCGTCAGATTCATGAAGGAGGTCAGCCCCAGCAGCGCCGTCAGGGAAACGGCAAAGTGATCCCGCTTCCGCAGATTTCTTCTTGGCAGCAGCATGGAATACACCACGCAGGACAGCCAATAGGCCAGTGCGTAATTGATTCCCGGGGTATGGGACAGGTCGATGGCAGCACTGCCCATTATTTGCTCACCTCGTT
This sequence comes from uncultured Clostridia bacterium, assembly GCA_945486915.1. GTDB lineage: Bacteria > Bacillota > Clostridia > Oscillospirales > Oscillospiraceae > Faecousia. The sequence continues at coordinate 35,924 of CALYTP010000004.1, read as the reverse complement.
GATATAGTCGTTCATGGCATCCAGCAGAGGCTTCTTCCGGGAGCGGCTGACCGTCAGCGTCTCCCCATTGACGGTCACGCTGCTGTTTTGGATGCAGTCCACATACTCCAGATTCACCAGATAGCAATTGCTGATGCGGAAGAAATGCTCCTTTTCCAGCTTCTGCGCCGCATCGGTCAGAGAGCCCTTACAGGTATAGCTGGTATCCAGGGTATGGTAGATCAGATCATGGTTCACGATCTCCACATACACAATCTGGGAAACATCCACCTTCACAATGCCGCTGTGGATGGGGATGGTGATATATCGCCTGGCTCTGCGCTCCATCCGCTCCAGGGCTCTGCTGATGCGCTGGGAAAAGGCATAGTAGCTCACCGGTTTGAGCACGTAATCCAGGGCATCCACGGTATAGCCCTTCATGGCGTATTGGGGCATATTGGTGATGAAGATGATCACCACCTCCTGATCCTGCTGACGGATCGATTCTGCGGCGCTCATGCCGTCCATTCCGTCCATTTCAATGTCCATGAGGATCAGATCCCAGGAAGCGCTGTAGTTGGCGGTGATTTCTTTCCCATCCGAAAAAGGGGTGATGTGAAACTTGTGTCCGCTCTCCTGGGAGAAGCGGTGCAGGTATGCGGTCATTTCCTCCCGGTAACGGGAATCATCCTCCACAATGGCAACACGAATCACGCAGACGATCTCCTCTCCGCCAGATGTGTTTTGTATGTTATCAGTCCAGATAACCTTCCCTGGCCTTGACGCCAAAGCGGCCTTCCAGCAGATGCATCTGCTCATCGGTGATGGTGTTGACGAGAGGCAGGTGGGCGATCTTCATGTAGATCTCGGCGGCTTTTTCGGCGGTTTCGATCAGGCCGAAGGTCTCGTCCAGATCACGGCCCGCGCCGTAAATGCCGTGCTGAGCCCAGACCACCAGGCGGGCGGTGTTCATTTTTTCGGCGGTGACAATGCCAATCTCATTGGTTCCGCAGAGCATCCAGGGCAGCACGTTCACGCCGTCGGGGAAGACCACGATGCACTCGGTGCACATCTGCCACAGGGTGCGGGTGAAGGCTTTCTCATCCAAATCATGTACATAGGTCATGGCCAAAAGGCTGGTGGGATGGCAGTGCATCACCACCCGGTTTTCCGGGTCAACGCACAGACGGGCCATGTGGCTCATGAGGTGGGCGGGGAATTCGGAGGTGAACTTGCCGCCATCCTTATAACCCCACAGCAGCTCCGCAGTCTGACCATCGGATGCGATGCGGACAATGCCCAGATTGGTTTCCGGGTCGTCCATGACGTTCTTGAAATACTTGCCGGTGCCGGTGACGATGAAGATTTTCCCAATCAGAGCGGTGGCATCAAAGCCCAGGGGGATGGTGCGGATGACATTGCTCAAATCCAGATACTCGCCGACTTCGTCGGTGTCCAGCAGGTAGCTGATGTTGCCGCCGTTGCGCTCGTCCCAGCCCAGGCGGTACATATTGGCGGTGGTTTTCTTCATTTCCTCCACAAAGGGAGCGGTAAAAATATCTTTCATAGTCATTTATCCTCTCTTGCTCAAAACTTCCTGTTCATACTGTTTCACAGAAGCGAACCATTCGCCGTCGGCGGGAGCGCCGCATTCCCGGCAATACTCCGTCCAGATTTCCCCGAAGGGCATGGTTTTCAGCTCCTCCTGCCGCACCATCAGCTCCGTCCAGTTGCCGTCATTCTGCATGGCAGTGAAATCCGGGGTGCACAGGGCCATCAGCAGGGCCTTCTGGACATTGCGGAAGCCCACCGTCCAGGCGGAGATCCGGTTGATGGAGGCGTCAAAGTAGTCCAGGGCCATGTTGACCCGACCCTCCAGGCCGCCGCAGCGGACGATCTCCCTGGCGATTTCCTTTGTTTCATCATCCAGCAGAACCACGTGGTCAGAGTCCCAGCGGATGGGGCGGGTGATGTGCAGGGCGATCTCCGGGAAGAAGGCCAGCAGGGCAGGAATCTTATCGGACACAACTTCCGTGGGATGATAGTGGCCGTTGTCCATCAGGGGGATGCACTTCTCTTTATTCATGGCGGCGTAGCTCAGAGCGAACTCGGCAGAGCCCACGGTGTAGGCCTCCACGCCGATGCCGAAGACCTTGCTTTCGATGCAGGGCTTGACCTTGGTGAAGTCGTAGGGCTCGGAGAGGATTTCGTCAATAGCCTCCCGGTAGCGCACTCTCGGCCCCATCCGGTCGGCGGGAATATCCTTGAAGCCGTCGCCGGTCCAGATGTTCATGACACAGGGCTGGCCCAGCTCCTCAGCAAGGTAATTGGAGATGCGGATGCAGGCCTTGCCGTGGTCGATCCAGAATCTGCGGATTTCCTCGTCGGGAGAGGACAGGGTCAGGCCGCTTGCCTTGGGGTGGGAGAAGAAGGTGGGATTGAAGTCGCAGCCCAGACCCCGCTCCTTGCAGAAGTCCACCCACTTTTGGAAGTGTTTGGGCTCCAGCTTGTCCCGGTCCGCCCACTCACCATCTTCAAAAATGGCGTAGCTGGCGTGGAGGTTCATCTTCTTGGTGCCGGGGCAGAGCTTCAGCACCTGGTCAATATCCGCCATCAGCTCCTCCGGGGTTCTGGCTCTGCCGGGGTAGTTGCCGGTGGTCTGGATGCCGCCGGTGAGGGGCTTGGTGGGGTCGGTGTCAAAGCCCCGGACGTCATCGCCCTGCCAGCAGTGCAGGGACACAGGGGCGGTTTTCAATTTGGCAATTGCGGCGTCGGTGTCGACGCCCAGCGCGGCGTATTTCGCTTTTGCTTCTGCGTAACTCATTTCGTAACCTCCAATTGTATTTTTAGATTGCCCAGGGCGGTGGCCTCCATGGGCAATGCAATGACTTTTTTACCGGTGGTTTCTTCCGTCAGACGGTTGAGGAACGCATTTTTCGCGCCGCCGCCCACGATATACAGCTTTTCATAGGTGCGCCCGGTGTTGCGTTCCAGCTCGTCCAGTGCCTCCCGGTAACTGACCGCCAGAGAGCGGTAGGCACAGCGGAAATAGTCGCCGATGGTTTGCAGCCTTCCGTTCGCCGCTGCATCAAAGGCAGCTTTCATGCTCTTGGGTGCCAGGAATTCCGGGGCGTTGGCATCCACCAGTAAGTCGCAGGCGCTTTCTTCCGCCGCTTTCACGATCTCCGGGAAAGTCATGTCCGGGCAAAGGTCACGCTTTAATTCATTCACCAGCCACATGCCCATAATGTTCTTCTGATAGCGATTGTAGCCCACGCCGCCCTCGTTGGAGTAGTTGGCGGCCTCACTGTCTTCATCCGTAATGGGCTTGGGGGTTTTCACCCCCAGAAGCGACCAGGTACCGGAGGAAATGTAAGGGTGGTTGCCCTCCATGGGAATGCCCTCCACCGCAGAACCGGTGTCGTGGGTGGCGCACAGACAGACGCGAATGCCCTCATATTCTCCGATTACCGTTCCCGGTTGCCTCAGCTTGGGGAACAAATGCCCGGGAAGCTCCAGGCGGTCAATGATTTCCCGGTCAAACTCCAGGGTATCCGCATTGACCATTCCGGTGGTGGTGGCGTTGGTGAATTCCCTGGCTTTGGTGTGGCAGAGCTTGTACATGAGATATTCGGGGATCATCAGCACATCCGTGACCCTCTCCAGCCGTCCCGCCAGTTTATCGGCGTAGAGCTGATAGACGGAATTGAAGGGCTGGAACTGGCAGCCGGTACGGCGGTACAGCTCGGAAAAGGGCAGCTTTTTGTGGACCTCCGGGATGACCGCTTCTGTCCGGCTGTCCCGGTAGGCATAGACGGGCAGTACTTCCTCGTCACCCTTCATCAGGACATAGTCCACGCCCCAGGTATCGATGGAAAGAGAAGCAATATTCGAAAACACTTTCTTTGCTTCCGCTATGCCGGCTTTCACATGGGAGAGCAGGGCATCTACGTCCCAGATCAGGTGTCCATCTTTTTCGGTTACACCATTGGGAAAACGGTACACTTCTTTTGTCTGGATTTTGCCATCTTCCAGCCAGCCCACAATATGCCTGCCGGAGGATGCGCCGATATCAATCGCGAGGGCGTATTTCATATTCATCACCGCTATCATTAAACCACAGAAACGGAGAAAAGTGTAGAACCGCATTTGCTCAAAAAAGTGTCCTTATTTGCATTGCATCTTTCCTTCGCCTGCGCTACAATAGGGATGGAGGTGTGCATATGCTGAGCAATGAACTTCTGAAGCTTCTGGAAACCATCACGCCGGAGGAGCAGGCGCTTCTTTCAGGGCAGGACCAGATCCAGCGTGGAATCTATATGGATTCCGGCTCCGACATCATCGATGCGAAAAAGCTGCTGGCCAGCGGTCGACTGATCACCCTCCGGCCCCACACCCGGTTTGCCCACTTCCCGGAACACAGGCACAACTATGTGGAGATGGTATACATGTGCCGCGGCAGCACCACCCACATTGCCAACGGGAAAATCATTGCTTTGAATCAGGGGGAGCTGCTGCTTTTCGGCCAGGGCGCGAAGCAGGAGATCCTCCCGGCGGGGGAACACGACATTGCGGTGAACTTTATCATCCTGCCCCAATTCTTTGACAAGGCGCTGGAAATGCTGGACGAGGACGAAACCCCCCTGCGGAAATTCATCGTGGACAGCCTGCGTAATGACAACGCAAACTGTCTGTATTTTCAGGTGGCGGATGTGCTGCCGGTGCAGAATCTGATGGAAAATCTCATCTGGGCATTGGTCCGGGGCGCCTCTCCCAACCGCCGTTCCATCTGCCAGATCACCATGGGACTGCTGTTCATGCAGCTTCTGAACGTCACCGACCGCCTTGCCTCTCAGAGCACGGAGGAAGCCGCCATAGTGCGGGTGCTGAACGACATTGAGGGAAACTATCGGACAGGATCCCTCACTGAAATTGCCCGGCAGCTTCACTATGACATTTCCTGGCTCAGCCGGGAGATCAAGCACATCACCGGAAAAACCTACAAGGAGCTTCTGCAGGAAAAGCGGCTGACCCAGGCCGCCTATCTGCTGAAGCACACCACCCTGCGGGTGGATGAAATCGCGGATGCCGTGGGCTACAGCAATCTGAGCTATTTTCATCGCATTTTTGCTGTGCGTTTCGGTATGACCCCGAAAAAATACCGGGACAGCTGCGCGGTATCCGCAAACGGTGGTTCCTGAGCTGTCCGGATGCTTCACGGGGCGGGTATAGAAGTACGGCGGCCATCCAAAAAAACAAAATGACCTAAGGCAACACCGCTTAGGTGAGAGCTGCAGGCTTCGGCGGGTCTTTTGCCCCATCCGTACAGTTCTGAAAACCGGAAATACACAAAGGATTCCCGCATTTTCAGAACTTTCGGTTGATCCAAAATCCCTCGCCGAATCTCCTTGTCCCATTATGCGGTAAAATGCTCTTTCCAGCCGTCGGCCTGAAAGAGCTTTTTCCATGCAGAGCGGATTTGTTGATTTTCCTATTGACTAACGAACGATAGGTAGCTATAATACGATCATATACGCGGGACGCTTCGGTTCGCGTAAGGAAGTACCCCCGATTCTGATACGCTTAACCGGGTCCACAGGAGCGATGGGGTGATTCTGCCGGAGAATCGTCCCGGGTGGGGCATTGTTGTTGGAACGTCTCCCCTGCTGTTGGCTGCTTTTTTTCGGACGTATCTGTAAAACAGACACATTCGTATGCAAAAATCGCCTATCCGCAGCCCGCCCACGCATGTATAATACAGAATATAAACCGGAAACAAACACAAGCAGCCGGCAATTCAAGGAGGAATCTGCTATGGAAATGGAAACGATCCGCAAGACTGTTTCTGTGATTTTCAAGGCCGTGACACTGGCCATGGGCGTTGCCGTTGTGGTGCTGTCCTGCCTGGGAAGTCTGCAGACGCAAACCGCCGTCACGCTGCTGGGCATCGGCCTTGCCTGCGCAGGCGCGGCCATGCTGGCAAACCAGTGACGCCGCATCCGCCGCAAACAGACGAATTCTGCCATCGGCGTCGGAAAGAACATCAGAAGACGGTAATCTGGCTGTACAAATTCCTGCCCAATCACAGAAGGGGCGGCGATCCCCGGCCTGTATCTGCTTCCGGATGGGCTTTGCCGGTGCTTGCCGGTGCCCTGCGGGAAAGCAGGGCAGCGTTGGGATAAAGGAGGAATCACCCATGAAAGAACGATTTGAAGTGCTCTATAAAGAGATCCATTCCGCCGGTCTGGAGAAGAGAATCATCTATGTGGATAAGGATACCGGCGTGAATTACCTGTATATTCAGAACGGCTACAGCGGCGGCCTGACGCCGCTGCTGGATGCCGACGGGAAGCCGTTGGTCACAAAGTAACCGCCAGAATCGGAGGCGCAGCCATTTGCCCGGCCTATGGCATCATACGTATCTGGACTCCATTGCTTTCCGGGTGGGAGAGGGCCTGCTGTCCGTGATGTTCCGGAAGGTGGCCACGGGAGCATGCTTTGGTATCCTGTTGAGCGCCGTTCGTATGAAAGCAAAATCCTGCCATGCGGCCATCGTGCTGCACGGCGTAATGAATCTGTTTGGAAGGTAAGTGCGCTTATGGGATGCAGAAAGCCAAAGCACGAGCGGATCACATATGAAAGCCGGTATCGGCACAAGCTGAATATGCTGTGGCCGGGACAAACCATGCTCAAAATCGTGGGTGTGTTCCTGCTGATGGGGCTTCTGTTCCGGTTCCTGAAATGGCGTGCGTTCGCTTCCGCAGCATTCGTCCCGACAGCGGTGGTATTTGCCGTTCTGACGGCGGCACAGCTGGCGGCAACAAGTGGCATTCTACTGAAGAAACGGAAAGAATCAGAATCTGTACCGGAGGATATGCAATGAGACGTCTCATCCTGTATGTACATGGCAAAGGCGGAAACGCAGCGGAAGCAAAGCATTACGAGGTGCTCTTCCCCGGCGATGATGTCATCGGTTTTGACTATCACGCAACCACCCCCTGGGAGGCAAAAGACGAGTTCCCCCGTTTTTTTGATCTGCACAGCAAAGGGTACGATTCCGTCATTCTGATCGCAAACAGCATCGGGGCGTACTTCTCGATGAACGCCCTGGCAGATAAGAACATTTCCCGGGCCATGCTTCTTTCGCCCATCGTAAACATGGAGCGGCTCATTGCGGATATGATGCGCTGGGCCAAGGTAACCGAGGCGGAGCTGGAGCGCAAAAAAGAGATCCCCACGGAGTTTGGAGAAACCTTATCCTGGGAGTATCTGCGCTACGCGCGGGAGCATCCCATCCGGTGGAGCATCCCCACCTGCATTTTGTATGGGGGAAAGGATCCTCTCACCTCCCGGGAAACCATTTCCGGGTTTGCAGAGCGAATCGGCGCCGGCCTCACCGTAATGGAGGACGGAGAACACTGGTTCCATACGCCGGAGCAAATGAACGTCCTGGATCACTGGATCATCGCTGGCCTCACAGAAAAGGAGAAGCAAAAATGAACGTAACCTACGAACACAAACCGGCCCTGACCTTCATCGGCTATTCCACCTCCATCCGCCCGGAGGAAGGCTATCAGAAGTGCCCCGAATTCTGGGAGAAAGCGTATGCCCGGAAATACGCCCGGCTCTGGCAGACCATGAAGCCGGAGACGGCGGTGGAAAGAGCCATTCTGGAAAACGGTGTGGGCCTGTTCGCCATCTGCGACGAAAGGGAAGGCGCCTTTGAATACTGGATCGCGGGATTGTATCAGGGCGGCGATGTGCCGGAGGGGCTGAAGCTCTACACCTTCCCGGAAAGCGATTGGGCACAATTCCGCGCCAAAGGCCCCCTGCCCGGCTCTTTGCAGGCGCTGAACACGAAGGTCTGGCAGGAGTGGTATCCCAACGAGGGACGGAAATACAGGGGAAACGGAAGCGCCATGCTGGAGGTCTACTCCCCCGGCGATATGCAAAGCCCCGATTACGAGTGCGGGATCTGGGTGCCGGTTTGCGGACACGAAGAAGAAAATGAGCAGGAAACAGCGCAGATCGTCTCAACGATGACCATCACCGGAATTCTGTAATCAGGGGAACCGTTATGAAATGGATCAAAGCAACGCAGCAGGATTTTGAACGGATCACCCAATTCTATCGGGATGTGATCTCCCGGACGGAGGATATGGCCGTCTTTGCCCGGTGGGAATACGGCAAGCATCCCACGGATGAAAGGATTCGGGACTATATCCGTTCAGGCGCCATGTACTGCAGCGAAAAGGACGGAAGCATTCTCTCCGCGGCGGCCGTTACGACCCAGGCAGCGGATTATCACGGTGCGGCGTGGTCGCTTCCACTGGAGGATGACGCGGTTCTGGTGGTGCATCTTCTGGCCGTTGCCCCCCAATGGCAGGGAAAAGGCATCGCCCGGGATACCATGGGCCGGATCATTGGACTGGGCCGGACAACGGGAAAACAGGCGGTGCGGCTGGATGCCCTGGCCTGCAACACACCGGCGCAGCGGCTCTATGAATCCCTTGGCTTTCAGAAGCGGGACCAGCGCAGATGGTATGCCGACAATGTGGGCTGGGCGGACTTTTTTCTGTACGAGCTGATCCTGGGGCAGGCGTAAGCGGCAATTGGGAGCAGCGCAACCCCGGATCGCGGAGAATATCGGGCATATTGTACCACTCATCGCAACACGCAGTCGACTTTCGTGGCGGGAGGATGATATCCTCCCCTACCAGGGTGTCACACTTAAAAATTGTAATTTATCTGTGCGTTGCATGGAACCGAGTAACGAACAGCGTGCACCAAGGCTCCCTCTGCGAGGGAGCTGTCAGCCAAAGGCTGACTGAGGGAGAGAGCCCCGGATTTTTTGATGCGGTATCGTATGAAGCGCTGGTGGTCGACCAATGCTCTCTCCTTCAGTCCGCTTCGCGGCCAGCTCCCTCCCAGAGGGAGCCTTTGGTGCACACCGCCAAATTACAATTTTTAGATGTTACTCCCTACTACAATGGCTGGGCTGTGCGGGAACGATACCGGGCTGTCCCAAAGGAAGCAGACGCAAAAAATCCCCCGAAAGCGGAACATGGATAATCTCCACGGTCTGCTTTCGGGGGTCTTCTGTTTTCATCGCTGCCCGGAGACGCCGGATCGGCTACCGCATGGACATCTGCAGGGCATCCACGGCGTAGATCACCACCAGCATACCGGCAGCCAGGGCCAGCAGCATGGTCTTGGGGCCGATGACGGCAAAAATCTTCCGCCAGTTTTGATCCAGCCGGATCTGCTCCTGCTTTTTGCCTTTGATCAGCAGCATACCCGCCACCACGAACAGCAGCAGGGCAAAGATCATCAGCAATCCGTCCTTGGCGGCTTCCACGGCGGAATGGACACCGTTGCCGCCGAAGAGCGCGCCGCCTCCTGCCAGCACCAGAGCCAGAACCGCCGCGACTGCCAGTCCCACCGCGGCGGCCTTGCACAGATCCAGCGCCAGCGCGCCCAGCTTCTTTCCCGGTCCGTCCATCACTTGACGCAGTGGCAGGCGACCCAGTGGCCGCCGCCCACATCCTTCAGAGGCGGCATTTCCTCAGCGCACTTTGCCGTCGCATACTTGCAGCGCATCCGGAAACGGCAGCCGGGGGGCGGGTCAACGGGGCTGGGTACCTCGCCCTCCAGACGGATCTTCTCCTGATCCCGTCTGCGCTCCACCTCCGGGTCGGGGATGGGAATGGCAGACATCAGCGCCTGGGTGTAGGGGTGCAGAGGATGGTCATACAGCTCCTGGGAGGTGGTCAGCTCCACCAGAGAGCCCAGGTACAGCACGGCCACCCGGTCGGAGATGTGCTTGACCATGGACAGGTCATGGGCCACGAACAGGTAGGTCAGTCCCAGCCGCTTCTGCAGGTCGATGAGCAGGTTCACCACCTGGGCCTGGATAGACACGTCCAGCGCCGAAATGGGCTCGTCCAGCACGATGAATTCGGGATTCACCGCCAGGGCCCGGGCGATGCCGATTCTCTGCCGCTGGCCGCCGGAGAACTCATGAACGAACCGGTTGGCATGCTCCCGGTTCAGGCCCACCATCTCCAGATGCCGATAGATCATCTCGGCACGTTCCTGCTTGTTTTTGGCAAGGTGGTGGATATCGATTCCCTCGCCGATGATCTCGGCCACGGTCATGCGGGGGTCCAGGGAGCTGCAGGGGTCCTGGAAGACCATCTGCACGGACTTCTTGTAGGCCAGACGTTCCTTGCCCTTCAGGGTCTCCGGGTCCACCCCCTTGAACAGAACCTCACCGGCGGTGCGGCTGTACAGACCGATGCAGGTACGACCGCAGGTGGTCTTGCCGCAGCCGGATTCGCCCACCATGCCCAGCGTCTCCCCCTTGTAGATGTCGAAGGACACGTCATCCACGGCTTTCAGCGTACCGCCGCCGGTGCGGAAGTATTTTTTCAGGTGGCTCACATGGAGCAGCACTTCTTTGTTTTCAGACATGGGTGGCATCTCCTTTCTCCGGCATCTCCACCTTGGGTGCCATGGGATGATGGAGCCAGCAGGCAGCCTCATGGCCGTTGCCGAAATCCGTATATTCGGGCATATGCTCTTTGCAGATGTTCATGCAGTACTCACAGCGGGTGCAGAAGGGACAGCCCGCAGGCGGGTTCAGCAGATCCGGGGGCGTACCGGGAATGGAGGCCAGGGTCTGCTTGTTGTTCAGATCCAGCCGGGGCACGCTGCGGATCAGCGCCCAGGTGTAGGGGTGCCGGGGACGATAGAAGATGTCCTCGCTGTTGCCCCGCTCCACGATCTTGCCGGAGTACATAACGGCGATCTTCTGGGCCATATTGGCCACCACGCCCAGGTCATGGGTGATCATGATGACGGAGGTATTCCGCTCCCGCTGCAGCTGCTTGATGATGTCCAGGATCTGTCCCTGGATGGTCACGTCCAGTGCGGTGGTGGGCTCGTCACAGATCAGCACCTTTGGGTCGCAGGCAAAGGCGATGGCGATCATGACGCGCTGGCGCATTCCGCCGGAGAATTCATGGGGATACTGATCCACCCGGCGCTCCGGCTCGGGAATGCCCACCAGCCGGAGCATGCGGATGGCCTCCTGCCGGGCCTCCCTCCGGTTCATGTGCTTGTGGGCCATCAGGTTTTCCATGATCTGCTTGCCCACCCGCATGGTGGGGTTCAGCGACACCAGGGCATCCTGGAAGATGATGGCGCACTGGCCGCCCTTGTAGGCCTGCCACTGCTTTTTGTTGTAATCGAGGATATTTTCTCCATGATAGAGAATTTCGCTTCCGGGCTTCACCACGCCGTTGGTGCGCTGCACCAGACCCATCACCGCTTTGGCGGTGACGGACTTGCCGCAGCCGGATTCGCCAACGATGGCCAGGGCTTCGCCCTCGTCCAGGGTGAAGGACACGCCCCGCACGGCCTTGACCTCACCGGCATAGGTGTTGAAGGAGACGTTCAGGTCTTTTACCTCAAGGATATGTTCCTGCATATTCATTCCTCCTTCTTTTATCACTGACGGAGCTTGGGATCCAGCGCATCCCGCAGGCCGTCACCCAGCAGATTGAATGCCATAACGATGATGCACAACACCAGGCAGGGAAACAGCAGCTGGGTCGGATAGAAATCGATGGTCTGCTGTCCCAGGGAGATCAGAACGCCCAGGCTGATTTCGGGAGCAGTCAAACCGATGCCCAGGAAGCTCAGGCCGGCCTCGGTGAAGATAAAGCCGGGGATGGCGGTGGAGGCGTTCAGGATCAGAATGCCCAGCATATTGGTCACATAGTGCTTGGAGATGATGCGCATGGGGCTGGCGCCCAGCACCTCGGCAGCGTAGACATATTCCGTCTCCTTCAGCTGCTTGATCATGCCGCGGACCTGGCGGGCTGTGGAGCACCAGGCGGTGATACTCAGCGCCACCAGCAGGGCAAAGAGGTTGTTGCCCAGGATCATCATAATGAGAATGGTGATCAGCAGGCTGGGCAGGGAGTTAATGACCTCGATGATGCGCATCATCAGGTCATCCACCCAGCCGCCGAAGTGGGCCATGATGGCGCCGTAGATGGTGCCCACCACCAGCTTCAGGGCGGTGGCCACCAGGGCGATGATGATGGAAGCCCGGGCGCCCATCCAGACGCGGGAGAACAGGTCGCGGCCCAGGTAATCAGTGCCGAACCAGTATTCCGCGCTGCAGCCACGGTTCTTCATTTTCACGTTCTTGGTGATGAAGTCATAGCCCCGGATATAGGGTCCGATGATGCACATGATGATCAGGATCACCAGAACCACCAGAGATGCCATGGCCACGGGATTCTTCCTCAGGCGCCGCCATGCGTCCTGCCAGTAGGAGATGGTGGGCCGGTCGATGTGGTTGGCTTCTTCCAGCGTGTAGCCTACGACCTGAAAATCTTCGGGTTTATACATAGAGCAGCATCTCCTTTCTCAGCGGCGCTTCTTGCCGGGCAGCTGGATCCGGGGATCCACCGCCACATACAAAATGTCGGTGACAAACAGCACCAGAATATACAGGATGGAGATCAGCACCGTTTCACCCAGCACGATGGAAAGGTCCTGGTTGTTGACGGCGGTGACATAATACTGGCCGATACCGGGGATGGCGTAGATGCTTTCAATAAAGAACGAACCGGTGATGCACATGGCCACGGACATAGGCAGCTGGGTCATCACGGGGATGAAGGCATTGCGCAGGATATGCCGGCGAATAATCTGCCCCTGGGACAATCCCTTGGACTCGGCGGTGAGCACATACTCCTGATTCACCACATCCAGCATGGAGGTCTTCAGCAGACGCGCATAGGTTGCAATGTAGGAGAAGCAGCCGGTCAAGGTGGGCAGCACGGTATACTTCCAGCCGCCGAACCACAGGTCAGACCCGCTGGGCCAGCCGATGGTGGGCAGCCAACGCAGGGTGCCGGCAAAAATCTTCTGCAGCATCAGGCCGAAGATCAGATGGGGAATGGATATGAACAGCACCGATAGCGTGACCACCGAGTAATCCACCCAGGTGCCCCGCTTCATGGCGGCGGCGATGCCCAGCAGAAGTCCCACGCTAACGCCCAGCAGCATCTGCTGGATACCCAGGCGGGCCGATACCGGCAGACGGGTCTTCAACAGGCCGGTGACCGTCTGACCGGCATAGACGAAGGATTCGCCGAAATCGCCCATGCACATCTTCTTCATGGTCAGAGCGTAGCGCTCCATAATCGGCTTGTCAAGACCGTACCGCTGATACAGCGCGGTGCGGCTGGCTTCAGGCAGATGGTCCGCCCGCTCGGTCAGGGGATCGCCGGGGACTGCCTCCAGCAGAAAGAATGTGGCAGTCGCGATCAGAAAGAGTGTCAGCAGCAGTTCAAAAAACCGCCGGATCGTGTATCGTAGCATTCCTTGTCCCTCCTATGGCAAAAAAGGGGCTGTAGGAACAGCCCCTTTCTTTTGAATCACGAGATCCGTTCGAACGGATGCTTACTCTTCCACGTAGCAGATGGTGAACTCAGCGCTGGCGCCGAAGGAAGAGGTACGGTAATCCTTCACGCGGTTCTGCAGCAGCACCTGCTTGGTAGCGTAGTAGATGGGAGCGAAGCCGCAGTCCTCCAGCAGGAAGATTTTCTCCATCTCGGTGTAGACTTCCAGACGCTTGGCCATATCGGTCTCGCCGGTCAGGGAGTCGCACAGAGCGTCGAACTTCTCGTTGCTGTAACCGCCCATGGAGGTGCCGTAGGCATTGGTGTACATGGTGTACAGGAAGTCCATGGGATCGTTGTAGTCAGCGTACCAGCCGCTCATGAAGAAGTCGTAGTTGCCCTCGTTGCGCTCGGCGATGAACAGCTTGCTGTCGCCGGCGATGTTCAGCTCGACCTTGATGCCCAGAGCCTCTTCCAGAGACTGCTGCAGGTACTCACGCTCAGCCACGGCGGTGGTGGTGGAGCCGTTGCTCAGGAAGCTCAGGGTGATGTCGCTCATGGGAGTGGTGACGCCCAGCTCGTCCAGGCCCTCCTGGAACAGGGCGCGCAGAGCCTCGTAGTCACCGGTGTAGGCGGAAGCCTCTTCCTGGATGATCTCGCCCACCTGGCTGCGGAAGGAAGTGCCGTTAAAGGTGATGGCGGGAGCAACATAGCTGTAAGCAGGCTTGTAAGCGCCGTAAACGGCGTCGATCATCTCTTCACGGTCAATGGCGTAGGAGATGGCCTTGCAGATCTTGGCATTGCCCATCAGGCCGGACGGACCGTTGTTCAGGCGGTTGAAGCGCAGGCCGATGGTGCCGGGATAGTCGGTGACCAGGTACTGGTACTTGCCCTCGGCGGCTTCCTTGGCGAACTTGATGGCGTAGTCGCCGGTGGGCTGGTACTGATCCAGCTCGCCGTTCTCAAACATGGTGGCAGCGGTGGACTCCTGGGGAACGATCAGCCAGGTGACGGTGTCCAGGTGGACATTCTCGGCATCCCAGTAGTAGGGGTTCTTGGTCCAGACCATGGAGTTGTCCTCCACCAGCTCGCTCATGCAGAAGGGGCCGTTGTAGACGCACAGCTTCCAGTCGGTGCCCCAGGCCTCGCCGGCGGCCTCAGCCAGATCCTGACGGGTGGGGTAGGTGGGAGTGGCAACCAGCTTGCTCTCGAAGGTGGGATCGGCGACCTTCAGGGTAATCTGCAGGGTGTAGTCATCCAAAGCCACGACGCCCACGTCCTCAATGGAGCCCTCGCCCTTGTAGTATTCCTCAGCGCCCACAACGCCGAACAGGAAGGAAGCGTAGTCATAGTTGTAAGCGGGGGTCAGCAGGCGGGTCCAGCCGTAGACATAGTCCTTGGCGGTGACGGGCACGCCGTCGGACCAGGCTGCGTTCTGACGCAGGTGGTAGGTGTAGACGGTGCCGTCCTCGGACACGTCCACGCTCTCGGCACCGGCCAGGATGAAGTGCTCACCCTCGGAGTCGGCAACGTTGCGGTACAGGCCGTCGTAGCAGGCAGCCATCATCCAGCGCCAGCCCATGTCCTGAACGTCGTAGTTGTTGCCGAAGGCAGTGGTACGGACATTGACGTTCTGCTCAGCGAAGGCGGCCATGCTCATGCAGCCGACAATCATCATGGCAACCAGAATCAGAGATACGATTTTTTTCATGGATTATCCTCCTTAATATTTTCGACATGCTTTCGACATTGTCCGACAACATTCTAACACGGTTCATTTTTGCTGTCAATTCAACGAGCTGTCAATGATGTGAATTTTTTTCATTTTTGGGAAAAAGAATGGGCCACAGAGTCGGGCTTCCCCCCCCCCGGCCGTCACAGATGCATATGTGTGTTATTTGAATATTTATACCGTTTCCGCCGCGCCGCAGCCGGTCATGATCCGCAGGATTTCCTGGTCGGTCTCCAGCATGCCGTCGGAGCCCAGGCGGGCGATGTTGGCAATGGTGTTTTCCACGCCCTTGGACACGATGCCGTCGCCGCCGTAGAACTGCTGGCCGTTGCGGTACATATCATAGCCCAGGAACGCGGCATCCAGGGCGGCGGCAATTTTGGCTGCGCAGGAGGGCTTTGCGCCGTCGCAGACCACGCCGGAAACGGTGGCCAGAGAATTGACCAGGGTGTGGGCAATCACGTCGATCCTGCCCCCCTCCAGATAGGCAATGCCGCAGCCCGCGGCACAACCTGCACTGATGGCGCCGCAGTAGGCGGAAAGCGGGCCGATGCCGGTCTTCACATGAACTGCCAGCAGGTTGGAAACCAGCAGTGCCCGGTAGAGCGTCTGCTTGTCCGCTCCGATGGCTTTGGCATATTCCGCCACGGGAACGCTGACGGTGATGCCCTGGTTGCCGCTGCCGGAATTGATGACCACAGGAAGCTCGCAGCCGCTCATACGGGCATCGCTGCCTGCGGCGGCCATGGCCTTGGCCCTTGTCCGGACGTCGTTGTGCCCGGAGGCCAGAATCACGCTGCCCACATTGGCGCCCCAGTCGCCCTTCAGTCCTTCCTGGGCGATGGCAAGGTTGTATTCCAGCTGACGGTCCAGAAGGGCCGACACCCGGCTCACGTCCACGGTATCGGCGAATTCGATGATGTCCGCCACGGTCAGGCGGCTGGTGTCGGCCCGTCTGCCGCCCTCCTCCGTCACCTGGCCCTCGCAGAACAACACCTGGCCGTTGCGCTCGATGTAGGAGATATTGGTATGATGGCGGGAGATCCGCACGGCAGCCATGTCCTGCCCCCGGTGGGCGGTGATGAGGATGTCCAGCTTGTCGCAGTCCCGCATGGGCAGAACCCGGATGGGGGTATGGGCCAGGTAGTCCCGGATCGCTTCGATTTCCTCCGGGGTGACCTCGGAAATGACCTCCAGCTCCCGGTCCTCCCTGCCCGCCACAATGCCGGCGGCGGCGGCAGCCTCGATGCCCTTGAGGCCGCCGGTATGGGGCACCACCACGCTTTTGACATTTTTGATGATGTTGCCGCTGCAGCCCACGGTGAGCCGATCCGGCAGGCCGCCCAACACGCTGCGGGCCTTCGCCGCGCAATAGGAAATGGCAATGGGCTCGGTGCACCCCATGGCGGGGACCAGCTCTTCAGCCAGGATATCCAGATAAATTTGGGTAAGTTCTTCTGTCATGAAAATGACCTCACAATCTCTGTTTTTTCATTGCAGGGGAAAACCCGCTGAACCACGCAATGCGCATATCGTCAGCCCGATAAAGTGTAATTTGGCGGGCAATGACACACAGGGCTGATCTGCTACGGAGCGAAGCGCCAGTGCGATAAATTACAATTTCCAAGTTTACCAATATGCATGTAACCTTATTATGACAGATTCTCCCAAGTTGTCAATCCGTAAGTTTTTGAAAAAACCTATTGACAAATCCCGTCTGATGGGTTATTATACCAATAATCCTACTTGTATGATAGGAATTTAGAGGAGGACATGGGTATGCGAAATCCGTTTCTTGCGCTGCTGCGTCAGAATTTCCGTTTTGGACGAATGCGCCGCTCCCGGGCTGTCTGTATGGCCGGGTGTTGTGTCGCGCCCTGAATTCCCGCCGGGAATTCCGTTTGCCATACCCAGTCCGGGAGCAGGCTTGCCTGACCGGGCTTTTTTCGTTGCGGCACAAAAACAGAACATGGAAATGAGGTAACGATTATGTCCAACTATAAATTTGAAACCCTGCAGCTCCACGTCGGCCAGGAACAGGCCGACCCCGCCACCGATGCCCGTGCCGTTCCCATCTACCAGACCACCTCCTATGTGTTCCGCAATTCCGCCCATGCTGCCGCCCGGTTTGGCCTGGCGGATGCCGGCAACATCTACGGACGGCTCACCAACTCTACCCAGGATGTGCTGGAAAAGCGCATCGCGGCTCTGGAGGGCGGCGTAGCGGCTCTGGCCACCGCCTCCGGCGCGGCTGCCATCACCTACACCATTCAGGCCCTGGCCCAGGCGGGCGACCACATTGTCGCCCAGAAGACCATCTACGGCGGCAGCTACAATCTGCTGGCCCACACCCTGCCCCAGTACGGCATCACCGCCACCTTCGTCAATGCCCACGACCTTGCCGAGGTGGAAGCCGCCATCCAGCCGAACACCAAGGCCGTCTATCTGGAGACTCTGGGCAATCCCAACTCCGACATTCCCGACATTGACGCCATCGCGGCAATTGCACACAAGCACGGCCTGCCTCTGGTCATCGACAACACCTTCGGCACCCCCTACCTGATCCGGCCCATCGAGCACGGCGCAGACATCGTGGTTCACTCCGCCACCAAGTTCATCGGCGGTCATGGCACCACCCTGGGCGGCATCATCGTGGACTCCGGCAAGTTCGACTGGAAGGCCAGCGGCAAGTACGCCCCCATTGCGGATGCCAACCCCAGCTACCACGGGGTATCCTTCGTGGATGCAGCAGGCCCCGCCGCCTTCGTCACCTACATCCGGGCCATCCTGCTCCGGGATACCGGCGCGACCATTTCCCCCTTCAACCCCTTCCTGCTGCTGCAGGGCGTGGAGACGCTTTCCCTGCGCCTGGACCGTCACGTGGAGAACACCAAAAAGGTCGTGGAATTCCTTGCCAACCACCCGCAGGTGGAAAAGGTCAACCATCCCAGCCTGCCGGATCACCCCGATCACGCGCTGTATGAGAAATATTTCCCGGGCGGCGGCGGTTCCATCTTCACCTTTGAGATCAGGGGCGGTCAGGAAGCGGCCTGGAAGTTCATCGACAATCTGGAGATCTTCTCCCTGCTTGCCAATGTGGCGGATGTAAAATCCCTGGTCATCCACCCGGCCACCACCACCCACAGCCAGCTGAGCCCGGAGGAACTGGCCGATCAGGGCATCACCCCCAGCACCATCCGCCTGTCCATCGGCACCGAGCACATCGACGATATCATCGCGGACCTGGAAAAGGGCTTCGCGGCAGTTAAATAAAAAACCAAGCGGGACGTCCGGGCGACGTCCCGCTTTTCACATAAATGCCCGCCGAAATGCTTCCGCTGGCATGAAACGAATTGCCCAGCCATTGTAGGGGAGGATATCATCCTCCCGCGCAGTGGAGCTTCCCAAGTAAGTACTATGTTGGGCGAATTCGTACAATTTAGGGCAAGGAACCATTCAACCAAACACGCAGTCGACCTACGTGGCGGGAGGCTAATAGCCTCCCCTACAGTTGCCTGAGCAAAAATCTGCTCTACAAATTACCATTTGCTGTTTTGTTGGCGCAAATGGGTGCTTATTTATTCTTTCTGCGATACAGCCCCGCGGAAATCTGCATGGACAGGAACAGGATCACCACGGCGGCCACGCCGATCACGACAAAGGTAAGCGGGGAAATATCCATCTGCTCCAGCTTGGGTACCATCGTATTCGCCAGTCCAATTCCGGCGAAGGCGACGACACCACAGACCACCATAAAGAGAATCCGTCCCTTTTCCACGCCGAAGGCATACATGATGGGCAGATTCACCGACATGAGGATCACCGCAAGGAACGCAGTGAACACCACCATCAGCATTACCTCCTGCACCGCAAAGTCGGCACGGATCAGGCCGGTGACAAACTGCACCACCGAAGAAATCAGCACCGCTCCGGTAATGCTCAGGATGCCCAGCAGATACTTCCCTGCCACGATCTGGCGGGGGGAATAGGGCATCATGGCCGCCAGCTCATCCCATTTGGAACGCTCATCATAGGCCAGTGCCGTGATGGGCAGCATGGCCGCATACACCAGTGCGAAGGAAACCGTGGAATAACCCGGCAGAATTGAGAAAAATACCAGCATCGCCAGAATAAATTTCAGCTGGCGGGTCAATGTATACCAATCCTTGAGAAGCAGGCCTTTCATATTATTCTCCTCCCTTTGCCATGAACAGAATGATATCCTCCAGATTTGTGTGCTCCACCGGCAGGTCCTGGGGGACCCGGCTGCGAAGCACCAGCGCCTCCACGCCAAAGCGTCCGTTCTTTCTGCCCACGATGCTGTCCTCAGGCAGATCCGCAAACCGCTCAGCGGACAGGTGCACCAATGCATATTCCTCCAGAAGCTGATCCTTTTCCTCGCAGAGCATCAGCTTGCCCTTGTGCAGAAACGCGATGTAGTCGCAAATCTTCTCCAGATCGCTGACGATGTGGCTGGACAGCAGAATGGAATGGCCGGGGTCCCGGGTGAATTCATTGAAAATGTCCAGGATCTCGTCGCGCACCATGGGATCCAGACCGCTGGTGGCCTCATCCAGAATCAGCAGCTTGGGGTCGTGGGACAGGGCCACCGCAATGGCCAGCTTCATCCGCATACCCCGGGAATAGTCCCGGATCAGTTTTCTGTCATCCAGATCGAAGCGGCTCAGGTATCCCCGGTATTTCTCCATATCCCATCTGCGGTAGGTGCAGGCCATGATTTTTCCCACGTTGGCGGCGCTGAGCACCTCGGGGAAATAGGCCTCGTCCAGAACGACACCGATGTCCTCCTTCACCCCGGCAAACTCCGGCGACCGGTTATCCACGCCCAGCACGGAAATGGTGCCCGCATCCCTGGTGATGGCATCCATAGTCAGCCGGATGGTCGTGCTCTTTCCCGCGCCGTTCTCACCCACGAGACCCAGGATGCAGCCCGAGGGCAGGGTCAGATCGTAGCTTCCCAGCCGGAAGCCCTGGTACTGTTTGGTCAATCCTTTGATTTCAATGGCATTCATTCTTTTCAAGCCTCCTGTTCATCCATCAGAAGCGCAAACATCCGGTTCAGCTCCTCCCGGCTCAGGCCCAGGGGCTTCGCCAGGTCCAGAATCTGCGTCATGTGTTCTTCGATCTGCTTCAGATGATCCTCCCGGACCAGATCCATGTTTTTCTCCGCAACATAGCAGCCCTTGCCCGCTACAATGTGGATAAAGCCGGATTTTTCCAGCTCGTCGTAGGCCCGCTGGGTGGTGATGACGCTGATCCGCAGATCCTTGGCCAGGGTGCGGATGGAGGGCAGCGAGTCCCCCGGCGCCAGCTCCCCGGACACAATGACGCTGCGAATCTGGTCGAAAATCTGCTCGTAAATGGGTTTTCCGCTGGAATTGCTGATGAGGATATTCACCATCTTGCCTCCGTTCATACTGTTCATATGCGATATGTACAGTATACACAGTAATAACAGTTTTGTCAAGAGGTTTTTTGAATATGTATATCGGCACACGGGAAATTGGTATTTGGGGGCTGGCGCGGCAGCGCCCTTGGCTCTCCCAAAGGGAGAGCCAAGGGCGCTTCGCTTTCGTAGCATGTCCAACATAAAAACATTCATCGGAACACGCAGTCAACCTGCGTGGCGGGAGGCATGATAGCCTCCCCTACGGTGGCTGGGGAAAAAAGTATTCCCGCATTTTTCATACTTTCGCTTGGGGCAAAATCTCTTGCCGAATCTCCTTGCCCATTATGCGGTGTTGCCCTAAAAAAACATCGGCAGAATTTGCGGATATAGAAAAGGCGCTCTACCTGCTTTGGTAGAACGCCCTTGTCCTTTGCATGTGGGCAATATAGCCCAGGAACATCCAAAAATCAAGTCTTCAAAAAGATAAGGCAACACCGCACAATGGGGCTTCCGAATCTTCATTCCATGGGGTCCGGCGGGAGGCTGATGCCCATCTGTCCGTCGCGGATCTCCAGTACGGAATCCTTCAGGGATGCCAGATAGGAAAAGGGTTCCTCCGGCTTTACGGGAACAAATCTTCGGCTCTGCCTGGGTTCATCCTTTCCCCGGAGGCGGAAGACAAACGTCCCCTCCCCCAGCCTGCTCACAGGAAACCGCATGTCCAGCCCGAAGCCGCTGTCCCTGGGAATCAGGATGCCCAGATCCATGCGCTTTTCGCCGCAGGATGCCTCCAGCCGGTACATTTCCTCCCCGGAGACTGCGCAGCGGCAAACCACATGGTAGTAAAGTCCCTGGCGCGTCACCTGGGCCTTTCCAGCAGGCCGTCCGTCCAGCGTCACCTCGTAGTCCATATCACGCACCGCCTTTCTGTGCAGTCTATGCGCCGGGGGCAGAAGTTTTTCCGGGTCTTTACAATCCCGTATCCAGGCACTATAATGGCTTTGAGGCAGAAAGGGAGGCTATTTTCATGAATTACATCGTTTTTGATCTGGAATGGAACCAGTGTGCCGACGAAAGCGCCACGCTGCTCAGTCCCGTGGTGCTGACAGGGGAAATCATCGAAATCGGCGCTGTGAAGCTGGACGACAATTTCCAAAAGGTGGACGAGCTGCGGCTTTTCATCAAGCCGAAATACTACACCAAGCTCCACAACCGCATCGTCTCCCTCACCGGCATCCGGCAGAAGGAGCTGGACGAGAAGGGGCTGCCCTTCCCCCAGGCCTATGAGCAGTTCCGTCAGTGGTGCGGCGAGGAATACAGCTATATGACCTGGAGCACCTCTGACCTGCCTGTGCTGCTGGACAACATGATTCTCCACGGCATCGACGTTGACGACCTGCCGGACACCTACGACATTCAGCGGATGTTCTGCCGGGAGATCATGCGCATCGACCGCCGCCTCTCTCTGGACGAGGCGCTTCGGATTCTCAGCGAAACCGGAGACACGGCCCACGATGCCCTGAACGACGCCCGGAACACCGTCCTGGTCTGCAACCATCTGGACCTTACAGAGTTTGCCGGGGAATATGTCTCCCGTCCCTACGCCGAGATGCCCCTTGACCTGGTCTACTCCTCTCCCCGGGAAGCCCTGGAGGATGTCGCCCTGCGCACTTACCACTGCCCCATCTGCGGCGAAGCCATGCAGTGCAGCGACTGGCTCCCCATGGGCCACAGCGAGCACATGTGCATGGGCAGCTGCGGCGAGGGGGACGAATTCCTGCTGACCATGGAGCTTTCCCGCACCGCCCACGACCGCTTCCACCCCCGGCGCATCCTCTACGAAATGAGCGACGACCTGTGGGAAGTCTATTCCGATGCAAAGGAAGCCCGGGAGGCAACTTTGCATACCTGATTGATGTAAAAAACGCCCATAAAAGGGCGTTTTTTATGCATATATTGACTTAGCATTTGCAAAATTGTAATTTTGCGGCGAGTCGCCGCAGACAATGGCGCACGGGGCTGGTGTGTCATCCGGGACTCCTGGGTACCGCCCGGTATCGTTCCTGCGCAGGAAAAATATATGCCCAGCCACTGTAGGGGAGGCTATTAGCCTCCCGCCAGGTTTCGGTTCCCGAGTGTTCGGTTGAATGGAAAATTGTTGGACATAGGTACGAATTCGCCCAACGTGATTGCCTTTTGAGGGCTTACACTGCGCGGGAGGATGATATCCTCCCCTACAGTGGCTGGGTGGTAATTTGCCCCACCAAATTACAATTTGTCGCACTGGCACTTACGGCGGCCTTGGCTCCGGTTTTACTTCTGGTTTTCCTTCTTTACCCTTCTCTTTCTGCGGATGCGCTTTCCAGTTGCGGCAACGCCCCAGCCCAGCAGGCCCAGGACGATGAGATACGGCAGATTCACGATCAGCCACACGATGCACTCCACAATCGTTTCTCCCAGATTCACGATGCTTTCGGCAAGGCCGCCGGTGATCCGCTCAAAGAAGCCGGGTTCCTCCACAGGGGTATACTTTTCCACCTCGGTGATGTACAGGCTGACTGTGGCGTAGTCCACCTGGTTGTCATACAGCCGCAGGGTGGAGGCATAGCTTTCCAGCTGATAGCGCACCTCGGTGAGCCGGGCTTCGATCTCCAGCAGGTCGCTCATGTTCTCGGCCTGCTCCATCAGCTCCAGCAGACGGGTCTGCTCGGTTTCCAGCGCCTTCACCCGGCCCTCGGTGTCGGTATAGGTCAATGTGATATCCCTGACATTCCGGGAGCTGGACACCAGATTGGTCAGCCCGGAGACCTCCTCCACAAAGCTGTCCACCTGGTCGGCGGGGACGCGGATGGTCAGCGACGCGGTACGCTGACGGCCACTGAGGCCGGAGATGTTCTGGCTTTCTACATAGCCTTCCATCTGCTGAATCCGGGCGGAAATGGCCTCCAGAGCGGTATCCATATCCCCGGTTTCGGTGCTGAGACTCATGGTGATGACCCATTTGCGGTTCTGGGGCAGTTCGATGGCGGAGCCGGTCTGTTTGGCGGAAGCGGCAGTCAGGCCGGCGGCGAAATCCTGATTGGCGGCATAGGTCTCCGCCCGGGCCATTTCATACGTATCCATGGATGCTTCACTTTTTTGCCCGCACCCGGAGATCAGGCTCAGCAGCAGTGCCAAGGTCAGAATGACGGCGATTCTCTTTTTCATGTGAATTCCTCCCTTTATTTCCTACATCATAACAGATGTATTTTCAAAATGCAAACGGGACTGTTTGGCTCTCCACCCTGTATGTGGGAATCCGACGGAAAAAGGTTGCAAAAAACATGAAATTTTTGTATAATATCAAAAAGACAGGAGGAATCCGAGATATGGCCAAACTCTATTTCAAGTACGGTGCCATGGGCTCCAGCAAAACCGCCCAGGCGCTGATCACCAAATACAACTATGAGGAAAACGACCTTTC
The DNA here is from genome assembly GCA_945486915.1 of uncultured Clostridia bacterium. GTDB lineage: Bacteria > Bacillota > Clostridia > Oscillospirales > Oscillospiraceae > Faecousia. Next base: position 11,919 of record CALYTP010000004.1, on the reverse strand, counting down.
CGTCTGGCTGATCAAGCCCAGCGCCGACACCCGAGACGGCAGAACCATTCTCAGAAGCCGCATCGGTCTGGAGGCGGAGGTGGAGATCATCCCGCCGGAGACCGATGTGATGGAGCTGTTCCGCACCACCCGGCAGAGAAAATGCGATGTCATCATCGTGGATGAATGCCAGTTCCTGACGGAGGCGCAGATCGATCAGCTCCGCGGCATCGTCAATGAATACAATCTGCCCGTCATGTGCTTCGGCCTGCGCACCGACTTCCAGACCCGGCTGTTCCCCGGCAGCCGCAGGCTCATGGAGGTGGCGGACGCCATCCAGGAGATCAAAACCATCTGCGACTGCGGTGCCAAGGCCACCGTCAACGCCCGGATCGACAGCGCAGGACACATCGTGACCCAGGGCGCCCAGGTGGTCCTGGGCGGCAACGACAGCTACATTGCCATGTGCCACAAATGCTATACGGCAGGAATCCGGGAAAACCGGATCATCCGCCTCCACGGACAACGATAAGGAGAGAATTATCATGGAAATTTCTGAAATTCTGGCAAAATGCGACCACACCCTGCTGACCCAGACCGCCACCTGGGACCAAATCAGAGCCATCTGCGACGATGGGATGAAGTACCACACCGCCTCTGTCTGCATCCCCGCCTCCTTTGTCCGGCAGGCCAAGGAGTATGTGGGAGAAAAGCTTCCCATCTGCACCGTCATCGGCTTCCCCAACGGCTACGACACCACCGCCGCCAAGTGCTTCATGGCCTCTGACGCTGTTGACAACGGGGCGGACGAGGTGGACATGGTCATCAACATCGGCTGGGCCAAGGAAGGCAAGTGGGACGAAATCACCGCTGAGATTGCCGCCGTGAAGGCCGCCTGCAAAGGAAAGCTCCTGAAGGTCATCATTGAGACCTGCCTGCTGAGCGACGAGGAGAAAATCGCCCTGTGCAAGTGCGTTTCCGACTCCGGGGCTGACTATATCAAGACCTCCACCGGCTTTTCCAAGGCAGGCGCCACCTTCGCTGATGTGGAGCTGTTCGCCAAAAATGTTGCTCCCCATGTGAAGATCAAGGCCGCCGGCGGCATTTCTAGCCTGGCCGATGCCGAGGAGTTCATCCGTCTGGGCGCTTCCCGTCTGGGCACCTCCCGGATCGTCAAGCTGGCCAAGGCCATGGAGGCAGGCAAGGAAGCCAAAAATGATGGTTCCTACTAAAAATCACCGTTAATCGTTTTTCGGAAGGAACTACAAATTGTAATTTACAGTTAGATTGGAGAGTGAAGAGTGGGGAGTGGAGATAACGTGAATCCACGGTTTCCGTGTTTATTATGCAGTATTCTGCGGATATATATATGAAATGGATCTATTTCATTATCTTCACTCTACACTCTTCAATCTCCACTCTCTCCTGCAAATTACAATTTATCCGTATTCCGTGTGAACACGACCCCTGCATATCATGATTGAAAAGGAGAAATGCGCTATGTTCCCAACTCCCACCCCTCATATTTCCGCAAAGCCCGGGGATTTCGGCAAAACCGTGCTGATGCCCGGCGATCCCCTGCGCTCCAAATTCATTGCGGAGAATTTTCTGGAAAATCCCGTGCTGGTGAACAACGTCCGGGGTGTTCAGGGCTATACCGGCACCTACCGGGGCGTGAAGGTCTCCGTCATGGCCTCCGGCATGGGCATGCCCGCCATCGGCATCTATTCCCACGAGCTGTATAACGGCTACGGCGTGGAAAACATCATCCGCGTCGGCTCCGCCGGGTCCATTCAGGACCATATCAATGTCTACGACCTGGTTCTGGGTCAGGGTGCCTGCACCGACTCCAACTTCGCCGCCCAGTTCCATCTGCCCGGCACTTTTGCCCCCATCGCCGACTTCCAGCTGCTGTGCGCCGCCGTGGAAGCCTGCAAGGCCCATGGCGCCACCTACCACGTGGGCAATCTGAACTCCTCCGACGTATTCTACGGCGACCACATCGGCGTGCCCGAGGGGCTGGACAGTGTGTACGGACTGAAAAAGATGGGCGTTATGGCTTTGGAAATGGAGGCCGCCGCGCTTTACATGAACGCTGCACGTTACGGCAAGCGGGCGCTGGCCATCTGCACCATCTCCGACCATGTCCTCAAGGGCGTGGAGACCACCTCCGAAGAGCGGCAGACAGCCTTCACCACCATGATGAAGGTGGCTCTGGATGTTGCCGTGGCCATGGAAGGCAAATAATATGATGAAAAGAATTTTTCTCATCGTTCTGGATTCCTGCGGAGTGGGTGCTGCCCCGGACAGTGAAAAATTCGGGGATTTCGGAGTAAATACCCTGCGCTCCTGCTCCCAATCGGAAAAATTCCACATTCCCAATCTGCTGAAGGCAGGTCTGGGCAATCTGGACGGCATCGACTACCTGCCGAAGACCGATGCGCCCACCGGGGCCGTAGCGAGGCTTCAGGAAGCCTCCATGGGCAAGGACACCACCATCGGCCATTGGGAAATCGCCGGAATCGTCTCCCCCTCCCCCCTGCCCACCTATCCCAACGGCTTCCCAGAAGATGTGCTGGATGCTTTTGAAGCTGCCACCGGACGGGGGGTGCTGTGCAACCTGCCCTATTCCGGCACCGATGTGATCCGGGACTACGGGCTGGAGCAGAAGCGCACCGGCAAGTGGATCGTCTACACCTCCGCCGACTCCGTCTTCCAGGTGGCTGCCAACGAAAATTGGATTCCTCTGGAAGAATTGTACGATGCCTGCCGCAAGGCAAGGGCGATTCTCCGGGGGAAGCACGGCGTGGGCCGGGTGATTGCCAGACCCTATGTGGGAGAGGATGCCGCCAGCTTCAAGCGCACTTCCAACCGCCACGACTTCTCCCTGGAGCCCCCCGGAAAGACCATGCTGGATGCGATCAAGGAAGCCGGGCTGGACTGCCTGGCCGTGGGCAAGATCCACGACATTTTCGCCGGACAGGGCGACACGGAGCATGTATTCAACAAGTCCAACGCCGACGGCATGCAGCACACCATGGACTACGCAAAGCGGGACTTCCACGGCCTGTGCTTTGTGAATCTGGTGGATTTTGACATGCAGTTCGGCCACCGCCGGGATGTTGACGGCTATGCAAACGCCCTGTCGGAGTTCGATACCTGGCTGGGCGGCTTCCTGCCCACGCTGGGAGATGAGGATCTGGTCCTCATCACCGCCGACCATGGCTGTGACCCCGCCTACACCGCCACCACCGACCATACCAGAGAATATGTCCCCCTCGTTGCCTTGGGCAAAAAGGTTCGCCCGGTGAACCTGGGCACCCGATTGAGCTTTGCCGACATTGCCGCCACCGTGACGGAGCTGCTGGAGGTTCCCTTTGAAACCCCCGGCAGGAGCTTCGCCCGGGAAATTCTGTAAGGAGGAATGGATATGGAAAAACTGATGGCGCTTGCCATCGAGGCCATGGGCCATGCCTATGTCCCCTATTCCGGCTACAAGGTCGGCGCGGCGCTGCTGTGCAAAGACGGCAGCGTGTATCAGGGCTGCAACATTGAAAACGCCTCCTACTCCCCCACGGTCTGTGCCGAACGCACCGCCTTTTTCAAGGCAGTCTACGACGGTCACCGGGACTTTGCCGCCATCGCCGTCTGCGGCGGCAAGGACGGCGTCATCACAGGCGCATTCCCGCCCTGCGGGGTCTGCCGCCAGGTGATGCGGGAGTTCTGCGAGGACGATTTCCTCATCTACCTCATCGGCGCGGAAGGAACCTATGAAACCGTGACCTTGTCCGATCTGCTGCCCCACAGCTTTTCCGCCAAAAAGCACATGGCATAACTGGTAAACTTTCCTAAAATCCACGCAGTATGCGCAAAGGGATTGATTCCCGCCGCAGATTGTGCGATAATGAAACAGGTATCCAAACACACAGAACCAAGAAAGGAAGGAATTCAAAATGAAGAAAATTCTCGCAATTCTGCTGGCCGTCGCCATGGTTATGAGCCTGGCTGCCATGGCCGGCGCGGAAGAAGCCGTCATCACCAAGGTCGCCCTGGTCACCGATGTGGGCACCATCGACGACGAGTCCTTCAACCAGGCCTGCTGGCAGGGTGTGGAAGCCTGGTGCACCGCCAACGGCATTGAGTACACCTACTACCAGCCCACCGAAGACTCCACCGATGCCCGCGTTCTGTCCGTTGCCCAGGCCGTCAACGAAGGCGCCAACGCCATCGTCATGCCCGGCTACCTGTTTGGCACCACCGTGCTGACCGTTCAGGACGAGTACCCCGATGTCTACTTCATCGCCGTTGACGTGGCTGCCGGCGACCTGACCTTCGACTACAGCACCTACTATGATCCCTCCGCCAACGTGGCCTGCCTGACCTTCTCCGAGGAGCAGGCCGGTTATCTGGCAGGCTGGGCTGCCGTGAAGGAAGGCTACACCAAGCTGGGCTTCCTGGGCGGCATGGCTGTTCCCGCCGTTATCCGCTACGGCTACGGCTTCGTGCAGGGCGCCAACGCTGCTGCTGCCGAGACCGGCGCTGCCGTGGAGATCAACTACACCTACGGCGGCCAGTTCTATGGCTCTCCCGAGATCACCGCCAAGATGGAAGGCTGGTACCAGAACGGTACTGAGGTGGTCTTCGCCTGCGGCGGCGGCATCTACACCTCCGCTCTGGAAGCAGCCGAGAAGAACGGCGGCAAGGTCATCGGCGTGGACGTTGACCAGAGCTACATCTCCGAGCTGATCATCACCTCCGCCATGAAGGGCCTGCAGAACGTCACCGAGTCCGTTCTGGAGGGTCTGAACAAGGGCGAGTGGGCAACCTACGGCGGCAAGGTCAGCAACTTCGGCCTGCTGGAGGGCGAGTACGTGGGCCTGCCCACCGAGACCTGGAGCCTGCAGAACGTCACCGTTGACGAGTACAACGCCGTGAAGGAGCAGATCAAGTCCGGCGAAATCGTCGTTGATAACGGCACCGAGGCCATGCCCGAGGTCACCATCACCGTCAACGAGATCGCCTGATCCCCCCTCAACAATCCGATTCCCCGGAACTTTCGTTCCGGGGAATTTTTCGTACAGAGCAAACTGGTTACCTGCACGCCGGGATTCCTTTCTTCCCGGTGAGCAGCAGCCCGCTAGTGATGGCGGTCAGGGGTGCCACCGTCACCAGGCCGAAGGAGCCGACAATGGTGTGGACGATTTCCGCCGCCACATATTTGTAATTCAGGATGAATTCCACCGGGGTGCCCTGGGCCATGAACACCATCAGCAATGCGATGTAGCTGCCGGAATAGGCCAGCAGCAGCGTTGTGGTGGTGGAGCCGCAGGCTGCCCGGCCCACCGCAAAGCCGGAGGCGATGGCCTCCCGGGGGCCGATGTCCGGCCGCTTCTGGGTCACCTCATACACCGCCGAGCAGATATCCACGGAAAGATCCATCACGGCTCCGGAGGAGCCGAGGAAAATGGACGCCATGAAAATCTGTGTCAGATTCAGGTTCTGATACCCGGCATACAGCAAGCTTTCACTGGCCTCCATGACGGCGCCGTGGATCCGGAACAGGCCTGTAAACACCACGCCCAGCACCGCCGTCACCCCGATGGCCAGCGCCGCCCCGGACACGGCAGCCAGGCACCGCTTATCAAAGCCGTAGATCAGGCTGAGGATCAGCGCCGTCAGCACCAGCACCAGTCCCAGCGATACCCACACCGGATTCCACCCCCGCAGCAGGCAGGGCACCAGCACCTTCCACATCAGCAGAATCGTATCGGCAAAGGACATAATCGCCCGCAGGCCGGTTTCCCCGGCAAACAGCACCAGCAGCAGCAAAAACGCCCCCGCCAGCAGCGCCTCCTTGTCCAGCCGGTAGTGGTCGGTCATGGAAACCACGGTGATCTCCCCGCCGCTGTGGCTCACCGAAACAAAGGCCGTATCCCCGGGGGCAAACAGCTTGTCCTGGGCCAGGGACCCGGTGAGCCGGTTGACGGCCTGGGTGATCTGACCCCGGAACCGGCCGCCCAGAAGCTCCACGGTGCACCGCTGCTCGCCGGTGCGGATCAGGCCGGTGTCCACCACGTCGCTTTCGTCGGTGGTCAGCACCTTCGCCCGAACCCGGTCGGCATTGCGGTAGGTCAGCGACCCTTCATACCCCGTGGGCAGCAGCAGAAGCACCACCAGCAGCAACGCGGCAAAGAGCACCGGCCCATGGTTTCGTCTGGAAAACTTCGGAATGGATATCTTCATAATTCCTCCAATGACAGCATCACAGGGAGCGGCAAGCCGCTCCCCGGATGATTCAGAATTGGCTGCGCTTACTGGACTTCCAGCAGGCTTGCCAGCTTGGCGTAGATCTGGGTGTTGTCGTAGTAGCCCTTGAAATCATCGGCGCCGCAGCCGTCGGCGAACACTGCCACAGGCAGGCCGGTGTGGGAGTAGCTGGTGAAATCGATGCCGGACTTGTTGTTCAGGATGTGGGTGACGGTGACGGAGAAGCAGTTGTAGGTGCCGTAGAGCACATACTGCTCCTGGGTGTACTCAGAGCCGTCGCCCATGGCCAGCTCGTAGGCATCCTTCAGCCGCTGCACCTCATAGTCGGTGAGCACCAGTCTGTCGCCTTCCTCGCCTTCCAGCTTCAGGCCAAACAGCTCCTGCACATCCGCCATGGCGTCCTCGAAGGAGGTTCCGTTCTCCTTGTACTTCGCCACATACTGCTCATCGAACTGGGCATAGGAGATTTTCTGGCCCACCAGATTGCTCAGGTAGGTATCATAGTCGGTGCCGGCGTAGCCGATGGTCAGACCGCCGGTCTCATGGTCGCCGGTGACCAGAATCAGGGTCTCGGCGGGGTGCTGCTGGGCGAAGTCGATGGCCACCTGCACGGCGCTTGCCAGAGCCAGGGTGTCGGCCACGGTGGAGCCGGCGTCGTTGGCGTGGCAGGCCCAGTCGATCTTGCCGCCCTCGCACATCATGAAGAAGCCGGTTTCATTGTCCAGAACCTCGATGCCCTTTTCCACATAGTCGGCCAGGGCCCACTGGTCTTCTGTCCGGTCCAGCTCATAGTTCATGGAGTCGGAGTCTGCCAGATGCTCGTCGATGAGGATGACCTTGCCGTCTTCGGCGGTGACAGCCTCGGCCTCGGCCTGGGTGGTGGTGACCTTGTAGCCGGCCTCCCGGGCAATCTCATACAGATCCTTCTGATCCTTGTTGTTGCCGGTGGGCTTCTTCAGGGCGCCGCCGGCGAAATACTCGAAGCCGGATTCCACCATTTCCACGCCGATTTCATAGTAGTTGTTTCGGCTGGCCTGGTGGGCATAGAAGGCGGCGGGGGTGGCATGGTTCAGGTTGACGGAGGAGATGATGCCAACCTTCCAGTCCTTCTGGGCATGGAGCTTTTCGGCGATGGTCTCATAGGTGACGGTGCCGGTTTCGTCGGTGTTAATCATGCCGGAGTAGGTCTTGTAGCCGGTGGCAATGGAGGTGGCGGTGGAGGCGGAGTCCGGGGCGAAGCTGCAGGAGTCATAGGTGACGGCGGAGCCTGCCACGGCAAAGTTCATGAAGTTCAGCGCCACAGGGCCGTCCAGCTTTGCGCCCTGACGATCCTTGACGCTGGGCTCGGCCTGCATGTAGTCGTCGTCCGCCACGGCGCCCAGATAGTCGGCAGCGGCCTGGAACTGGGGATAGCTCATGCCGTCGCCGATGAACAGGAACACATACTTGGGTGCAGCGTCCTCAGCCAGGGCACCGGGCAGAACGCCCAGCAGCATGACGGCAGCCAGCGCGACTGCCAGAATTCGTTTCAGTATCATGATTTATTCCTCACTTTTTTGTTTTATTGATCACCAGGATCGCCATGATTATACCCATCCTTTCGTAAAACCCGCTACCATGCTCCCGTCAAGTTTCTGTTAACCCCTGTAAAATTCCGCCCGCCAGTGAACGCCCTTGCCCATCCATCGCGGAGGGAGCGCGCACTTCCATGAAAAACCGGCGAAATCCGGCAAAACCACATGAACGAAAAAGTTTTCTATTGTGTTTTCTGTGTAAAAGCGCTATAATATATCCGTAAAAACGGTAAGGAGGGATTCCATGGCGGATTATGTGATTGAAATGCTGAACATCACCAAGGAATTTCCCGGCATCAAGGCAAACGACGATGTTACCTTGCAGCTCAAGCGGGGCGAAATCCATGCCCTGCTGGGTGAAAACGGCGCGGGAAAATCTACTCTGATGAGCGTTCTGTTCGGCCTTTATCAGCCGGAAGCCGGCGTGATCAAAAAGGACGGCCAGGTCGTAAAGATCAACAACCCCAATGACGCCACCGCGCTGCACATCGGCATGGTGCACCAGCACTTCAAGCTGGTGGAATGCTTCACGGTGCTGGACAACATCATCCTGGGCGCGGAGCCTATGAACGGCCCCGTGGTCAACCGCAAGGCCGCCCGTCAGCGCGTGCTGGAGCTCTCCGCCCGCTATGGTCTGAAGGTTGACCCGGATGCCAAAATCGAGGATATCTCCGTGGGCATGCAGCAGCGTGTGGAGATTCTGAAAATGCTCTACCGGGACAACGAGATTCTGATCTTTGACGAGCCAACCGCCGTGCTGACCCCCCAGGAAATCGACGAGCTGATGGAGATCATGCGCTCGTTCAAAAAAGAGGGCAAGTCCATCCTCTTCATCACCCACAAGCTGGCCGAGATCAAGGCCGTGGCCGACCGCTGCTCCGTGCTGCGCAAGGGCAGGTACATGGGCACCGTGGAGGTGGCGGATACCTCCGTGGAGGAGATGTCCCGGCTGATGGTGGGCCGCGACGTGCAGCTGGTATCCACCAAGGACGAGAGCAAGCCCGGCAAGACCATTCTTCAGGTGGAGGGGCTCACCGTTCCCTCCCGCATCCACAGCAAGGATGCCGTGCGCAATGCCAGCCTGGAGGTCCGCCAGGGCGAGATCGTCTGCCTCGCCGGCATCGAGGGCAACGGCCAGACCGAATTTGTCTATGCCCTGACCGGCCTGGAGAAGCCCAGCAGCGGCCATATCATCCTGGACGGCACCGACATCACCAAGGCCTCCATCCGCCAGCGCAGCAAGCTGGGGATGTCCCATATCCCCGAGGACCGGCACAAGCACGGCCTGGTGCTGGACTACTCCCTGGAAAACAACATGGTGCTCCAGCGCTACTGGGAGCCCCAGTTCCAGAAGGCCGGCTTCATCCGCCGGGGCAATGTCCGCAGCTATTCCGACCGGCTCATCGGGCAGTATGATGTCCGCAGCGGCCAGGGCAGCGTCACCATTGCCCGCAGCATGTCCGGCGGCAACCAGCAGAAGGCCATCGTCGCCCGGGAAATCGACCGGGATCCCCAGCTCCTCATCGCCGTCCAGCCCACCCGCGGTCTGGACGTGGGCGCCATTGAATATATCCACAAGCAGATCATCGCCCAGCGGGATGCCGGCAAGGCAGTGCTGCTGGTGTCTCTGGAGCTGGACGAGGTCATGAACCTGTCCGACCGGATCCTCGTCATGTATGAGGGCGAGATCGTCGGCGAATTTGACCCCAAAACCACCGACGTGCAGACCCTGGGTCTGTACATGGCCGGTGCAAAACGTATGGACAAGGAGGATGCCTGATGAGCAAGAAACCTTCGAGACTCTCCGGCGCATCCGGCGGCGCCGCCTCCCTGCTGGCCTCCCTGGTCTGCATTCTCTCCGGACTGCTGGTGGGCTTTCTCGTGCTGCTGGTGCTGGGCGGCATCACCCTGTCCCAGAGCGGAGAGGGCTTCACCTTCTCCGAGCTGCTGAAAATCACCTGGGAGCAGGGCTTCAAGCCCATTGTCCAGGGCGGCTTCTACGCCAAGGCCAATACCATGGGCATGGCCGTCCGCATGGAGATCCTGCAGGCCGCGCCCCTGATCATGACCGGCCTTTCCGTGGCCTTCGCCTTCAAGACCGGCCTGTTTAACATTGGCGCTGCAGGCCAGTATACCGTGGGCGCGTTTATGGCGCTGTACTGCGCCATTGTGCTGAAGATGCCCTGGTGGGCCTGCCTCGTCGCCTCCGCCCTGGGCGGCGCCATCTGGGGTGCCATTCCCGGCTTCTTCAAGGCATACCTCAATGTCAACGAGGTCATCACCGCCATCATGTTCAACTGGATCGGCCTTTACGGTGTCAACACCCTGATCTATCAGGGCGGCAGCGGCCCCATGTTCAACCTGAAGACCACCAAAACCTTCACCCTCCGGGAGTCCGCTCCCGCTGCGCTGCTGCCCACCTTCAACATTGAGGTCGGCGGCAAGAATTACTTCGGCAAGCTGTTCATGCCCTCCATCGGCATCTTCCTTGCCATCGGAATGGCCGTGCTCATCTGGATCGTCATCAACAAAACCGTCTTTGGCTACGAGCTGAAGGCCTGCGGTCACAACAAGAACGCCGCCAAATACGCGGGCATCAATGAGAAGACCAACATCGTTCTGTCCATGACCATCGCCGGTGCCCTGGCCGGTCTGGGCGCGGGTCTGTTCTACCTGTCCGGCAGCAAGGAGTGGGAGCCGCTGGTCTCCACGGCGCTGCCCGCCACAGGCTTCAACGGCATTTCCGTTGCCCTGCTGGCATCCTCCAACCCCATCGGCTGCATCTTCTCCGCCATCTTCATCTCCCATATCACCGTGGGCGGCGGCTTCATGACCGCCAAGCTCTTCCCCAGCGAGGTCTCCAGCATCATCTCCGGCGTGGTCATCTACCTGTGCGCCTTCAGTCTGCTGTTCCGCACCCGGATCCAGAGGCTCTTCGTCCGCAAACCCAAGGCTCCCGGAAAGGAGGGCAAAGCGTAATGTGGCTGCTGTTTAAGTATACTCTGCTGTACGCCGCGGTTCTGGCTCTGGTGGCCATGGGCGGCATGTTCTCCGAACGCTCCGGCGTCATCAACATCGCGCTGGAGGGCATCATGGTCATCGGCGGCCTGATGGGCGTCGTGATGATCAACATCATGAATGCCCTGGGCGTACCTGTCTTCCTGGCTGTCATCATCTGCGTACTGGCTTCCGGCTTGGCAGGCATGGTCTATTCCTCTCTGCTGGCCTTCTCCGCCATCAATCTGAAGGCGGATCAGACCATCGGCGGCACGGCGCTGAACCTGCTGGCCACCGCTGTGGCAATGGTCATCGCCAAGCGGATCAACGGCTCCGACTCCCCCAAGATCATCTATTCCACCAACACCAACGCGGTGGTGAACAGCTCCCATTTCTCCTTCCATGTGGGGCCGCTGACCCTGAACTGGTTCCTGCCGGTGACCCTGCTGGCGCTGGCTGCCGCCTGGTTCATCCTGTACCGCAGCCGCTTTGGTATGCGGCTCATGGCCTGCGGTGAGCATCCCCAGGCAGCGGACTCTGTGGGCATCAACGTCTATAAGATGCGCTGGGCCGGTGTGCTGATGTCCGGCATCCTGGGCGGCATCGGCGGTATGGCCTATATCGTCCCCGCCGTGGGCGAATGGAACTTCGAAATGGGCGTGGCAGGCATGGGCTTCCTGGCTCTGGCGGTTATGATCTTCGGCCAGTGGAAGCCCCTGAACATCGCCGGTGCTGCGCTGTTTTTCGCCGTCTTCCGGGCCATGGCCAACATCTATGATTCCATCCCCCTGCTGGCGAAGCTGGGCTGGCCCAAGGAGATCTACAACATGATGCCCTTCGTGGCCTCCATGGTGGTCCTGGCCTTCACCTCCCGGCGCTCCCACGCTCCCAAGGCAGAGGGCATCCCCTACGACAAGGGAAGCAGATAAGATCCAAAAATGCAGCGCAATTGGTGCGCTGCATTTTTTGGAAGATTTCCCAGCCTTTGTAGTAGTAAAAATTTGCGGCTTACATGAGAGAGTGAAGATTGAAGATAACGAAAAAGGTACCATTCTCCGATAGAACTCCGCAAATCGTATGGAGCGAAGCGACCTTGGCTCTC
>CALYTP010000003.1:0-58684 GCA_945486915.1 uncultured Clostridia bacterium | reverse complement strand
TTTCAAAATAGTCTTTACCGTGCTTCTTGATAACCAAAGAACGAGTCAGCATACCCCCGGCCAGAGGAATTACCACAAACAGTACTACTGACAAGATCAGCGTATCCCAAGGTACGGATACATTGGAAACGCCCAGCAGGAACTTTACAATCGGCACAAAGGCAAAGAGAATGATCAGATCGTTGGTTGCCACCTGTACTACCGTGTAGGCAGGATCGCCTTTGGTCAAGGTACTCCACACAAATACCATCGCCGTGCAGGGAGCCGCGCCAAGCAGGACAGCTCCGGCAAGATATTCCGTTGCCAACTCTGGCGTAATAAACGCTTTGAAAATCACAAAGAAGAACAGACTTGCGATGTCATACATAGTGAAGGGTTTAATGAGCCAGTTGGTGATCCAGGTCACAAACAAGCCCTTGGGGTTCTTACCCACATTCTTGATGCTCTGGAAATCCACCTTCATCATCATGGGATAGATCATCAGCCAAATCAGAATCGCCATGGGAATGGATACCTTGGCGTATTCAAACTGATTCAGAAATTCCGGGATACCCGGTAGATACTTGCCAATCAGAATGCCCAGCGCCATGCAGATGATGACCCAGACTGTGAGGTATCGTTGGAAAAAGCTGATGCCCGTATTACTTTCTCGTTTCATAATCGTACCCTCCTTTATCACATTGAATATTATCGATATATTGTGTTTTGAGGAAGCCGAAACAGGGATTGCCTGAATCGGCTTCTTTTGTTAGCTTAACTTAGCTTTCAGTTCGAGAATCTTTTGCTCAACCAGCCTAATGGTTTCCAGAAATTTTTCATCTGTCTGCCCGGTGGGATCTTCTAACCCCCAATCCTCACGAAGTGAGCAAGGCAGAAACGGACATCGGACGTTACAGCCCATAGTGATAACTACATCCACGGGAGGAATATCAGAAAGCAGTTTGCTGTGCTGGCCCTCGGCCTCCATGTCGATGCCGTGAACCTTCTTCATCAAGCGAACCGCATCCTGATTGATACAGGGTTTTGTTTCCGTGCCTGCGGAATAGCTCTCAAATACATCGGATGCCAACTTCTTCCCCAGGGCCTCCGCAATCTGGCTGCGGCAGGAATTGTGAACGCAGATAAAGGCTACCTTTGGCTTATTCAAATGCCATCCTCCTCAGAATCCCAGCTTGTGCAGCAGCTTCTCTACATCGGCGGCCTTGAGAACTTTGCCCATAGAAACGACCTTTTCATTAACCACGATAGCAGGCATACTCATAACGCCATACCCCATGACCTTTTCCATGTCGGTGATATACTCTACCTCTACGGGCAACCCCAGCGCCTTGACAGCGGTCATTGCGTTCTCGTACTGCTCATGGCAGGATTTGCAGCCCGCGCCCAGAACTTTGATGCTGGCAATACCGTTTCCAGCTTCTCCACAGCAGCAGGGAGAGGATTCCGTCACAGAGTCAGCCGCACCGCAGCAACAACCAGCGCTTTCTTCGACCTTGCTCTCAGAGCTGCCGCAACAGCAGGAAGGAGCTTTCTTTTCTTCTTCTTTCTTTTTACCGAAACCAAACAGTGCCATAATTGTTTCCTCCTAAAATGTAAATCAAAATGCGATCCAGAACATATACAGGCCAATGAGCAGGATCACCATACCCATCAGCAGCTTAATGACTTTTGCAGCTTTGTTGTATGTCTCGCTGCTGTTGATTTTCTGAACAAACCCTACCGAAGTTCCAGCAACCATAACCAGTGTGCTATGCCCGATAGAATAAAGCAGCATCAGCAGAATACCCCAAAGCAGGTTTCCTTCTCCGGCGACAATGGCGAGCAGAGCGATCAGAACCGGCGTTGAACAGGGGGAAGAAAAGATCCCGCCTAAAATACCCGCCAGAAATGCTCCGACAAATCCGCGCTTCTTGCTTTTGGAAAGCAGATTGACCGATGGAATAAAGTTGAATATCTCCCATGTCTGCAAGGCCATCAACACCATCAGCGTGCCAAGCACCATGTACCATATCGGAGAGGAAGTCCCCATCAGCTTTCCGGCAGAGGTGGCGATAATTCCAAGCGCAACAAAGGTGATAGCTGTTCCCACAGAGAAGGTAGCGGAATAAGCAAAGGCTTTTTTTGTATTCGTCTCACCTATACCGCCGACATAGCCGATAATCAACGGAACACTGGACAAAGAACATGGCGTTACTGAGGTCAGAATCCCAGCCAGCAGCGCAAGTAGCGGTGCCAGCCACATCTGTGTGCGAATGATTTCAGCGATTTGGGTGAGCCAATCGTTTATCAAACTATTCCACCCCCATCTCCTTTAGTATCATGCGCATCTGTTCCTCTGTCAAGCCTCCCTGATGCACCGTAAAAACGTGTTCACCTGTTTCTCTGTGGCTATACATCAGAAATTCGATTTGGGAAGCCAGTTCTTCGCTGGGGACGAAAGGCGTTCCGTCTGCATTAACGAGGACTTGCGTGGGAATAACCTGAACCGGGACATTGTTTGCCGCATCGGGATATTCCCATACATTGATAAATTTTACAAATGCTTTGCCACGAAATTCCTCATTCGCTTTTTCGAGAACAGGAGCCATTTCTTTGCAGGGAATGCAGGTGTCTGCACCATAGTCTACAATCATAGGAATCCCATAGGAGGCCATTTTCTCAAAGTCAATGGCTTCCGTTTCACGCAATCCAAAGTCAGCGTCCTGTAATTCCTCTGGCAAATCTGTATCAGACTGTGATGCCTGTGTGGTTTCAGAATCTTCCGAAATGTCCTGTCGATTTTTGATCAGCCACATACCGCCAAGCACCGCCACAATCAAAACAGGAACGAGAATTTTGATGAGCAAAGATTTCTTCTCCACAAGCCTTATCCTCCGCAAGTGCATCCGCATCCGCAGGATGAGGTGCTTTCAGATCTTTGAGCCTTGCCCTCGTAAAACCGTTTGAGGTTTTCGGGGAGTTCATAAGCACCGCAGGAACAAGTTGGCTGTGCGTTCAGACTATTGAGGATAGCATTTGCCAGCATTTCCTTTGTTGGAACCTCGTAGGTCTTTCCATCATACTCAAACACCCGGCAATCTACATCCGCACCGGCAATCTCGCCACAGCAACCGCAGTTGGACTCCTGTACGGCCCCGAAAATGTCCTGACCGTTGACAAGAATGGTGGGCGAAGAAAGGAAATGATATTGCTCTGCAATCTCCGGTGTTGCCATTTCACGCTTCTGATAATCCACCGCATAGCCCGCCAGTTCCAAAGCGGGGCGGAGAACGGCAACGACTTCATCCAAGACGGCATCCGTACCAATGCAACGGTCACAGGTGTTCAGGTCGAGATACAGATACTCAATGAGAAGCGACCGGCCCTCCACCGTCTTAGGCTCAGTAGTGCAGCAGCAAGCAGGGGCGGCGTTAGGGTGTTCTCCCGTGTCTCCTACATAAGAGATCGCACCCGCAGGGCATTTCTTTTGACAGCCGTGGCAATGGTCGATACACCCATCGGGATTTACAACAACCGGAACGGGAGATTTCTGCTTATCATAAACACCATGGGGGGCAGAAATTGACGCAGGTGCCGCACTCCATACAGGTCAGAATGTCAATAACAGGATACCAGTTTTTAGCCATCTTATCTTTTTCTCCTTTATACAAGTAAATATTGGATTGCATTGAAGAAATAGCCGACAACAATGATACCGACGGTGCAAATTGCAACGAAGATACCCAGCAGCTTCGGCTTTACAGCCTTGCGGAGCATGATCATGGAAGGAAGGGACAGAGTGGTAACAGCCATCATAAAGGACAGCACCACGCCGAGCAATGCGCCTTTTGCAAGCAGAGCCTCAGCAATCGGGATTGTGCCGAATATATCAGCATACATAGGAATACCTGCGATTGTAGCAAGAACCACACCAAAAGGATTGTTGTCGCCAAGAACTTTTACGATAAATTCTTCGGGAATCCAGTTATGAATAAATGCTCCGATACCTACACCGATTAAGACATAAGGTGCAACCTTTTTTGCGGTGGCAACAACCTGTTCCCACGCATATTTCATTCGGTCTTTGAAATGCAGTTCTTCTTGAGGAACATCAATGGCGTGACCGTTGCGGATAAACTCCTCAACCTGTTCCTCTAAATGCAGCTTCTCAATTAGCGTTCCTCCAGCAACCGCAATCACAAGGCCCAGTACCACATAGACGATGGCGACCTTCCATCCAAAAATGCTCATCAGAAGCACCAGACTTCCTAAATCCACCATTGGGGAAGAAATCAGGAAAGAGAATGTGACACCCAGCGGCAGACCCGCACTGGTGAAGCCAATGAACAGCGGAATGGACGAGCAGGAGCAGAACGGCGTCACTGTACCCAAAAGGGCTGCGATGCAGTTTGCGCCGATGCCGTGAAATCGGCCAAGAATCTTTTTGGTGCGTTCCGGCGGAAAGTAACTCTGGATGTAGGAGATGATCAAAAACAAAACGCCCAGCAATACCATGATCTTGATAACATCGTAGAAGAAGAACTGGATGCTGCCGCCCACTTTGCTTGCGGGGTCTAACCCGCAGGCTTCCACGATACTGCCAATCAGGCGATTCAACCATTTCATACCAAGGATTTCATTTTGAAAGAAATCCCACCCGGTTTTTATTGCTTCCATAAAGAAAGGCTCCTTTCAAAGATTGTTAAATTGAAATGTGTCGATGTAATGGGCTTTATATAAGCCGTGCCGAAAAGCATATGGACTTACTTTTCACAACACGACTTATCAGCATCCAAACAAGTAATTTTAGTAAGCTCTTTCAGGTATTTCACGGCAGTTTCTGATCCTTCTGGTGAAATGGAGTAGTGCATCCATTTACCTTCTTTTCGCCCAACCACAATGCCAGAATCACAAAGAATTTTCATGTGGTGAGACAATGTAGGCTGCGTGATATTGATTTCTTCAAGCAATTTACAAGCGCATTTCTCACCTGTTGTAAGAAGTTTCAAAATACGAATACGATTTTCATCACAGAACGCTTTGAAAATCGTTGCGATTTTCTTTTCATTGAGATCCAAGTTCGTCACCTCCCATCGACGTTCATCTATATTATACGCAACACATCGATGTTTGTCAATGGGTTTTGAAAAAATCACATTCATTTTTCCAACAGAACAGAAAAAAGGCCTGAGTGCAAATGTTACAGTTCTTCTTTGCCTAGGATAATTATACGATGCACACCCCTCGGCTCAAAATGCACACCCCGCAGACTTTTCGTTAAATAGTGCAGAGGGGTAAAATGAAAGATGCTCCACGGTGACCATTTCAGGATCACCGTAGAGCCTGTTATCGTTAAAAGGTATAGGAAAACCCTTGTAAATAAGGGCTTTTGCAAAAAGAAACTGGACACCCGCATCGATACTCATTGTATCAAAACTGGTGTCCAGTTATGGCAGAGGATGAGGGATTCGAACCCCCGCAAACGGAGTCAGAGTCCGGTGTGCTACCGTTACACAAATCCTCTGTGTATCAGCATGGTTATTATACCCATTTTTTCGGAAATGTCAAGTGAAAAACAGAAAAAAGCGATATGACTATAAACATCCCCATCTGTCTTCTATTCTATGGCAACACCGCATAATGGGGCAAGGAGATTCGGCAAGAGCTTTTGTACCCATACAAACGGATAATCGGCCGATAACCATCCATTTCACTATTATTTTGTTGACAGCAATCAAAAATGATGATATGATGCTTTGAACAAAACGGTTTTCTTTTGTCTTCGGCTTATCTGTGTCTGGGTTATTGAAATGCAAAACAGGAAAAAATCTTTAATTCTTTTTACGATTATTTTATTGACCATTCCCGCTTTGGGGATATGGCTGCAGAATGAAGATACGGAACAAAAACACAGCCCCTTTTCGGTATCCATTCCCTCAGGTAACGGCATTGAGCAGATACGCTGCTGGGAAAAAGATCCGGAAAGCTATTGTGTTTTTCTTCCATCCTATGCGGATCTGTCCCAGGCATTCCTGCAAATTGATCCTGAATATTCTGTACTGGTGGATGGCTCTGCGCTGTCAGACGGCATGACATGCCAGGACTTTCCCCTGAACACACCACTGGAGATGACCTGTTCCGCCAGTCACATCACATACCATTCCTCACTGATTTTTGTGCAGTCTGCCAATATACCTACCCTATACATTGATGTCACCTCCGGGAGTATGGAGTACATTCAGGAAAAGAGAGGGAATGCAGAAGAAGGGACTCTGCGTCTGTATACCGCCGACAATGCTCTGGACTACTCCGGGCATCTGAGCTCCATCAAAGGACGGGGCAACTCCTCATGGAAAATTGATAAAAAGCCCTATTCTCTGACTTTGGCTGAAGAAGCGGATCTACTGGGCATGGGGCAAGCCAGCAAGTGGGTCCTGCTGAGCAACGCCTATGACAAAACCCATCTGCACAACAAAATCGTCTATGATTTTGCCCAGGCCTGGAATATGGCCTATTCCCCCAGCTGCCAGTGGGTGGATTTGTATCTGAACGGGGAATACAACGGTCTTTACCTTTTGAGTGAAAAGAACGAGGTTCATCCCCAGCGGGTTGCTCTGACAGATGCAGGCGGTTTCCTTGTTTCCCAGGAGTGGAAACAGAATCTTATGAGTAAGAAAGTACCCTATATTGAAACAAAAGCAGGAATCGCACTGCGCGTATTCAATTCATCCGTGAATACCCTGGAGCTGACCGGCATATGGCAGTCAGTTGAGAATGCGATTCTCGCAGAGGATGGCACGGATCCAGTGACAGGAAAGCATTGGACAGAGCTTATCGATCTTGATTCCTGGGTGAAAGTATACCTGATCAATGAGCTGTTTGGCAATATTGATACCGGATTCAGCAGCGAATATTACTACTATGATGCCAGTGACCCATCCGGAAAGATCTATGCCGGCCCTGTCTGGGATTACGATGAAACCATGGGCAAATTCCCGGCGAACTCCATTGCCCACAGACCATATACGCTCATAGACGCGAGTATGCCCTGGCCCATTGCCCTATATCAAAAACCGGAGTTTTACAGCCGTCTGACCGAACTCTACCAGACAGAAGCACTGCCTCTGATAAAGGACCTGCAAGCAGAAAAGCTCGGCTGTTATCGGGCACTGATTAACCAGGCCGCACAGATTGATCAGCTTCGCTGGTCTGCCGCCGATCCCATTGAAAGCGCCGACGAAATTGCCCCCTACCTTTCCGGCAGAATTGCATTTCTAAACAGCCTGTGGATCGAAGGTGAGACCTATTGCTATGTTCTTGCCGACCGCGGCGCCTGGTACCATTCCATTCTTCATGCGGTAAAGCCTGGGGAATGTATTACCAATCTGTTCCGATACAACGAAAATCCAGACGATTTCTACTGGGTCAATGCGGAAACCGGCGAGGTTTTTGATGACTCCTCACCCATATACACCGACATGGTGATTTCCAGGAGGTCACGCCAGCCGTAGACACCGAAAAACAGAAAGGCAAAATCATGACAGACATTGAATCCCGGTTTTCTCCTCATGAAAATGAGGCCAACTACCGCCATGAACTGAAATATCTGATCTCCTCCGCTCAGGCTGTGATTTTGAAAAGCCGGATGGACCATCTGGCGCCGCTGGATCATCACGCTGCCGCAAAGGGCAGCTATCAGATCCGCAGCCTGTATTTTGACGATTACACCAACCGCTGCTTCTGGGAAAACGAAAACGGGACGGATCCCCGGGAAAAATTCCGCATCCGCATATACAACCACGATATCCGTCAGATCGCCCTGGAATGCAAGCGCAAGGAACGGGGCAAAACCCTCAAGACTGCCTGCCCGTTGACTCTCGAGCAGACACAGGTTCTGATGTTGGGAAACACGCTGCCGGATTTCGCTGGTCAGCCGCCTCTGCTGAAAAAGCTTACCGGTCAGATGATGACCCGCCAGCTGCACCCGGTTGTAATTGTGGAATACAATCGAATCCCCTATGTCTACCATGACGGAAATGTTCGCATCACTCTGGATTCGGGCATCCGCTCCTGCGCATCCGCAGAAAAATTTCTGGATGAGGAGATTCCCGGCCGCCCGGTTCTACCGGTGGGGCAACAGCTTTTGGAAGTGAAATTCGACGCCTTTCTGCCGGATTTTCTCTATCGAAGCCTACAGCTCAACAACCTCAGCATTACCACCTTCTCCAAATACTACCTATGCAGAAAATACACCCGATAAGGAGTCAAACATGAATATCAAGAGCATTTTCAAAAGGACATTTCTGGAGGGTTTCGGCGCCTCACAGCTTTCCACAAAGACAATTCTGGCCGCTATGGCCGTATCCTGCGTACTGGCGCTGTATATCTTCCTGGTTTACCGGCTTGTCACCAGAAAGACCTTCTACTCCAAGAACTTCAACATTTCTCTGGCAGGTGTCACGGCGATCACCACGGCGCTGATTCTCACCATGCAGTCCAGTGTCGTGATTTCCCTGGGTATGGTGGGTGCGCTTTCCATTGTCCGGTTCCGCACCGCTGTCAAAGACCCCATGGATCTGATGTTCCTGTTCTGGTCCATCAGCGTCGGCATTATCTGCGGTGCCGGTATTGCACAGATTGCCGTTATTCTTTCCGTGGTTTTGACCTGCGGCATTCTGATTCTGGATCATTTCCCCGCAGCCAAGGCTCCCATGATTCTCGTGGTGAACGCCACGGATCTGGATGCGGAAGAAGCAATCTGCCGGAATGTGGCTCAATATGCAAAGCATTATTCCGTTAAGTCCAGAAACCTCACGGCTGATTCCATGGACCTTGTTCTGGAGCTGCGCACCAGCGAAGGAAGTGCCCTTGTCAAAGCCGTGAATTCTCTGAGCGGTGTCAGTTCCGTATCTCTGCTGTCCCACGACGGAGAAGTAACCTTCTGACGGGCGAAAACGTACATATTCAAAAAGCAGCCGGAAGGGTCACCGAAGAAGTGACCCTTCCGGTTTTCTGTTTTGTAACGGATAGTCTTCACGCAGGCTGCCGGTTGACATTTTCCCGGAAAGTCCTATAATATACGGGACTGTATCCTCAGGAGGTATGGAGATTGATGAACGGAACAAAGCGGCAAAGGCGATCACTGACGGAAGGAAGCATCGCTCTGAGCATTCTTTCCTTCGCGCTGCCAATTTTTCTGGGGCAGGTTCTTCAGCAATTCTACAATATGACGGATGCCTGGGTCATCGGCAACTTTGCCAGCAACGAGGCCTTTGCCGCGGTGAGCAGCGGCGGCAATCTGACCTTTCTGATCATTGGCTTTTTCGGCGGCATTGCCACCGGCGGCGGCGTTGTCATCGCCCGGTACTTCGGCGCCCGGGATAAGGATCATCTGCAAAAGGCCATCCACTCCAATTTCCTCTTTGGACTGCTGGCTTCTCTGACGGCAACCGTCTTCGGTCTTTTCATCGTTCCCTGGCTGTTGGTGCGGATGAACACACCGGAGAATGTTCTCCCCCATTCCCTGCGGTATTTCCGGATCTACTTCGGCGGAGTCTCCACCGTTGTGCTCTATAATATCTGCATGGCCACCATGCAGGCACTGGGCGACAGCGTCCGGCCCCTTTACTATCTGGGAATCTCCTCATTGACCAATGTGGCCCTGGATCTTCTTTTTGTGGCAGGCTTCCACTGGGGCGTTGGCGGCGCGGCGGCCGCCACTGTCATTGCCCAGGGTCTGAGCGTGGCGCTGTGCATTTTGCGTATGACCCGGGAAAAGGACGATGCCACCCGGCTGGACCTCCGCCGTCTGCGCTGGCATCGCAGCATCATGAAGCAGATCATCCGGCAGGGACTTCCCACCGGCGTCCAGAACTCCGTGATTGGTTTGGGAAATGTGGTCATCCAGACGAACATCAACACCTTCGGTGCCTTCGCCATGAGCGGACACGGTGCCTACTGCAAAATCGAGGGCTTCGCGTTTCTCTCCGTCACTGCCATGAGCATGACCCTGCCAACCTTTGTCAGTCAGAATCTGGGGGCAGGACAGATTTCCCGAGCGAAAAAGGGTTCCGCCTTTGGCATTGTCTCGGGAATGGCTGCAGCAGCTCTGACGGGTGTCCTGATCCGCTGCAACGTTGTCCCGCTGCTGAAGCTCTTTGTGAGCACTCCCGAAGCCATCGAATTCGGCATGATCCATGCAGGCATCGTCACAACCTTCTATGCGCTGCTGGCTTTTTCTCACTGTGCTGCGGGTATCCTTCGCGGCTGCGAAAAATCCACGGTTCCCATGGTGGTGATGCTCTCGTTCTGGTGCGTGACCCGTTCCATCTATGTAACGGTGATCCTGAAATTCATTTCCCAATTCGGCATGATCTCCTGGGCGTATCCGCTCACCTGGACTCTGTCCAGCATCGTGTTTACCCTGTATCTGCTGCGGCTCGACTGGGAAAAAACCAGTATTGGGATCTGAAAACAGAACAATAAAAATGTCATTGCACGGATGTGTTTCTGCGTGCAATGACATTTTTTGGGCAACACCGCATAATGGGACAAGGAGATTCGGCGCGAGATTTTGACCCAAGCGAAAGTATGGAAAATGCGGGAATACTTTGTGTATTTCCCATTTTTCATACTGCACGATTGGGGCAAAAGATCCGCCGAAGCCCGCAGTTCCCATTGTGCGGTGTTGCCTTTGACTTTATTTCCTGTTTTTCTCCCGGTTCAGGCGGAATTCCACAGAACTCTGGAGATATTCCAGATATCCATCGTCCTGGCACATGGCCTTACTGGGGGTATCGGACAGCTTGGCCACCGGGCGGCCGTTGACGTACTGGAGCTTGATGACAATGTTCAGCGCAGGCTCGCAGGTGTCGTTGGAGCAGAAGGTGCCAATGCCGAAAGACACCCTCACCCGATCCCGGAAATACTCATAGAGCTTCTGGGAGCGGTCAAAATCCAGACTGTCGGAGAACAGCAACTGCTTGGTGCGGGTATCAACGCCGTACTTTTTGTAGTGGGCCAGAATCTTCTCTCCCCATTCGTAGGGATCGCCGCTGTCGTGACGGACGCCGGTATAGTTATTGACCATGGAGTGGTTGAAATCCAGAAGGAACAGATCGGTGGTGATGGTATCGGTCAGAGCGGTGCCGTTATCACCGCGGTACTCGTCATACCAGTCGGCCATGGCATAGTGGTTGGTATAGGCCAGGGGGATGGAATCGATGCCCTGGTACATCTGAACAAACTCATGGGCGTAGGTTCCGATGGGGGTGATGTTGTACTTTTTGGCCAGATACACATTGGAGGTACCCACGCAGTTGTTGGTTTCCGTCATCAGCCGGTGGACGACCACATCCTCCCACTCCCGGGATAGCCGCCTGCGGCAGCCAAATTCGGCAAACTTGAAGGTATAGATTCCATCCTGGAAAGCCTTCAGCTTCTGATTCAGCCGCTCCTCGGCGGAAGCTCTCAGGGTCTCATAATCGTAGTGCATGCGGAAATACACCTCATTGATGATTTCCAGCAGATAGATCTCAAACTGCATGGCGGAAAACATGGGGCCTCTGACCACGACGGAAAGCTCACCGTTTTCATTCAGCCCGGTGGTCACATACTCCCGGATGGGATGCCACAGCCGCAGAAATTCCACATAGTCATTCTTGATAAAGCGGATGGAGCGCAGGTAGTCAAGCTCATCCCTTGAAAAGCGCAGGCTGCAGAGATGATCGATCTGGTCATTGATTTCTTCCAGCATTTCCGGGGTAAACCGGATCCCCTCATTTCTGCATTTGAAGCAGTATTCTCCGTTCAGATCGGTATGCTTGTGGAAAATCACCTGATCCATATTGAATTTATACAGGTCAGTATCCAGCAGCGAAATGATAATCGGTTTCAGTTTCATATGAATTTCCCTCTGTATTCCTTTCTCTTATCAGAGGCTGGCAGTTTCCAGGTTGTCCCTGGATTCCAGCACAAGTTTTCTGAGATTCTCATACTGCCCCCAAAGGGCTCGGTTGGTATACCGCTGCCAGCTTTCCCGGTCGTCCTCCAGAAGATAATTTCTCATCTGGGACGCAGAGATCTCGATGGTCTTGGGCAGATAGAGTTCTGAAATATGCACATCCTCAATGCCGTCAAACCAGCTGACCCGGCGCATTTCCTTGCCCGATATCAGAATATCCGGGGTCCGGTCAAACTGAGACACCACATTCTTCAGAACATACGCTCCCCAGGCAGCGTTGTTGCCCACGCCGATATCCGGCAGAGGGCAGATATGCACCTGATCTCCGAACAGCAGCCGCAGGAGGGACTCCCGGGTCTCATAGGAAAAGGGGTTGCCTGCGGTGCCGGATTCCTGGGAGGAGCCGACGAAGATTCCCACCTGCCGGCACAGGGACAGGGCGGTGCGGATCATATACTCATGCCCCGTATGGATCGTCTGAAACCGCCCCACAAGGATGCCGAGGGAAAAGGGCTTGTAGCTCATATTTTTCCTCCTAAATCCGTCATCAGACAATTCTGATCTGGCAGCTGCCCATGGTCCTGAGCGCTGCATTGTGGGCTTCGGGGGTCACGCCGGCACAGCAGGAGCTGTCCACGGTGATAGGTGCTTCCGGGAAGTTCGCCTTCAGCATCAGGGCATTGGAGACCACGCAGATATCCGTGCACAGTCCGATCAATTCCAGGGTAAATTCCTCCCCTGCCGCCGCCTGGTAAATGAGCCTGGGCAGGAGCACGCTGCCGAAGGTGAGCTTCTCCACAGGCGTATAGCCCTTCTGCTCCAGAGCCGCTGCGACACCATCATCCAGCATCCAGCCGGCGGTTCCCTTGATGCAGTGGGGAACAGGCAGATTTCTCCCTTCCGCGGTTTCCAGATAATTGGCGGAGTGGGTATCCAGGGTGGCGAAGATCTGTCCTTCAAAGCCGAGGATCTTGTCCATCACATTGGGCACAATGGCCTGGGCCTCCGGGGTCCCCAGAGCGCCGTCCACAAAATCCTTCTGCATATCCACAACAATCAGAAAGTGCTTCATATCTCATTTCCTTTCCATGGAAAACATGACACTATTGTCGCATAGATTCCCCCCGTGGTCAAGAATTATTTCACAGGCAGACGACAATCTGTGCAAATCTGCGCTCCATGGAAACCGCGTCTTTTGAGAATCCATGGATATATCCGGACTGACGCATTCCGATGATGGTTTTTTCTACGGAATTACGAAGCCCGCAATAAAGAACCGGCGTGACCGAAGTCACGCCGTCCCGTATGGCAAATCTATTGGCTCTGTTACTCCGGAAGTCCCATTCCGGCTCGAATTTCCATCCGGAGCGCAGCCATTTGCGCATCCTCCCAGAAGAAACGAAGCTTTTCCTCCGCCACGGTATTCCCCTCCGGCTTTCCGCCCAGGACAAAGACTGTAAAGGTATCCGCGATGTCCTCATGGAAATAGTTCGCCCCGTACCGGCTGACATAGCTTGTGGGATTGTCTTCATAATCGGAAACGGCAGTGATCCCCAGATCCTTCCAGAACCGGTCATAGAATGCCTTGCGGAAGGAGCCGGGAAGAAATCCGGCAGGGTCGTGGGTGTCCGTGCCCACGGAAAGGTCAATCTGGGTTTCATCCTCCAGCAGAACATGACCGTATTCGTGCAGAACCGTATAGGTCAGCTTGCTCCAGTCCCGGGGGTTGCCGTTTTCGTCAAACACATCGTAATAATCGATATTGATGGAAAAACGGGTGTTGTCCGTGCTGCCATCCTCCCGTTTCAGCGGGGAGGTGTAGGCAAGAATGTTGCTGTAACCGTCGGTAAAGAGACGAAATTCCCCGATTTTCTGCCGGGCTGCAGCAGGCAGAATGGAACAAAGATAATCCCAGACCTGTGCGTCCTTTTCCTGCGCAATCACCGCTTCCCCCGCTTCCACCGGGTAGGAAGCCAGCACGTTGGTCAGCCCCACAGAGTAGCCGCTGACAGTGACGGTGCAAGGACTGCCAAGGCGCAGAGAAATGTACTTGCTGTAAATTTCGTCTGCCCAGCCTTCCACGGTGACGCCGTCCTCCCCGGTTTTTACACTGTCCGACTCCCCGTACATGTCTTGGATCAGACTCTGAACCGCTTCCGGGGTATAGCCCGTCTCCTCCGGGCGGATTTCGATTTTATCCAGGAAGCCGTTGCGGTAGGTATAGTAGGTATTCATGGGCGTTTCCCCATCAAACCAGCGCATGCAATAGTCTGGACTTGACGGTGGATTCCGGTTCCTGTAAAATCTGAGATATTTCAATAAAGGCAACACCGCATAATGGGGCAAGGAGATTCGGCAAGAGATTTTGCCCCAAGCGAAAGTATGAAAAATGCGGGAATACTTTGTGTATTTCCCATTTTTCATACTGCACGATTGGGGTAAAAGATCTGCCGAAACCCGCAGCACCCATTATGCGGTGTTGCCCTAGGCAATCCCCTACGGCAGCAGGTTCACCGCCATTGGGCACAATATGGCGGTCAGAACACCCGCCACGGCTATGGACAGGCTGCTCATGGCACCTTCGATCGGCCCCATTTCCAGAGCTTTTGTGGTGCCGATGGCATGGGAGGAGGTTCCGATGGCGATTCCCTTGGCAATGGGATTTGTGATCCGCAGCAGCCTGCACAAGCTCACAGCCATCAGATTTCCCATAATTCCCGTGAGAACAATGACCGCCGTTGTCAGCGCCGGGATACCCCCCAGTTCCGAAGCCACATCCACGCCGATGGCGGTGGTGACGGATTTTGGCAGCAGACTGACGGCACCGGCGCTGTCCAGCCGAAACACCCAGGCAATCAGCAGGATGCTGACGAGGCTGGTGATGACGCCCGCCCCGATTCCCGCCGCGATGGCAAGAACATTTTTCTTCAGCAGCTCCCACTGCTCATACAACGGAACCGCCAGACTGACCGTGGCCGGAAACAGCAGCCAGGTGATGGGAGAGGCGCTCTGCTTGTAATCCGGGTAGGGAATTTTCAGAATGCTCAGCAGCACAACGACGAAAATGCTTCCGAGAAGGAGGGGATTGCACCAGGCCGCTTTGGTTTTTCTGTGCAGCAGTGTTCCCAGAGCAAACGCTGCCAGGGTCACCATCACGCCCCAGGCCGAAGAGGTTTCCAGGAAATCAATCATGCTTCTTCCTCCCTGCGATCCACTGGGTCACCCAGCCGGACGCGGCAAATACCAGAATGGTTACGGGAATCAGCGCCAGGAGAATGGGCAGCCAAAGTGCGCCCAGGATATCCCAAAGCTCCATGACGCCCACCGCACCGGGCACAAACAGCAGCGGGAAAACCCCCGTGAGAAAACCCGCGGTTTCCTTGATCTGCTCCGGTTTCACCACCCCGGTCTTCAGAGCCAGCAGCAGAAGCACCAGTCCATAGATGCTGGCCGGGACCGGCAGCGGCAGCAGAAAATGAAGCAGCTCTCCCAGCAAACAGAAAACCAGAATCCGCGCAAATTGAAAAATGTATTTCATTGATTATTCACCTCAGCCATTTACCGGCATTGCATCAAATTGCGCCGCACCACATAAGGGAACGGCATTGCAATCAGATTATACAACTTTTTTCCTTAGGATGCAATCCCCTCTTCGATACGTTCCCTTGATAAACTTTTTCTGTATTTGCAACCTTTTCCTTTTGGGAATCGTTTTCTATGTGAAAGATCTTTCTACACACCAAAACACAGGAGTTTTCTATGAGACTATCCGTTGACGAAGCCTTCCGGCGATACGGCGACCGGGTGTTTTCCGCTGCTTTCAGCATCTGCCGGAATCAGGAAGACGCTGACGACACCGTGCAGGATACCTTCCTGAAGTATTACACACAGAATTCAGATTACATAGACGAAACCCATCTGAAGGCCTGGCTCCTCCGGGTTGCAATCAACCGCGCCAGGGACATCACCGGTGCCTTTTGGCGCAGGAACCGGGTCAGCTGGGAGGACTATATGGACAAGCTGGACTTTACAGAGCCGGAGGATCGCAGCCTTTTTGAAGCTGTGATGCGGCTTCCGGAAAAATACCGGATCGTGATTCATCTGTTCTATTACGAGGAATACTCCATCGAAGAAATCTCTGCCACCCTGCACAGGAGCTGCGGAACCGTAAAAAGCCAGCTCAGCAGAGGAAGAAAGCTCCTGAAACCCATGCTTACGGAGGCTCAGAACCATGATTGACAAAACACAGTATCAGCGAACCTTTGGCGTTCTCCATGCCTCCGGAGATTTTTTGAAGGAGGATTTTATAATGCAGCCGAAAAAACACATTTCTACCCGCAGAATCGGCATTCTCTGCGCCGCGGCGATCCTGATTTTCAGCATGGCAACCGTCTGCTATGCAGCAGATGTGGGCGGAATCCGCAGAACGGTTCAGCTCTGGATTCACGGAGATCAGACCAGCGCAATTATGGACATCCAGGACGGACAATACACCCTCACCTATGAAGATGCCCAAGGAAATTCCCACCAACAGGGCGGCGGAGGCGTGGCCATCGAAGCAGATGGCTCGGAGCGTCCTTTGACCGAAGAAGAGCTGATGGAGCATCTGAACAGCCCGGAGGTGGATTACCGGGAGGACGGCACCGTCTGGATCTATTACATGGATCAGGCCATGGAAATCTCCGACCGGTTTAATGATGATAATATCTGCTTCGTTCAGCTGAAAAATGGAAAAGACACTCTTTTTGTTACAATAAAATACGATGACGGCTACGCCTGGAGCCCCAGCGCATTTGTTCAGCCGGATTCTTTCAATTAACAACAGGGCGCCTCTAATAAAAATCCCGTCAGGACGAACCTGACGGGATTTTTGACTTTGAAGCTTACTGTTCCTGAAGCTGAGCAAACAGGCCCTTGAGGGTGGGGTAAATCTGCTTGAAGTACTGGTAGCGCTTCTCATAGCGTGCGGCGATTTCGGGATCGGGCAGGACGGTCTCACGAACGGAGACCAGAGCATCGGCGCAGGCCTTGACACTCTCGTAGGTGCCGCAGCCCACCATGGCCAGCATGGCACCGCCGTAGCCGGGTCCTTCCTCGGTCTGAGGGATATCCAGAGGCAGGTTCAGCACATTGGCAAAGATCTTCCGCCACAGCGGGCTCTTGGCGCCGCCGCCGCAGACCTTGGAGCGCTCAATCTTGATGCCCAGGCTCTTTGCCACCTCAAAGCTGTCGCGGATGGCGAAGGCAACGCCCTCCAGAACGGCCTGCACCATATCGGAGCGGGTGGAATCCATGGTCATACCCAGGAAGGTTGCCCGGGCATTGGTATCGTTGATGGGGCTGCGCTCGCCCATCAGGTAGGGCAGGAAGTAGACGCGGTTGCTGCCCAGCTTCTCATCGGTGATGTCCTTCTGCTCGGCGGGATAGTCCTTGGTCTTCAGAATTTCGTCACACAGCCACTTGTTGCAGCTGGCAGCGGACAGCATGCAGCCCATCAGGTGGAAGTGGCCGTCGGCATGGGCAAAGGCGTGCAGGCCGTTGGTGGAATCCACACCGAACTTGTCGGAGGAGATGAACACGGTGCCGGAGGTGCCCAGGCTGATGTTGCAGGCGCCGTCGCCCACAGTGCCGGTGCCCACGGCGGCAGCGGCATTGTCGCCGGCGCCGGCCACCACCCTGGCGGTCTTGGGCAGGCCGATATTGGCGGTCACATTGCCGATGACCTCGAAGCTCTCAAACAGCTTGGGCATCTGCGCTTCGGAAACGCCGCAGATCTCCAGCATCTGACTGGACCAGCACTTGTTGGCCACATCCAGCAGCAGCATGCCGGAGGCATCGGAATAGTCACAGGCATGAACGCCGGTGAGCTTATAGTTAATGAAGTCCTTGGGCAGCATGATCTTTTTGATCTTTGCGAAGTTCTCGGGCTCGTTCTTCTGGACCCAGAGGATCTTGGGCGCGGTAAAGCCGGCAAAGGCGATGTTGGCGGTCAGCTCGGACAGCTTTTCCTTGCCGATAACGCCGTTCAGATATTCCACTTCCCGGAAGGTGCGGCCGTCGTTCCACAGAATGGCCGGACGGATCACATTGTCGTTCTCATCCAGAATGACCAGGCCGTGCATCTGACCACCACAGCCAATACCGGCAACATCATTCACATCGATGCCGGAGGTCAGCTCCTTCAGACCGTCCTGAACCGCGGTCCACCAGTCCTCGGGGTTCTGCTCAGACCAGCCGGGGTTGGGAAAATACAGCGGATATTCCCGGGAAACGGAGCCGCAGATTTTGCCTGCGCCGTCCACCAGCAGCAGCTTGACGGCGGAAGTGCCCAGATCGATACCGATAAAATATTGCATGGAAATGCCTCCTGTGTAAATTTTTTCAGCTTTTCCTTTTCTGTGAAGAAACGCTGTAAGATGGCATGATGCCTGATTTCGTCTTTCAGTTTAATACAAGATCCCTGCTTTTCGCAATAGGAAGTTCCCTGTTTTTATTAGACAAGTTTGCTTTTTTCGTTTTTTCGTCATATCCTCCATTTTGAAGTTCTGATAATTGTGCAAAAAGGCAGGCATCTGATTATCCCCGCAGGGAGGCGATGATGGATTTGCTCTGCTCGTCGGTATAAAACCGTTCCAGAGAATGGATGCTGTGGTGAATCACTGCATTTTCCGGTTTTTTCAGGGAAAACTTGTACTGTTCCGGCGTCATGCCGAACTGCTTTTTGAATGCCGCGGAAAAATAGCGGTAGTCGGAAAAGCCGGATTCCAGGCAAACGGCGGTGAGCTTCTCCTCTCCCCCGGCAATCAGCTTACAGGCGCAGTTGACCCGGACGGAATTGACATATTCCTGAAAGCTCTGGTTCAGCGTACTCTTGATAAAATGGGACAGGTAGCTCATGGAGAAGCCCTCCGCCTCGGCAAAATCCGACAGACGGATCTTGTGCATATAGTTTTCATCCACAAACCGAATGAGCGATGCCAGCCGCTTGTTCCGTTTTTCCTGGCTGATGCGCTCTTCTCTGGTAATCGCCCGGACCGGGCAGCGGCTCAGCACTGTATGGAAGGTCAGGCATGCCTTGCCCACGCAGAAAAGCGAGCTGTAGGACTCCTTTGACAGATACGCCTGCGCCACCTCCAGAAGCTCCCTGCGGATCGACCGGGACAGCTCCTCTCCCAGATGGGGATTCAGCCGGGTGGACTCCAGCACCAGGTCATTTTCCAGCCGCAGCAGCTCCGGCGACACCTGCAGACACAGGAAGGTGCTGTTCTCATCAACCTTATGGAGCTCATGGGGCTCATTGGGCTGGAACAGGAGCAGATCGTCCTTTTCCGCCCGGAAGGAGCCTCCGCCCACGCTTACCAGAAGCGGATGGTCCAGAACCCACATCATTTCCCACTCGGGATGGAAATGAGGGGTGCGGTAGTCCACCGTATTCAGAAAGACTGTCATGCCGGAAATCCTGCCGTGACGTATAATCTCCAGTTCGTTCATGGAAAAACCCGCCCTTTCTCACGCATTTGATTCCTTTTGACCTATATTAGCATATTATCCGCACTTTGCGCAACCGAATTTGAAAAAAAGAATCCGGTTATGAGAAAACCTGTTGAATCCTTTGGGAAAATAGTGTAGAATACTTTGTTGAGACGTTCTATAAACTTTTTGGAGGATAGGAACTCTATGTTACAGATCAAAGATCTTTCCTTTGACGTTTCGGACGAAAAGGGACAGAAGGAAATCATTCAGCACCTGAACCTGAACCTGGACGAGGGCAAATTTGTGGTCATCACCGGCCCCAACGGCAGCGGAAAGTCCACCCTGGCCAAGCTGATTGCGGGCATTGAGAAGCCCACAGCAGGTAAAATATTCTTCGACGGCACCGATATCACCGAATGCTCCATCACCGACCGGGCCAATATGGGCATCAGCTTTGCCCTGCAGCAGCCCGTCCGCTTCAAGGGCATCACCGTGCTGGATCTGCTGCGGCTGGCTGCAAAAAAGCGGCTCACCGTGGCTGAGGCCTGCAGCTACCTTTCCGAGGTGGGCCTGTGTGCCAAGGATTATGTCAATCGCGAAGTCAACGCTTCCCTTTCCGGCGGTGAACTCAAGCGCATCGAAATCGCCACGGTTCTGGCCCGGGGCACCCGGCTGTCTATTTTTGACGAGCCGGAAGCAGGCATCGACCTGTGGAGCTTTCAGAGTCTCATCAAGGTCTTCCGCCATATGCGCGATACCATCAACGGAACCATTCTGATCATCTCCCATCAGGAGCGCATTCTGGACATCGCCGACGAGATCATCGTCCTGGCCGACGGCGACATCCGCAGTCGGGGCACCAAGGAAGAGATCATGCCCGAGCTGATGCGCAGCGCCGATATTTCCAGAAGCTGTTCCAGAATCGCGGAAGGAGGAGACAACGCATGATGGATGAAATTCAGATGCGTCTGCTTCAGGAGATTGCAGACCTGCACACCGTCCCCGAAGGGGCCTACAACATCCGTGCCAACAGCGGTCTGGCAGGCAGAAACACCACCGCCAACATCGATATCGTCTCCAAGGAAGACGGCAGCGGCATCGATATCCATATCAAACCCGGCACCAAAAAGGAAAGTGTCCACATCCCCGTGGTGCTCAGCGAAAGCGGCCTGAAGGAAACCGTGTACAACGATTTTTACATTGGCGAGGATTCCGATGTGGTCATCGTTGCAGGCTGTGGCATTCACAACTGCGGCGTGCAGGATTCCCAGCACGACGGCGTACACCGCTTCTTCGTCGGTAAGGGTGCCCACATCAAATATGTGGAGAAGCACTACGGTGAAGGCGACGGCACCGGCAAGCGGATTCTGAACCCCGTCACCGAGGTCACCATGGAGGAAGACAGCTCCATGGAGATGGAAATGGTGCAGATCAAGGGTGTGGACTCCACCATCCGCACCACCCGTGCCACGTTGGCAGCAGGCGCCTCTCTGGTTGTCCGGGAGCGCCTGATGACCCACGGTGAGCAGTGGGCTGAGAGCATCTACACCACCGACCTCAACGGCGACGGCGCCAGAGCCGATGTGGTCTCCCGCAGCGTTGCCAAGGATAAGTCCTATCAAAAATTCGACTCCCGGATCACCGGCAATGCTGCCTGCACCGGCCACACCGAGTGCGACGCCATCATCATGGGCGACGCCAGAATTCTGGCCGTGCCCCAGCTGGAGGCCAACCACATTGACGCCGCTCTGATCCACGAGGCAGCCATCGGCAAGATCGCCGGTGAGCAGATCATCAAGCTCATGACCCTGGGCCTGACAGAGGAAGAAGCTGAGGAGCAGATCGTCAACGGATTCCTGAAATAATCCCTGTCCCTGAACCCAAGCCCGCCCTGCCTGTACGTTCCCCACAGGCGGGGCGGTTTTTGCAGACCAAAATCACAAATTTTTATGATTTCATTCCGAATAATTCACTATTTTTCACAAAGCAATTGCATTCCATTTTGGAACATGCTAAAATACGATTGCCTAAGGCAACACCGCACAATGGGAGCTGCAGGCTTCGGCGGATCTTTTGCCCCAATCGTGCAGTATGAAAAATGGGAAATACATCCAGTATTCCCGCATTTTTCATACTTTCGCTTGTGTCAAAATCTCTCGCCGAATCTCCTTGCCCCATTATGCGGTGTTGCCCTAATAGAAATTGAATTCCTCCGCAGGAAATCTGCGCATCACAAACGAAGGAGAATGATTATGGATCTGAAAAACACCGCCCTTGGCATTGAGCTGGGTTCCACCCGCATCAAGGCCGTTCTGATCGACGAAAACCACATTCCTGTGGCATCCGGCTCCCATGAATGGGAGAACCAGCTGGTAAACGGCATCTGGACCTACTCCATGGAGGCCGTCCGTACCGGCATTCAGGACTGCTATGCCCAGCTGAAGAAGGACGTTATGGCAAAGTTCGGCGTGGAGCTGACCGAGGTCGGCGCCATCGGTGTGTCCGCCATGATGCACGGCTATCTGCCCTTTGACAAGGACGGCAACCAGCTGGCAAGCTTCCGCACCTGGAGAAACACCATCACCGGCGAAGCCGCCGAGAAGCTCAGCGCAGAACTGAACTTCAACATTCCCCAGCGCTGGAGCATCGCCCACCTGTATCAGGCTATTCTGAACAAGGAATCCCATGTGAGTGATATCGCATTCTTGACCACCCTGGCAGGCTACATCCACTACATCCTCACCGGAGAAAAGGTCATGGGCATTGGCGAAGCCTCCGGCATGTTCCCCATCGACTCCGAAAAGCTGGACTACGATGAAACCATGGTGCAAAAGTTTGATGCCATCAGCGGTCAGCGCTGGAAGCTGCGGGATATCCTTCCCAAGGTTCTGTGCGCCGGTGACAACGGCGGAACCCTGACCGAAAGCGGTGCCAGATTCCTGGATCCTGCCGGTACTCTGAAGGCCGGTATTCCCGTGGCTCCCTGTGAGGGTGACGCAGGCACCGGCATGGCTGCCACCAACTCCGTCCGCGTCCGCACCGGCAACGTCTCCGCCGGTACCTCTGACTTCGCCATGCTGGTCACCGATCACGCCCTGGGTGTGCACCGGGAGATCGACATGGTCACCACCCCCGCAGGCGCTCCCGTAGCCATGGTGCACTGCAACAACTGCACCTCCGACATCAACGCCTGGGTTGGTCTGCTGGGTGAGTTCGCCGCCTTCATCGGCGCACCCCAGGACAAGGGCAAGCTGTTCACCATGCTGTTCAAAAAAGCGCTGGAGGGAGATGCCGACTGCGGCGGCTTGCTGAGCTACAACTACTTCTCCGGCGAAGGCGTCACCGATCTGGATGAGGGCCGTCCCGTCTTTGCCCGGACCCCCAACGCCAGCTTCAGCCTTGCCAACTTCATGCGCACTCACATTCTGTCCGCTTTGGCTACGCTGAAAATCGGCCTCGATATTCTGACCAAGGAAGAGAACGTGGAAGTGGATAAGCTGTACGGCCACGGCGGCTTCTTCAAGACACCGGAAGTGGGTCAGAGAATGCTGTCCGCCGCCATTGGTGCCCCCGTCTCCTGCATGGAGACCGCCGGCGAGGGCGGCCCCTACGGCATGGCTCTGCTGGCTGCCTACATGGTTCGCAAGGCCGACGGCGAAACCCTGGCCGACTATCTGGACAACCGCGTCTTTGCCGGTGCCGCCGCCACCACGCTGATGGCTGACCAGTCCGACATCGATGGTTTCAACGCATTCCTGGATCGCTACAAGAGCGCATTCATCATGGAAAAAGCTGCTGTGGAGGGACTGTAATATGCTGGAAGAACTGAAAGAGAAGGTCTATCTTGCCAATATGGAGCTTCCCAAGCGGAATCTCGTCACCTATACCTGGGGCAACGTCTCCGGCATTGACCGGGAATCCGGCCTCTTTGTCATCAAGCCCAGCGGCGTAGACTATGATGTCCTGAGACCCAGCGACATGGTGGTCATGGATCTGCAGGGCAACAAGGTGGAGGGAAAGCTGAACCCCTCCTCCGACACCAAGACCCACATGGTGCTCTACCGGGAATTCCCCCAGATCGGCGGCATCGTCCACACCCACAGCCCCTACGCCGTGGGCTGGGCCCAGGCCGGTGAGGATATCCCCTGCTACGGCACCACCCACGCCGATTATTTCTACGGCAGCATCCCCTGCGTCCGTCACCTGACAAAGGAAGAACTGGACGAGGACTATGAGCTGAACACCGGCAACGCCATCGTGGAGACCTTCCGGGCAAGAGGCCTGGACCCCAAGGCTGTTCCCGCTGTCATCTGCCACAGCCACGGCCCCTTCACCTGGGGCAAGGATGCCGCGCAGGCCGTCTACCACGCCGTGGTTCTGGAAGAGGTGGCCAAGATGGGCATTTTCACCCGCATGGTCAGTCCCGCCTCCGCTCCGGCTCCCCAGTACCTGCAGGACAAGCATTACATGCGTAAGCACGGTCCCAACGCCTATTACGGCCAGAAATAAATAGCAACTCCCGGAGCGCAAGCTCCGGGAGAATCTTTTTGGGAATTATCGGGCGCGGATATCAAGATGGTAGTCGATTTCCCCGGCCTCGGCGTTTTCGATGATGATGTTATAAACCAGATCAATGGTGCCGCCGTCCTCCACGATGTCGAAAAAGACCCGGGTTGCCTGGACACTGATCATCAAGGCACCAAACTCCATCTGATACAGAGAGTCATGGGAAACACCCTCCTGGAAAACCATGGTGCTGACCAAACTTCCGGTTCGCGTCAGCGTCACCTTCCCCGGCTCCACCCGAAAGGTGGTGGTCACACCGGCAAGGCCCGTCAGTTCGCTTTCCTCATAGGTGATGTCCCAGCCGCCGTCATGATACGTCATGATGCCCTCGGTGTCCAGCCGGATCACATCCGGTTCCTGGCCCACATAGCGCTGGCGGCCCTCGATGGAAAGGATCACGCTCCTGCTCATTCCCGGCCCTCCATGGCAAGATCAATCAACTCATCAATGAGCTGGGTGTAGGGAATGCCGCTGGCGGCAAAGAGTTTGGGGTACATGGAGATGGAGGTAAAGCCCGGAATGGTATTGATCTCGTTGAACACGATACGGTTATCCCCATCAGTGACAAAGAAATCCACCCGGCTCAGACCACGGCAGCCGATGGCCATATAGACCTTCACAGCCTGCTCACGGACGGCTTCCGCCACTTCTTCCGGGATTCTGGCGGGGATATAGGCAACGGAGGTATCCGTAATATACTTGGCTTCGTAGTCGTAAAACTCCGCACCGGAGTCAATTTCACCGCAGACAGAGGCCACAGGGCTGTCATTGCCCATGACAGCGACTTCGATCTCTTTGCCCCGGATAAATTCCTCCACCAGAATCTTCTCATCATATACGGCGGCAGCAATCAACGCTCTGCGCAGCGCTGCCCCGTCGGCAGCCTTGGAAACGCCCACAGAGGAGCCGGTTCCGGCGGGCTTGACAAACATGGGATAGGGAAAACGGGATTCCAGGCAACGGATGATTTCCTCCATCCGGTTTTCCAGCTCGCTGCGGCGCACCAGCTGCCAGGCTGCCTGGGGCACCTTTTCCTGATCGCAGACCAGCTTGGTCAGTGTCTTATCCATGGCAACCGCGGAGGCAGCCACCTGAGGACCGACATAGGGAATCCCGGCCAGCTTCAGCAGACCCTGCATGGTGCCATCCTCTCCGTTTTCGCCGTGGAGCACCGGGAATACCACATCGATGCGCTCACGCACCACGCAGTCGCCCTCAAAGCTCAGCAGCCCCTGGCCCCGGACGGGAGAAATGGCAGCCCGGCGGTTTTCCGGGTAGGTCTTCCACTCCCCTGTGGGCAGCATGGAATAGTCCTTGCCGGTGAAGAGGATCCAGTCCCCTTCCTTGGTGATGCCCACGGGGAAGACATTGTACTTGCTGTGGTCAATATGGTTCAGCACGGATTCAGCACTGCGCAGGGAGACCTCATGCTCCGGGCTCATGCCGCCGAACAGAATGCAAACACTGAGTTTCTTCAAACCAATCGCCTCATTTACAGTTAATCATTGAGAAGTGCCTCTCCGGCACGGAAGATATCACCGGCACCGACGGTAATCACAATATCACCGGGGCGAATCTGCTGGCGCAGGCGAGTCGTCACCTCGGGAAGCGTCTCACAGAACTGTGCGCCGGGGATCTGTTTTGCCAGATCGGCAGAGGAAATGCCGCTGGTATTGCGCTCCCGGGCAGCGTAAATTTCCGCCAGAATCAGCAGGTCCGCTTTCTTCAGCTCCCGGACAAAGTCATCAAACAGCGCCTGGGTGCGGGTATATGTATGGGGCTGGAAGGCCACCACCAGACGGCGGTCGCCCATGGTTCTGGCGGTCTCCAACGTGGCGCGAAGCTCATCGGGATGATGGGCGTAGTCGTCGTAGACATCCGCGCCATGGTACTGCCCCTTCCATTCCATTCTTCTTCCCGCGCCGTGGAAGGCACAGATGCCTCTGGTAACGGCGTCGCCGGGAATTCCAAGCATCCAGGAAGCTGCTGCTGCGCCCAGAGTGTTCAGCACATTATGTCTGCCCATGACGCCCATATCGATGTGGCAGTACAGTTCTCCGTCACAGATCACGTCAAAATGCCGCCAGTCCGGGGAAATATTCACTGCGCGGACACGGTTGTGCTCCTCCAGACCAAAGGAGACATAGTCCAGTCCCTTCATGGCCTCCACGGTATGGGGCTCATCGCCGTTGGCCGCAATGCCGTTGGTGGCCATCTGGGCAAACTTATGGAAGGAACACTCGATGGCCTCCAGATCCTTGAAATAGTCCAGATGATCCGCCTCCACGTTCAGCACCACCGCCAGCGTGGGGAAGAAATTCAGGAAGGAATCGCAGTATTCGCAGCTCTCCAGGACGATGGTATCCCCGTGTCCCACCCGGTGACCGGCATGGAGCAGCGGAAGGTAGCCGCCGATCATCACCGTGGGGTCCATATCCGCCTCCATCAGAATGTGCGTCATCATGGAGGTGGTTGTGGTCTTGCCATGTGTGCCGGAGATGCAAATGGCATTCTTATAGGACTTCATGATCTCGCCCCAGGCCTGCGCCCGTTCGAAGACGGGGATCCCGGCGCTTCTGGCGGCAGCGATCTCGGGATTGTCGTTGTGGGCAGCGGCGGTGCGGATCACACAGTCAGCCCCGCGGATATTGCTCTCCCGGTGTCCGATCTTCACAGGAATGCCCTGTTCCATCAGTTCTGCTGTGGAAGCGGAATCGCTCATATCGGAGCCGGTTACCTGCATACCCATGCCCTTCAGCACAAGGCCCAAAGGACGCATGGAGACGCCTCCAATACCAACAAGATGCACCCGTTTTCCGGGCACCAGATATTCAGAAATAGGATATGTTTTCATGCTCTCATTTCCTCGCAAGAGTTTGTGTTCATGCAACTGATGCATTATACATCATTTTCTGGAATAAAACAACCACAAAATGTTACACGGCTTGTATTATCCGGCAAATTCAGAAGTTTTCACAAAAAACCGCTTCCCGAAAGGAACGTGAGCACCCGGTTCCATAATATGGGGCAAGTACGGTTGCTCCAAAAAAGGAAACGGCCATCCCGGTTCAGGACTCCCTGGTACCGGAATGGCCGCTTTTCTGTGAAATTACGCCTTCTTGGTCTGCATCATGCGCAGAACGTTCAGAACCACAAACATCAGGACGAAGCTGACAGGCAGTACGATCCAGACGTTGCGGACGAAGCCCGCCAGAATATAGCCCACGAAGGAGACAGCCGCCACAGTCAGGGCATAGGGCAGCTGGGTGCTGACATGCTCAATGTGTTCGCACTCGGCACCGGCGGAGGCCATGATGGTGGTGTCGGAAATGGGAGAGCAGTGGTCGCCGCAGACGGCGCCTGCCAGGCAGGCGGAAACGCAGATAACCATCATTTCACCCTCGGGGAACACAGCGCAGACGATGGGCAGCAGCACGCCGAAGGTGCCCCAGGAGGTACCGGTGGAGAAGGCCAGACCCACGCCGATGACAAAGACAATGGCAGGCAGGAAGTTCGCCAGGCCGCCGGCGGCATTGCGGACAAACTCGGCCACAAAGATCTTGGCGCCCAGGGCGTTGGTCACGCCGGACAGGGTCCAGGCAAAGCACAGGATCAGAATGGAGCCAACCATGGACTTGAAGCCCTCGGGAATGGCATCGGCAAAATCCTTGAAGGACAGGACCTTTCTGGGGATGTACAGGATCATGGTGGCGACGATGGTGATAAAGGCGCCCAGAACCAGACCGACAGACGCATCGGAGTCGCCAAATGCGCCGATCATGTTCAGGTAATTGCCGCTTTCCGCATCGAAGAAGCCGCCGGTATAGATCATGGTGGTGATGCAGCAGACAATCAGGATGACGATGGGAACCACCAGATCCAGGACCTTACCACGGGAAGCGGAAACCTCTTCGGTTTTGGCGATTTCCTTCTGGGCGGCAGCAGCCTCCGCCTTCAGCATCTTGCCATAGTCCAGGCCGGTCAGAGACAGGTACAGGACCGTGCCCAGGGTCAGCAGGGCATACAGGTTATAGGGAATGGAACGGATGAACAGGCTCAGTCCCTGTCCCTCGGGAGCAACGGAGGAAACAGCAGCTGCCCAGGAGGAAATGGGAGCAATGATGCACACAGGAGCGGCGGTGGAGTCGATGATATAAGCCAGCTTCTCCCGGGAGATTTTGAACTTGTCGGTGACAGGACGCATGACGGAACCGACGGTCAGGCAGTTGAAATAGTCATCGATAAAGATCACGGCGCCCAGACCCAGTGTTGCCACCTGTGCGCCGCCCTTGGTGTGGATGTGTTCACTGGCCCAGCGGCCGTAGGCAGCGGAGCCGCCGGCCTTGTTCACCAGAATCACGATCATGCCCAGCAGAACCAGGAAAACCAGAATACCCACATTCCAGCTGTCGGAGACGGCTCCGATCAGGGTATCCGTGGTGAAGGTGACCATGCCCCAGGGATTACAGTTGGAATTCAGCAGCGCACCGGCCAGGATGCCGATGAACAGAGAGGAATAAACCTCCTTGGTGATGAGGGCCAGGGCAATGGCAATGACGGGCGGTAGCAGTGCCCAGAAGGTGGCATAGGCGCCGACGGATTCCCGGGCAACCGTAATTGCCTCGGTAATGTTGGCGTCGAAGTTCTCGTCGGAGGCGACGTTGTCGGAATAGCTGTCCAGGTACTCCATGGCGGTATCGGCATCCATGGCCTCTGCGACGGCTTCACTGTCCAGGCTCTCCGCGGCGGCAAGCATTGTGAATGCGCCAAGGAGAATGCTCAGAACCAGCAGA
Source organism: uncultured Clostridia bacterium (assembly GCA_945486915.1). Lineage (GTDB taxonomy): Bacteria > Bacillota > Clostridia > Oscillospirales > Oscillospiraceae > Faecousia. Next base: position 29,911 of record CALYTP010000003.1, on the reverse strand, counting down.
AGGGAGAAGATCTTTGGGATTCTTTTCATTTTTTCGGGTCCTTTCTGTATTTTTTGCAAAAGAAAAACCGCGAACCATGGAGAAACTCCAACATTCACGGCAGCAAGACAAAATCCTGACGGCAAAGAATGATAGCGCTCCACGCAATGTGACAGTACGGCAGATATTCTCTGACGTCCCAGCATCGAAATCCGGGCGGCTTCCAATGCTTCGGCGGATTGCCCTTTCCCCCCACGTAGGATGCCCGTCCCGGTTGGTCGTGGGAGTACTGATGCGTTCCGCGCCTCTATCGATCCACAGTTATTCAATTACTAGGGGGAGTATATCACTGAAAAAAGCATTTGTCAACGCCATTCCCCGAAAAAACATTCATAAAATATTCATGGTTTTGGAAAAATTCGTAGCCGGAGAGAATGAAAGGCCGCCGGCTGTCTCCCAGGCGGGACAACCGGCGGACATTTTCACAGAACGTGGACGTTTTCTTTTTCGAAGGCCACGAAGGCGGTATCGCCGACCTTATAGATTTTTTTGTTTTTGGGATTAAAGTCGGTGATCTTGACCAGGGTATTGCCCACCATGACATGGTAGTTCTGATAGGAGCCCATGAAGCAGGAGACAATGACTTTACACGGCAGCTGGCCCTTCTCCGAAAGGACAGCAGACTCAGGCCGCAGAACCAGTGTGCAGTCCTTCCCTGCCGGGTGTCCGGCAACACCCACCACATCCACAGGCGTTCCCTCCACGGTGACGATTCCGGAATCCCCCTGTTTGTCCGAGAGCTTGCCCCGGAGGAAATTGGCCTCTCCGATGAAATCAGCCACGAACTCGCTGGCGGGGTGATAATAGATCTCCTCCGGCGTACCGATCTGCGCCACAACGCCCTTCTCCATGATGATAATCTCGTCGGACAGCGCCATGGCCTCGGACTGGTCGTGGGTGACATAGATGGCGGTGATGCCCGCCTCCTGCTGAATACGGCGAATTTCCGTGCGCATGGAGACCCGGAGCTTGGCATCCAGATTGGACAGCGGCTCGTCAAAGAGCAGCACACCCGGCTCCAGCACCAGCGCTCTTGCCAGGGCAACGCGCTGCTGCTGACCGCCGGAGAGCTGATTGGTCATGCGGGCTTCCATGCCCTCCAGGCCCACCAGCTTCAGGATATTGGTGACCTTTTCCTTAATGGTGGCCTTATCCAGCTTTCTCAGCTTCAGGCCATAGGCAACGTTGTCGAAAATGTTGTAGTGGGGCAGCAGGGCGTAGCTCTGAAAAACCATGGCGGTGTCCCGCTTGTTGGGGGTCATTGCATTGATGGCCTCGTCGCCCAGATAAATTTCGCCCTCGTCGGGACTTTCAAAGCCGGCGATCATGCGCAGTGTGGTGGTCTTTCCGCAGCCGGAGGGCCCCAGCAGTGTGACAAAGGAACCGGGCTTGATCTCCAGATTGGCATCCTTCACAGCATAGAAATTCTTTTTGGTCTTGGGGTCCTGATAGATTTTGGAAATATGTTCCAGGCGAACGCCCTTTTTCTCTTTCGCCATATCAATTATCCTCCTTGATTTTCCGGCTGGTGCCGAAGAAACGGATCACCAGGTTCATCAGCAGCACGCTGCCATAGGTAATTGCGATCAGAATGGTGGCAAAGGCGCAGGCAATGCCGTAGGAACCCTTCTCCGCGAACTCGTTGATCTGGACGGTAATCAGCAGGAACTCCGGGGTCACCAGCAGAATGATGGCGGAAATGGCTGTGATGCTGCGAACGAAGGCCGTGACAAGACCGCTGAGGAAGGAGTCTTTGATGAGCGGAAGGGTTACGGTCATGAATACCCGGAAGCTGTCCGCGCCCATATCATAGGCCGATTCCTCTATGCTCTTATCGATCTGCCGCAGGGCGGAAATGCCGCTTCGGGTGCCTGTGGGCAGACTGCGGATGACGAATACGATGATGAGGATGGCGGCGCTGCCATACAGAGAGGCCAGGAAGCCCGTACCGAACACGCCGTTGACATAGCCGCGGATATAGCCGATGCCCAGGACGGTACCGGGAACCGCCATGGCCAGCATGGAGACAAACTCAATGAAGCCCTTGCCCCGGAACTTCCGCTTCACCACAAGGTAGGAGATAATCATGCTCAGCAGCGCCGTGATGGGAGCCGCGATCATCGACAGGGTAAAGGAATCCTTGAACGCCTTCAGCCCCTTGTACTTCTGGAAGACCCGGACAAACCACTTGGTGGTCAGATGGAAGTCATAGCCCCAGGTCTTGAACAGGGCACCGAAGGGGACACAGGCATACATCATGATGACAAACAGCGCAATCCCGGAGCAGAGAATGGTCAGCGGAAGCGTGACTGTCTTATCCTCGATGAGCATTCTGGCCCGGGAGGCCTTGCCCGTCAGGGTGGCAGCGGTCTTGGCTTCCAATACGTACTTCTGCACCAGGTACATGCACAATGTGATGCTCAGAAGCACCACCGCCATGGCAGCGGCGCCCTGCTTGTCGTAAGCGCCGGTGATCTGCAGGTAGATGGTGGTTGCAAGGGTGTCATAGGAGCCGCCGATGATCATGGGGTTGGCAAAGTCGGCAATGGACTCAATAAAGGTCACAAGAAACGCGTTGCCAAGACCGGGCAGGATCAGCGGCAGCGTCACGCTGGTGAAGACCTTGGAGCGGGAGGCACCCATATCCCGGGCAGCTTCTTCCAGACTGGGGTCAATGTTCTTCAGCAGGCCCTTGAGCATCATATAGCAGACCGGGAAGAAGGTCAGGGTCTGCACCACCACAATGCCGCTGAAGCCGTAGACGCTGTTGTCATATATGTGGAGCAAATAGCGGGTGATGATGCCCGCCTTGCCAAACAGCATAATCATGGAAAGGGACAGCACGAAGGGGGGCGAAACCACAGGCAGCATGGAAACAACCTGAAACAAACCTGCCATAAATTTGGTTCGCACCTTCACATAGACCTCCACATAGGCAAACAGGAGGCCGATGATCGTGGAGAGGATGCCCACAGTGAAGCCCACGCAGAGGGTATTGGAAATGGCTCTGCGGAAGCTGGGCATGTGAAAAATCCGCTGAAACACAGACAGGGTCAGCCCTGTCTCTTTTCCGTAAATACTGTCCACCAACAGAATAGCCAGCGGATAGAGGATGAACAGGGACAAAAACGCAATCAGCACCACAATGGTGGTGACCATGATGGGATCTGCCAGCAGCTTTTTTCGTTCCAAAGCTGCACTCTGGGCAGTGGCCATGGCGGAATTCCTCCTTTCGGGAGAGCTGGTTATCTCGATAAACTGAAAAAACCGGGGATGGAGAATGGCTCCATCCCCAGCAGGTGTTATGGATTATTCGGTCTTGAAACGGTCGTCACCACCGCCCAGGGCAGTCATGACTTCCTCAACATAGGTCTTGATATTCGCCTTGGCATCCTCAAAGTCATAGTCCATGACATTCTCGGGATCCAGGCCGAACTCTGCGGCAGCCTCGGGCTGCTGGGCGTTGTCGATGACCAGGAACTGGTAGGAGCCGTTGTCGGCAGCGATCTCCACGCACTCGGGGCTCAGAGCGAACTCGATCCACAGCTTGGCAGCATTGGGATGCTCAGCGCCCCTGAAGATGGCGGTGGCGCCGATTTCGAAGGAGGTGCCGCTGGAGGGGATCACCAGCTCGATGTTGCCGTAGCCGTTGTCGATGATCTGGGTAATGCCGTCATGCAGGAAGCCGATGCCAATGACGCACTCACCGGTGCCCACGTTCTTGGAGGGGCCGGAGCCGGACTTGGTGTAGACGTGGATGTTCTTGTCCAAATCCACCAGGTACTGGATGCCCTCGTCATGGCCGTACTTCTGGATCATGGTGTTGATGACCAGCTTGGCGGTACCGGCGGTGTTGTAGTTGGACAGCCAGATCAGATCCTTGTATTCTTCCTTCAGCAGATCAGCCCAATCCTGGGGAGCTTCCAGGCCCATCCGGGCCAGCTCGTCGCGGTTGACGATGAAGCCCAGGATGCCCTTGTAGATGCCGTACCAATTGCCATCGGCATCCTTGTAGGCATCGCCCAGCAGGTGGGAGGCATTCTGCGCCTCATAGGGCTCCAGCAGGCCTTCGGCGGCGCAGACGTTGTAGGGATCGGTGGTGCCGCCGAACCAGACGTCGGCAGAGGGCTTGCCGTTCTCTTCTTCGATCTTGCTCTGGACCTCGCCGGTGGACAGGCGCTGATACTTGACTTCGATGCCGTACAGCTCCTGGAACTTTTCGCAGGCGGCGGACAGATAATCTTCTTCGCAGGAACCGTAGACGATCAGGGTACCCTCCGCCTGGGCAGCGGCAATCAGGTCATCCATGCCTTCTGCCGCAGCCTTGACGCTGCCGGCACCCAGCATGCCAATAACCATTACCAGGGCGAGTGCAAGTGCTAAGAATTTTTTCATATTCCTTACCTCCATTGGTAAATTTTACGAAAATATTATATATCTTAACCAATCCATTGTCAATGGAGCATTCAGAAAATATGCGTTTTGACGGTAAAAATAGCAGAATCCTACGATACTCCCTATCCTGTTCTTCATCCTTTGCCGATGGTCTGCGCGTTTCCTTGAATGGAACAGTCTCCTGCCGCCACCGCACCCGCTGTAGGGGAGGATAGTATCCTCCTGCAAGCTTGGTTGATTGATCGTTCCGTTGAATGGCATAATGTTGGATACGGAACGAATTCGCCCGACCTGGTATGTTGTCAAACGATTGTTCCGCGCGGGAGGATGACATCCTCCCCTGCGAGGGCTGGGTAACATGCTGGGATACATCCAAAAAGTACGATAGCGCGGTGTTTTTTTGAAAAAGCGCTCCAAACCGAGGATGGTTCGGAGCGCTGCATCGTTATTTTCCTGCGGATTCCAGCCAGTCGGGGTTGGACAGGTACCAGTCGATGGTTTTCTGAATGCCGGTTTCGAAGGAGGTTTCGGGTGCCCAGCCCAGCTCCTTCCGGATTTTGGCGGGGTCAATGGCATAGCGGCGGTCATGGCCCGGGCGGTCCTCCACATGGCGGATGAGCCCATCGTTGATTTCATCATCCCCCAGGCGGTCATGGAGCTGGCGGAGGATGGTTCTCACAATTTCCAGGTTGGTGCGTTCATTATGACCGCCCACATTATAAACCTCCCCTGCCCTGCCCTTTGACGCCACCAGATCGATGGCCCTGCAGTGATCATCCACATAGAGCCAGTCCCGGACCTGAAGCCCGTCGCCGTAAACCGGAAGCGGCTTATGCTGCATGGCATTGCGGATCATCAGCGGGATCAGTTTCTCCGGGTACTGGTTGGGGCCGTAGTTGTTGGAGCAGCGGGTGATGTTGACGGTCATACCGTAGGTATCCCGGAAGGCCAGCACAAACAGGTCGCCGCTGGCCTTGGAGGCGGAATAGGGACTGTGGGGGCTCGGCGGCGTAGTCTCGGTAAAGAAGCCTTCGGGGCCTAAAGCACCGTAGACCTCATCGGTGGAGACCTGCAGGTATTTTTTCCCCGGCTTCCAGCTTCCGTCAAACCAGCTGTCCATGGCGCAGCGCAGAAGATTCAATGTGCCCATGACGTTGGTGCGCACAAAAATATCCGGGTCTGAAATGGAGCGGTCCACATGGCTTTCGGCAGCAAAATGGATCACGGTATCAAAATCATATTCCGAAAACAGGCGGCTGACCAGTTTCCGGTCACAGACATCGCCCCGGACGAAAATATGTCTCGGGTCCTCCGGGAGATTCTCCGGCCTTCCCGCATAGGTCAGCAGGTCCAGATTCACGATCCGAATATCCGCATAGGTTTTCAGCAGGTATCTTACGAAATTGGAGCCGATGAACCCGGCGCCGCCGGTGATGAGGTAGCTTACCATATCGTTTCCTTTCCCTGAAGCCGGTCGATGTACTTCCCCTCCAGCACGTCCATCAGGTAGCGGCCATAGGCGGTCTGCTTCAGGCACTCCCAGCTCTCCAGCACCGCCTCTCGGGTGATCCAGCCATTGGTGTAGGCGATCTCCTCCAGGCAGGCAACCTTGCGGTGCTGGTGGGTCTCCACGGTTTTGATGAAATTGGCGGCATAGAGCAGGCTGTCGTGGGTACCGGCGTCCAGCCAGGTGAAGCCCTGTCCCAGCAGCTCCACATCCAGCGCACCGTTCCGCAGATAAGTACGGATCAGATCGGTGATCTCCAGTTCCCCTCTTGCAGACGGCAACAGCCTGCGGGAATACTCCACCACCCGGTTATCAAAGAAGTAAATTCCGGTGACCGCATAGTTGCTTTTGGGCTCTGCAGGCTTCTCCTCCACGGAAATGGCTCTGCCGCTGCCGTCGAACTCCACCACACCGAAGCGCCGGGGATTTTCCACATAATAGGCAAAAATCGTGGCCCCGGACCCGGAATCCGCCTTCCGGGCAGCAGCCATCAGGCGCTCCTTCAGGCCGTGTCCTTCAAAGATGTTGTCCCCCAGCACCATGGCCACGGAATCGTTTCCGATGAAGTCCGCTCCAATGAGAAAAGCCTGGGGCAGTCCGTCCGGGGAGGGCTGAACCGCATAGGAAAGGCGCACGCCAAACTGGCTGCCGTCGCCCAGAAGATCCCGGAACCGGGGCGTGTCCTGGGGCGTGGAGATGATCAGAATCTCCCGGATGCCTGCGTTCATCAGTACGGACATGGGGTAATAGATCATGGGCTTGTCGTAGATGGGAAGCAGCTGCTTGGAGGTCACCTTGGTCAGCGGATACAGCCGCGACCCGGAGCCCCCCGCAAGGATGATGCCCTTCATTGTAATCCCCCTCTCTGCTTCCGCTTTTTCTGCTTTCATTATATAAGATTGCGCAGAATAATCAAGATGAAAAAGCACCGCAGAGTCTTCACCGCAGGCGCAAAAAAAGGGAACGAAAATTCCGTCCCCCCAGACTTATGCGAAGCAGCGCTCCGGCAGATCTTTCAGCGCCTTTCCGTGACGGCTCCCGGCCTCAGACCGTTATCAGCAATTCGGACTGAACGTGGTTTACTATCGCAAGAAAAAGTGTCTGTCACGAACACAGCTTGCGGAGCTGGTGGATATTCACCGCACATATATCAGCGCAATCGAGCTGGGCAAAGTCGGTGTCTCCTTTGATGTTTTGTTTAGACTGTCCGATGCATTGGGAGGTTTCCACAAAACAGCTTTTTGAATTCAGAGAATAATGGAATAACTGCCATAACAAACGAGGGAGCGGAAAAACCGCTCCCTCAAATTCTTGGGTCAAACTTTGGGCCGGATGGCCTTGTGGTAGTAGGCGTAGGTGCAGGGAGCACCGTCGCCCAGGACGCGGGACTCGGTGACCTCGCCAATGAACATCATGTGGCTGCCCAGGTCGATTTTGTGCTTGACCTCGCAGGAGAACATGGCGTTCACATTCTCGGTCAGGTAATACAGTCCATTATGGCTGCGTTCCACCGCTTTGAATTCGGCGAACTTGTCTACATCCCGGCCGGACTGCATACCGAAGTGCCGGATGGTCTCGAAGGGGACGCTCTCGGTGAGCACATTGACATTGAACTTTCCGCTCTTTTCAATCAGTTCCTTATTCAGGTTGCCGGTTTGGACGGAAATGGCGATTCTGGTGGGATTTGCCCCAACCTGGAACGCAGTGTTGGCAATGTGCCCATTATCTTTGTCCGACTCCCTGGCGGTAATCACAAACAGGCCATAGGTCAGATTGCGAAGAGCCATGGGGTCTTCCGCAGGTTTCTCCTGCTTACCGAAAGTAGCGCTCCAGCAGGCCCAGCAGAGCCTTGCCATGACGGGCCTCGTCGCGGGCCATCTCGTGGACGGTGTCGTGGATGGCGTCCAGGCCGTACTGCTTTGCCTTCAGAGCCAGATCGAACTTGCCCTGGGTTGCGCCGAACTCGCAGTCAACGCGCCATGCCAGGTTCTTCTTGGTGGAACCGGTCATGTTGGGCTCCAGAGTAGTGCCCAGCAGCTCGGCGAACTTGGCAGCGTGCTCAGCCTCTTCGTAGGCAGCCTTCTCCCAGTACAGGCCGATCTCGGGGTAGCCCTCGCGGTGGGCAATCCGGGCCATGCACAGGTACATACCGACCTCGCTGCACTCGCCGTTGAAGTTGGCCTTCAGCTGCTCCAGGATCCACTGCTTATCCTCTTCGGGAATGTCGGGGTTGTTGGCAACGGTCTTCTTGTAGATGCCCAGCTGATGCTCGGCAGCCAGCTTGCTGGTGTCCATCTCCTTGAACTTGGAGCCATCGACCTTGCAGACGGGGCACTTGAAGCCTTCGGGCATTTCCTCAGCTTCGTAGACGTAACCGCAGACGGGGCAAACGAACTTTTTCATAGTGTATTCCTCCAATTTTTTAATTTTCAATTTTGCAGGTTTTGCAGAGGCCTGTCAGCGTCAGCCTGGCATCATCCACACGGCACCCCAGGCTGCAGGATGCCTCCCGGGACAGGTTCTCCGGAATCGGAAGATCCGGCACATCCGTCACGCTGCCGCAGCAGCTGCAGACAAAATGAGCATGGGAATCCAGGCGGCCGTCGAACCGCTCGATGTCATTCACGGTGCCCAGGCTGAAAATCAGCCCATGCTCCTTGAAGTAGGCAAGGTTGCGGTAAACCGAGGCGCGGGAGATATCCGAATGCTCCTTTTGCAGCATCTGATACAGCATTTCCGCTGATGGATGCTCCACCGACTGACGAAGGCAGGCAAGGATCGCGTTTCGCTTTCTGAATTGCTTGCCATTGTTTTCCATCGGTTCCTCCTAAATAAGAATGATTCTTATTTATGGCATAAGTTTATCATGGTTGACGCCATTTGTCAAGAGGAAACCTGCTGTATTTTTATGGCTGTCCTTCAAAAATCCTGTCGGTCTGATAGACGATATTGCCGATGCCTCCATCAGTCCGCCCTGTTTCATTCATAGCCTTGGCGATGACGGCAGGCTCGCCCATGAAAACGTAGGGCACATTGTCCACATTCCCGGCCAGAATATCATCGCAGACGCCGATGACACCATCGAGAATTGCCAGCGGCGCATTGCCGTCGCCATGGCTCAGGAGTATGTGGTCCACCTTCCTCTCCAGCTGCTGCTTCAGCACCAGAAGATTCCTCCGGTAGGTTTCCACGGGAGAGCAGTAATCGAAGAACAAAAACGTGAAATAGTTGCAGGCATCACCCAGCAGCAGTGTCCGCTCCTCCCGGAGCAGGAAAACCATGCTTCCGGGGGTATGGCCTACGCAGGAAAAAGCTTCCACCGTAACGCCGCCCAGATCAAAAACATCGCCGTGGTTCAGCGGAAGGAACGGCTCCGTGCGGAAGGGGATCAGATCGTTCTGCTCAAATCCGTCAGGCTTGAACGCCCCGTCGCCCATGCGCACCGAAAAGGATTTGTGCTCCTCATAGAGAAAATCGTCGGCAGCGTTCATATAGATGGGGCAGTCAAATTCCGTGGCGCCCATGGCATGATCCACATGGCCGTGGGTCAGCAGGACGATCAGCGGCTTGTCTGTCAGGCTCCCGATCAACGGTTTCATCCTGCCGATACCGCTGCCGGAATCCAGCAGGGCAGCCCTGTCATCGCCCTCCACCAGATACCACAGCTCTCCGCAGATGCCGAAGATCCGCGTGATCCGTTCGGAAACCTTTTCTGTCCGGAATGTGATCATAGTATTCCCTCCCTTTGCCTCAAGATATCATGATTATAGCACCGCTCTCCCAAAAAATCCAGCCATTTGCTTAGGACAACACCGCTTAGGTGGGTGCTACGGGTTTCGGCAGATCTTTTACCCCAATCGTGCAGTATGAAAAATGGGAAATACACAAAGTATTCCCGCATTTTTCATACTTTCGCTTGGGACAAAATCTCTTGCCGAATTTCCTTGCCCCATTATGCGGTGTTGCCTTAGAAAAAGAGACCGTCTCAAAATGAGACAGTCTCAGAAAGCCTTATTTTCCGTTCAGCATGGGGCGTGCGACCTTTTCGTTGAAGAATTCGATCAGCGGACCCATGAAAAACGCGGTGATGATGGTTCCCACGCCAATGAAAGCGGGGATACCAGAGAGCTTGCCGCCGGATGCCAGATACAGCACAGCACCCAGGATCACGCACCCCAGATCCGTGCAGATGCGGACATATTTGAACCTGCCCAGCTTCCACTTCCCCGACATCACCACCGCCACGGAATCGTAGGTGGAAATGCCCAGGCTTGCCGTCATATACAGCGAGGAGGCGAAGCAAAGCATCACAATTCCGAAGAGCATACACCCGATGCGAATCGGCATGGACGGCGCCGGGAAAACCAGATCCAGTCCGGCCTTGGTGAAATCCACCACATAGCCCAGCAGGAAGAGGTTTATAAAGGTGGCCACGCCCACATTATGCCGGTCGGTCACCAGGCTGAAAATCAGCATTACGGCGTTGACGATCACATACAGCGTGCCGAATTGGATGGGAATGGCGGAATCCAGCCCCGCCATCAGCGCCTGAAAGGGATCAACCCCAAAGGCTCCCACCTTCATAAAGCCGACGCACATACCGGAGATGATGACGCCGAAAAAGGACATGAGAATGCGTTTTCTCTGGGATACAATCCAGTCGAGCATTCAGAAGTCCCTCCTTTACCGCCTGTGACCTTCCAGGAATTCGCCCAGATCCGCCATGGCCCGGGAGATGACCTCCGGCTTTGGCAGCATGACGATGCGGAACCGAAGATCCTCATGCCAGTCAAAGCCCCGGCCGGGGATCACCAGTACCTTCTTCTCGTGCAAAAACTGCATGGCAAAGTCCTGATCGTCCTGGAAATCGTACATTTCCCGGTCAATGGAGGGGAAGATGTAGAAGGCAGCCTTGTTGGGAATCACGCTGACGCCGGGGATCCGGTTCAGCCCTTCCACGCAGGCCTTGCTCTGATCGTACAGCCGTCCGCCGGGAACCATCATAGCCTTGGTGCTCTGGCTGTCCTCCAGAGCGGCGGGGATAACCAGCTGGGTCAGGGCATTGCCGCACAGACGCATGGAGGCCAGCTGCATCACACCGTTTTTGATCTCCTCCAGCTCCGGGCCGGAGAACACCATCCAGCCGCAGCGGAAGCCGCAGATGATATGGGACTTGGACAGGCCGTTGAAGCTGACGCAGGGCACATCCGGCGCCAGGGCCGCCATGGCGTCACACTCGCCGCCATTCATCACCAGACGGTCATAGATCTCGTCCGCCAGCAGAAGCAGGTGGTGCTTTCTGGCCAGGTCGGCAATGGCCAGCAGAATTTCACGGCTATACACCGCGCCGGTGGGATTGTTGGGATTGATGACCAGAATCGCCTTGGTGCGGGAGGTGATTTTTGCCTCCATATCCGCCACATCGGGGTTCCACTCGTTGTTGGGATCGCAGCGGTAGAACACCGGCTTTCCGCCGCCGATATACGTATTGTTGCTCCACAGGGAATAGCAGGGCGACGGAACCAGGATCTCATCCCCGGTGCCCACCACCACGGTCATCAGCATGGAAACCGCTTCGCTGACGCCGTTGCAGATAAAGATATCGTCCAGTTCAATGTCCTTCAGGCCCCTGCCCCGGTGGTAATCCAGGATCGCCTGACGGGCAGCCAGCATTCCGCGGACATCGCAGTAGGGCACGGCCTCATCCACGTGGTCGGCCAGTGCGCGGCGGACGGACTCCGGGAGCTTGAAATCAAAGCTGCCGGGGTTTCCGGTATTCAGCTTCAGAACAGGAATTCCCTGGGACTGCATCCGCAGGGCCTCCAGATACAGCGGGCCGCGGATGTCCGAATGAACCTGCGCTACCCGGTCTGACTTCTCGATCATAATTGTTTCCTCCAGCAAAGCATATTACATCATTTCACAAATTACCATTATAATGGTTCAGCCGCAAAAATCAACTGTTTTTGTCAAAAAAAGCGTAATCAATCCGCTTTCACCACGGCATACATCATCTGGGGGAAATCCGGCTCTATGGAGGTCATTCCCTGCCGGACTGTCTTCAGGCCGTTTCGCTCCAGCTCCTTTCCGAAGGTCTCAAAGCTGACCATCCGGCAGGAGGTGCCGGCAATGCGAACGGACTTCCCGGTGGGCTCATGGACGCGCTCCTGCAGGTCAAAGGCGGTGCGGATGTCCGACTGGCGTTCCAGGCTTCCGTCGCCCATGGTGCAGATGAGTGCGATGCCGCCGGGGGTCAGATGCTCCCGGATAAAGGTGTAAAAGGCGTTTCTGTCCCCGTCAGGCACCAGCATATGCACCACCGCCACGGCATAGATGAAATCAAAGCTTTCCTCCAGCGTTCCGGCGACGCAGTCAAGCACCCGAAAACGATCCGCATGATCCGGCATTGCGTTCCGGCAGAAAGCAACCGCTTCCGGGGAGACATCCGTTGCCAGCAGATCATAGCCCTGCTCCAGAAGCGGACGCGCATCCCTTCCCTCTCCGCAGCCGATCTCCAGAAGCCGGTGCTCCCGGGAAACGGAATAATGCTTCATGGTTTCCGCCACGATGGGAGAGGGTTTTTCCGCAAACCACCGCAGATTCAGCCCGTGCACCTGCTGATAGCGGTCATCGTAGGCATCATAATACTTGCGTTCCGACATAGACATCCCTCCAAAGCACAGTCTCCGGGAACAAAAAAAGACATCCCAACGGATGTCTTTTTTGTTTTGGTGGGCGAGGCGGGACTTGAACCCGCACGTCTGCAGTGAACACTAGAACCTGAATCTAGCGAGTCTACCAATTCCACCACTCGCCCGTATCGACTGAGGTGTTCCTCAATCCTCAGGTATGATACCACCGCGGAGGAGATTTGTCAACAGTTTTTTTCAAAAAGCGCTGTTTTTTTCAATCCTTATAATAGAGCATACAGTGGCAGTAGCCCTTAAAGCCCGGATCAGCGATCTGATCCCGGAATTCCTTGCAGATGCACTTATTCTCCTCGCTGCGTTCCAGACGGCAGGGGCAGTATCCCCCGGTGCGCTTCAGTCCCTCGCGGATGGTCTTCACCATTTCCGCATCCTCATTCAAACGAACTGCCATTTTTACCATCCTTTCTGTATAAAAAAACGACCTGCAAAGCAAGTCGTTTTTGGCGGAGTGAGAGGGATTTGAACCCTCGCGCGGCTTTTGACCGCCTACTCCCTTAGCAGGGGAGCCCCTTCGGCCTCTTGGGTATCACTCCGAATCAAAAGAACAATATTCACTTGATTGCCAAGACATTTTAGCATAACGGTTCTGCAATGTCAAGAGGGAAATGAAGAATTCTCCCGGGTCAATGGGCGCAGCTTCCGGCATTCAGTGTATCCATGGGTGCGATCAGAACGGAATGTCCCTGCGCACAGGGGCTTTGCATGGGAGATTCCAGGAAGCCCAGCTTCCGGTAAAGGTTGTAATTCACATCGCGGCGTTTCTCCACATCCAGGCAGACATACGCCGCACCCGACGGCAAATATGCGGCAGCTGCGCTGCGAATCATTTCGCAGAGCACCTCTTCCCGGTTATATTCCCAGGAAAAACGAAGCTTTACAATACGAATGCTGCCGGGAAGCCAGGCACAGGCAGGGTCAATCAGGATGAACCCGGCAATCCGCTCCCGTTCCAGGAACAGGAAGCAATCCAGACGTTCCCATTCCCATGCCAGCTGATGCAGATCCGGGATGCAGCGGTCAATTCCGCGCTCGAGATGGGCAATCCGGCAGATCTCAAAATCAGACAGCATCCGCCAGATCACTTTTTTCATAATCATACCGGCACCCCCAGATTCATTTTTTAAGCTGTTGTCAGTTAAGGCAACACCGCACAATGGGAGCTGCGGGCTTCGGCAGATCTTTTACCCCAATCGTGCAGTATGAAAAATGGGAAATACACAAAGTATTCCCGCATTTTTCATACTTTCGCCTGGGGCAAAATCTCTTGCCGAATCTCCTTGCCCCATTATGCGGTGTTGCCTTAATGGATACCGCGCGGTACCCGACGGTGTTACCCCTGCTGACCAGCCGGGCACGCACGAAAAGAAACGTGCTTGACTTTCCAAGCTGAAAATGGTATCATTTTACCCGCATGGAGAGATGTCCGAGCGGTTTAAGGAGCCAGTCTTGAAAACTGGTGATGGGGCAACCCACCGTGGGTTCGAATCCCACTCTCTCCGCCATATAAAACCCGGCTAATTTTGTTTGATTATGCCGGGTTTTAATCATTTTTATGCAAGTTATCATATATAATTATTTGTGCTTATCGGGTTAACTCAGCAAATTTTTAATTTGGCGGGCAGATTTTTGCTCAGGCCACTGTAGGGGAGGCTATTAGCCTCCCGCCAGGTTTCGGTTTCCGAGTGTTCGGTTGAATGGGAAAATGTTGGACATAGATACGAATTCGCCCAACGTGATTGCCTTTTGAGGGCTTACACTGCGCGGGAGGATGATATCCTCCCCTACAATAGCTGGGCAAATGTTTTCACCAAATTACAATTTGTCGAAATGCTGAGTCAAACCGATATGCACATGATTATTTTTGTTCTCCCTTGTTCTCAAAATATTAGAATGCACCTTTTTCTTGCATTACATGGGCATTTTTGTATGCTTTTTACAAAAAACCGTACGAAAAACGGAATTCTTTCTTACTCCCGCACCATCCAAGCCTTCGATACTGTCCTGTTTTCAATCCATCATTTCAAGCTTTCAGCTTTTTCCATGGATATTCTCACTTGTCGTTATGGTATAACACTTTATTCAAAAAATCAACAAGAAAATGCCCCTCTCATTTCCCGGCCTTTGAACAGTCGCAGAAAGAGGTGGAAGATTTAAGGCAGCGTACCCGTGAGGGCATGAAAACCGCTAAAATGAACGGCAGGCAGATTGGTCAAAAGCCAGGGGCAAAGCTCCATATCAAGAAAGCCGATGCAGCCAAGAAAGCAATCCAGATATACAGCAAAGATTTTTTGGGGGGCATTGTCGGATAAGGATATTATGAAACTGGCAGGGATTTCAACCAACACATATGATAAGTACAAAGCTGAGCTTAAAAGATAATAATTCTGTGAACCTAATTAAGAAAACAGGATGATTGCTTTATAAATATAACAAAACAGTTCGATAAACTTGAATTTGGCTAACGGAGGTAATGTGAAAATGTCAACTGAATTGAAACAGTTGCCGAACGATATTCAATCAAAAATGGAGCAGTACCGTACCGAACTCCTGGCATTTGATATGCGTGAACCCACTAAGTGGCCCTCTTCCTCTTGGCATTGGCTTTTCTACAAACCTATGACAGAACTAACCGCCTTTGTTGTGAATTTACAGGGTAATGAGTTATATATCGAGGTTACTTATGGTTATGCATCAACTGCTTTTACGCAAATGGCTGGTGATAAAAATGCCCTGCTTGAACGAGGTGTTTTGGATGAGTACGTCACCGTTCGAGAAAAGGCAATCATCTGCGATGAAACAGATGAAGCCACAACCAAAAGCAAAATTGCGAGAATGTATGCAGCCCATCTGCATACGCAAAAGGATGATTTGTTACTTGTTGCAAAAGAAAAGAGAAAAGCTTTTATACAACAGATTCACTCAAAGCTGAAACCTCTTGGTTTTAAGAAAAAAGCGAATGCCTGGACATACTCAATTACCGATACATACTATCTCATGTTCGATGCCCAAAAATCTGCATTTTCGGACGAATACTACTTTAACCTCTATATAGGAAAGAACGGAACCAATGGGTACGGGGATTGTTACCATACAAGAATCGCACCAAATAGAATGTCTCCTATGGATTGGCAGGCACTTGACAAAGAAGAATTTGATTTCTTTTTGGATAAGTCTGTGGTGCCCGAGTTGGAGAGAATCATTGCCACACCTTTATCAGAGCTGGGGCAAATTGCTTCCTATTGGACGGGTTGCCATTGCAATCGTCAGAAGTGTGAAAGCTGCTGGATGAAGAAAAATCTATGGGAAGCAAAGTGAAATTAAATTAGCCAAATTCCAATTTGTCGAGTAGTTGTCAAACAAAAAATGCTAAACGGGTACATGGCTGCAGCCATGTACCCGTTCTCTCATTCCATCGTCTTATTCTTCCGCAGCGTTTGTTTCAGCGTAGCCCCGGAAGGGGCATCAATCCTCTTTTTACTCCGTCAGAGAATTTTCATTGGGAGGTTCCTTCGTTTTCTCCACCGCCGTCAGGCTGGCAAACAGCATCTTTACCAGCCATTTTGGCACCGGCGCTCCCAGTTTTTCCGCATTTTCCAGGATGCTGCCCAATTCCGTCAGAATGTACCAAACCATTGCCACCGGGAACACAACTCCCGGCCAGTTAAAACCGATATCCGGCATATGCTCCAGCGCCATGGACGGCGCAATATCCGCAAATGTCGCGGCAATGACTGCGATATGGCCGACTTCATGCTGTCGGTCACGGTTATGTAGGTTCCCCGCAGTTCCTTTTTCAGCGCTTTCAGCGTCTCCTGCTGCTCCCAGTTGATATCGTAGCTTGCTCCCTGCAGGATGTTGTCCGCGACGAGCCGTGCCTTGTCCCGCAGCTCGGAAAAGTCTGCCTCAGGATTCCCGATGATGGCATCCGCGATTTTCTGCAGCTCCTCCCGGATAAACCACAGCTTGCTTTTGCTCCCGTAATCCCGCAGCAGCCTCCTGGCCACCGCCGCCACATCGTCTCTGTTTGCTGTCGGCGTCCTGGTGATCCCATGGGCCTCCTTTGCTTTCTGGATTTCCCGCTCCGCCTGCCGCTGCACCGTCTCCAGCTTCCGCTCCAGCGCCCGGTTCACCCTGCGCAGCTCCTCCATGGACTGCATCTCCCGGCTATATTTCTGCTTGTTCTCCTTTTCTCTCTGCGCCTTATCAAATGCCTCCTGCATGGAATTTTGCGCTTGACTTTCACCCACCGAATAGACTATAATGTCCCCAGAAGGTACGGTACCATTCTTTTGAGCGCCTCCGCTGGAGGAAGAGCCCCTATTGGTACCGTCCCTTCTTTTTCTTATTTCACCAATACTGTATACCGTCTCTTGTTCCCCGTTCATACCCGCTGTAATTGGAACACGGTAGTACTGTCCGTCTATGTCCTTAAAATAGGCATTATAGTAGTTGAATCCATCTTCTCCAATATCATTCTCGTGGTTTCCATTCAAGTCTTCTCTATACTTTTTGAATTTCCCAACCTGAACAAGCTCATCAATGTGCGCTGCCATTCTGCTCTTGACTTCATAGTCGTAGTCCGAAAGCAGCTCCCTCACTTTGGTTTTGACATCCTGTTTGTGCCGATCAGACAGCTTATAAGCAGACCGTTCCGTCAGCAGAAGAATATGTCCATCATCCGTTGGCAGGAGAACATCTTCCCCTTTCCTGATCTCCTGGTTTATGTAGTTCTCTATCTGCTTCCCCCACTTTGCCGGGTCATTCCCTTCAATCACCTGCCTTGTTGCCTGAACGTATTTTCTTCCCAGCGCATCCAGCTCAATAGACCGCTTCACACCACCCTCCCCGGTGGTGTTTTTTGCTGCCCCTGTGTCCTTTGCCGCCTTCCGCACATTTCTCAGGAACACGCCAACCTCACCGGCCACCCGTTCCGTTGCCTCCGTTGCAAAGGCGTTCATCTGTCCCATGGCGTCGCAGAGGATCTCCTCCAGCACCTCCTGCGCCGTCAGCCCGGAGTCTCCGTATGCGCTGGCATACAGCCGGATGATGATTTTTCCGCCCGCTCCTTCACAATCGCATTCTGCCGCTCCAAAGCCTTCACGGTGTCCATCTCCCGGCTGTATCGGATGTCCTGGTTTCTTTCGTCAAATGTCCCAATGTTTTCCTCAGTATTTTTCACTTGACTTTCTTCTTTGGAATGTGATATCCTTCTAATGAAACCGTACTTGGTTCCCCCCAACAGCGGCATTTGCGCGCCTAGGGCTTGGAACCACGTATCGGTTTCTTTTTTGTCCTCATTCAGATACAGGATGTTTTCCTTTGTAACCTCATTCAACACATTTGGTTTCCCACCCGTGGGAATGTTAAATCCACCACTCCGGGGTGATCTCCCCCAGTCTGACGGTGCGTCCCGTCTTATAATCCATCATGATCTCAACGTCCTTGTAGGTCTTCGGCATGAGCTGTACCATCAGCTCCCGGCAGGCGCCGCAGGGAGCCCCGCTGGAGCCGTCCGGCAGAAGCGCCAGCACTTTGTCGATTTCCTGTTCCCCATTGGTCAGCATATTGAAAATTGCATTTCTCTCGGCACAGATTCCAAGGGTTGAGCAGGTGTCAACGCATATTCCTGTATAGATTTTCCCCGAGCGGGCAAGAATCGCTGCGGAGACCTCGCCGCAGGTGACATAATCCGATACTCTTCTTTCATTTTGGACTGCCTTTGCAGCCGCGTACATTTCATCCCAAATAGAAGCCATGTGTTTTCTCTCCTGATTCTTCCGGTATTGCCCGCTTCGCTACAGCTGATCCAGATTCAGGCTGAAGGCGCTCAGGCAGTTATCCAGAAACCAGTTCATTTCCTCCCGGTTCATATCCTTCAGCGCCTGCATGGTCACCTGGGCAGCGGAATCAAACTCGGTGTTTCCGGCCTTCTGTTCCTCCACGCACTTGATGTAGGCAGAGAGCTTGTCCGCGCCCTTGACAAAGGGCGTCAGCTCCTCGTCGTCCTCCAGCACCAGATGCTCATAGCTGGAGCGAAGCTGCTCCGGGAGCATATCCAGGAGGCGGTTGCCCGCGATGAGCTCCACCTGCTTGTAGGCGGCTTTGATGTCCGGGTTATAGTATTTGATGGGGGTGGGCAGATCTCCCGTGAGGATTTCGGAGGCATCGTGGTACAGAGCCGCCACGGCGCAGCGGTCGGGGTCCGGGGTGGGAAGGTGCAGAATGTCCCGCCGGATCAGCGCCAGCGCATGGGCCAGCACCGCCACCTGGTGGCTGTGCTCCTGGATGTTTTCCGAAAAGGTATTGCGCATGAGACCCCAGCGGGTGATATAGCGCATTCTGCTCATCAGCGCATAAAATTCATTTGCCATGGTTCTGTTTCCTTATCGTTGCGTTTTTGCAATCAGGGCGTTTACCGTTTCTGTCAGCCGGGACGGTTCTTCGCAGAAATGAAGTCCACCGGCTGCGGTCAGCTCCTTCCGGTCCCGGAAGCCCCAGAGGACACTGATGCAGGGAACATCCGCATTCTTGGCAGTCAGGATGTCCACCTCGCTGTCACCCACATAAATACAGGTATCGGCGCCGATTTCCTGCATCGCCCGAAAGACCATATCCGGCGCGGGCTTTCTGGGGAAGCCGTCGCTTTGTCCCATGGCGCAGATGCCGGGAAAGAAATCGGCGCACAGCGCTTTCGTGGCTCCATCCGGCTTATTGGATACAATGGCCACAGGGTATTGCTCCCGCAGCGCCGCCAGCGCCTCCGGGATACCGGGGTACGGCGCGGTTTTGATGCGGCAGTGGGTGCTGTAATAGGGCAGATACAGTTCCAGTGCCGCCTCCCAGGGTTCCCCCTCCGGGACGGCCTGCTGCAGCTGCCGGGCTGCGCCGTTGCCGACGAACCGGCGCATTTCTTCCTTGCTGCGCAGAGGGTATTCCAGCTGCGCAAGGGTATGATTCGTGGCATCCGTCAGGTCATCCAGCGTGTCCAGAAGGGTGCCGTCCAGATCAAAGAGAATTCCCGTCATCATAGGCCTCGATTCTTCAGCACCCGGATGTCCTCCCCCACAAAGGTCAGCCGGTTGAAGCTGCCGTGGAGCCGGGAGGCAATCTGGGGAGAATACCGCCGGGACAATTCATCCACGTTCAGATTGGTGGAGATGACCATGGAGCGGTTATACAGGATGCGGTCATTGATCAGGCCATAGAGCGATGCCGTGACGAACTGGCCGGGCATCTCCGTGCCCAGGTCGTCCAGAATCAGCAGATCACAGGCAGTGTATTTCTCCACTTCCCTTTTGGCTTCCTCGCTGCCGCCGAACTTTGCCTGCTCCAGCTTGGCAAACAGGTGTCCCGCCGTCTCATAGACCACGCTGAACCCGCGCTCCGCCACGGCTCTGGCAATGCAGGCGGAAAGGAATGTCTTTCCCAGGCCGGTGCCGCCCACAAACAGCAGGTTGCCGGAATTGTGCCCGAAGGTCTGGGCATACCGGCGGCAGTTCTGAAAATTCTTTTCCATGATGGTGCGGGGACTGGCGCCATATTGCGGGTCAACATGGTCGGAGTAGTAGTCCAGCCGGAACTGGGCAAAGCTCTCCTTACCCCCGGTGAGGACGGCAATCTCCTTCTTCTGCTCCTGACGGCACAGCTCCAGCAAACACTCGCACATGTTGGCGCCCAGATAGCCGGTGCCGCCGCAGACTTCGCAGATGGGCGTCTCATCCAGAAAGCCCTCCTCAAAGTTTTCAAACAGGAGCAGCGCCCGCTCCTGCTGCAGCTCCAGATTCTGAATTCTGGCCTGCTCCAATAGCTCCCGGCCGTCGCTGCCCTGCAGAAAGGCCGCCTGGGCCGCCTGGGCCATGGTGCGACGGAGTTGAATGTCGATCTCCCGGATTCTGGGCACCTTGGCGTAGGCCTCCGCCAGATGCTGGCGGTTTTCGGATTCCCGGTCCTCCTTTGCCTGGGCCAGACGGTTTCTCGCCCGCTGAACCACTTCGCTGCTGTATCCCATGGGTTATCCCTCCTGAAGTACTCTTCGAATCGCTTCCAGCTCGGCCTGTCCCAGCTGGCCGGACGCGCCCTGGGGGACGGCATCCTTTCTGTCGCCGCTGCGCACGGCATCCGCTGTCCGGAGTCCCTGATTCGCCCAGCGCTCCAGAATCTTGTTCATATAGGCCCAGTTGAGGCCGCCGGTGTTCAGGCAGGTGCGTTCATAGGCCATGGAGATGACCTCGTCCTCAAAGCCACGGTCAATCCAGCTCTGGGCATACCGCTCCTCCGCCTGGGTCAGATTCCGTCCCCGGATCTGCAGCAGCTCCATGAGATGATGGAGCCGGGAATTGCGCTGGTTCTGGTTCTGGACAAAGACAGCAGCCTCCTCCAGGGTGTCGATGCCGTTCTCCGCCCAGAAATAGGCCTCCTTCTCGATGGCGCGCAGGCTGGGATTGCGTCCGCTGCCCTTCTGGCGGGCCTTGTTTCTGCAATAATGCACCAGGGTGATGACCACCTCGGCGGGAAGCCCCAGATAGCGGGTGAAGCCCAGCAGAATCTTCAGCTCCTCGGTGTTGAGGTTTCTGCCCAGAACCCGCTGGACCTCCTCGTACATACCCCGGAAGCCCATGTCCGAATCCAGTGCCGACAGCACATCCTTCTCGGAATAGGCAGGCCGCTCCCCGGGGGCAATGCTGCTTCTGCGCTCCTCCGGCCAGAGCCCCAGCTGCCGCAGGGTGGCCGTGGCGCAGGCCAGCCGGGAGGGCGTCAGATGGAGCGCCGCCTGGGCGTTTGCCGGGTTGTTTCCAGAAAATACATATATGTACAGCAGCGCCGCATCCGGGCTTGCAGCGCCCAGGAGCTTGCGCACACTGCTCTCATCGATTTTGATTGCTTCCGCCGTCATTTTCTCTATCCTCGCATCATCCGTCGATTTTATCATGTATTATAGCACAGATTCCGCTTCGGGACAATCTCCATCCGCCGCAGATTTTCAGCAAAAAGCTGCTTTCTTTTTTGGCTGGTCACAGGATGTTGTGCCTGCGGCCTGCCCGACGAACGAATTTTTGTCACCGGTCCAGATGGACATTGAGGTGGGGATAGGAGATTTCGATGTTCTCTTCGGCAAAGATCTGCTGAATGCGCCGGTTCAGGAGGAAGTACACATCCCAGTAATCCTCGGTTTTGACCCAGACCCGCAGGCAATAGTTGATGGTGCTGTCGCCGTAGTCGGTGAGTCCCGCAAAGGGAGCCGGGGCGGGAAGAACCTTTTCCACCGCTCCCACCCGCAGCAGGGCCTGAATCACGGCCTCCGCATCGGCATCATAGGAAGCGCCGATGTTCACATCCACCCGGCGGGTGCCGGTGGAGGAATAATTGACGATCTGGGCGCCGGAGACCGTGCTGTTGGGGATGGATACCGCCTTGTTGTCCGGGGTAATCAGGCGGGTGTAGGTCATGCTGATCTCCTGCACCGTGCCGGACTGGCCTCCGATATCCACGTAATCACCGGAGTGGAAGGGCTGGGTGCTGAGGATGGTCAGACCGCCGACGAAGTTCGTCAGCAATGTCTGCATGGCCAGGGAAACCGCCAGCGTCAGGACACTGGCCAGAGCAAGCACACCGGTGATATCAATTCCCAGGGCAGATGCCGCACTCATAATCACCAGCAGGTACAGCGCGATCTTCGCCACCGATACAATCATGCTGTGGGCGGCCTTTTCCAATCTGGACCGCTCCAAAGCCTTGCGGAGCAGTTTTGTCGCAAGGTTGATGAGGACAACGCCGACAATCAGCGTCAGTCCGGCGGAAAGGAATCTCCCCGCGGCATTCAGCCCCAGGCTCTTGAGCCAGGTAAGAAAATCATTGTAAATTTCAATCATACTTCATCTGTCCCTTCTGTCTGTCTTTTCCGAAAAACGCAGTTCTTTCTCCGGTATCAGGCATTATACCCCCTCCGCGCCGATAATGCAAGAGGCTTCGGTTCATCCGGGGATTCTTGAAAATAACCACAATTTTCCCGAGAAAATATCCTCAATTCTTGTCATCTTCTCTCCTTGCATCCGCCGCCCGGCATGTTATAATAGGTCAGGCATCCGGCAGCGGGTGTCGGGAGGTGTTCCGACCCGTTTTTTCAAGGAACCGGAGTCTTCCCATTCATAAAAAAGAGGTGCAAAATTATGGAATATCTGCTTTCCATTGGTCTGGCCATGTTCGCCGGACTGCTGCTGACCCGCTTTACCAAACGGTTTAACCTGCCCGACGTTACCAGCTATCTGATCGCCGGTCTGCTCATCGGACCTCTTGCCCTGGGTGCGCTGGGAGTACCGGGTCTGGGTTTTAGCTCCTTTGAATTCGTGGAGGAAATGGGTCTGATCTGCGACGCGGCACTGGGCTTCATCGCCTTTTCCATCGGCAATGAGTTCCGGCTGGAGGAGCTGAAGCACATCGGTAAGCAGGCCACCGTCATCGCCATCTTCCAGGCCCTGACCGCCACGGTCTTTGTGGATTTGGGACTGTTTGCGCTGCATCTGATTGTCGGCAGCGAGGTGCTCCCCGTCTCCACCTGCATCATCCTGGGCGCCATCGCCACCGCCACCGCTCCCGCAGCAACCATCATGGTCATCAACCAGTATAAGGCCAAAGGCCCCCTGACCAGCATTCTGCTGCCCATCGTGGCTCTGGACGACGCCGTGGGTCTCATCGTCTTTGCCGTCAGCACCGGCATCGCCAAGGCGCTGAACAGCGGCAGCATCAGCCTGGTCTCCGTGCTGATCAACCCCCTGGTGGAGATCGTCTGCTCCCTGGGCATGGGCGCTGCCGTGGGCTGGGCCTTCAGCGAAGTGGAAAAGTTCTTCCACTCCCGTTCCAAGCGTCTGAGCCTGGCCGTGGCCTTTGTCTTTGTGTGCACAGGATTGTCCAAGCTGGAGTTCTCTCTGGGCGGCGGTGTGGAGATCGGTTTTTCCTCCCTGCTGGTGTGTATGATGTGCGGAACGATCTTCTGCAACATGTGTGACTTCTCCGAGGAAATCATGTACCGTACCGACCGCTGGACGGCTCCCGTGTTCGTGCTGTTCTTTGTGCTCAGCGGCGCGGAGCTGGATCTGCGGGTCTTCTCCAACCTGGCGGTTGTGGGCGTTGGCATTGTGTATATCATCGCCCGCTCCGCAGGCAAGATCCTGGGTGCTCATTTCAGCGCCAAGGCAACCCACTGCCAGGATACCATCTGCAAATACCTGGGCATCACCCTGCTGCCCCAGGCCGGTGTGGCGCTGGGCATGTCCGTCACCGTGGCCGCCCAGTTCGGCGCGGAGGGCGCCATCATGCGCAACATCGTGCTGTTCTCCGTGCTGGTCTATGAGCTGGTTGGTCCCGTGATGACCAAGATGGCACTGACTGCCGCCGGTGAGATCACCGACAACGCAGTCTCCAGCCGTGGCGTGATCCCCACCCTGCCCCACGAGAAAGCTTGACATTTTTCTCCTGCATTGTATAATATTCCTGATATTATAGAAACAAAGGAGCGGACTTTCATGTTCTATCATATGCGTGTTGCCGGTCTGGAGCGGGATCTTCCCATCTGTCCCGTCAACGACAATCTGTACATTGCCGGCTTTGTCATCTTCGGTGACCAGGAGCTGACCGTAGCCTGCGCCCGGGAGCTGCTGGCAAAAGCCCCCGCGTACGACTATATCATCACCGCCGAGGCCAAGGGCATTCCCCTGGCGCACGAGATGGCCCGTCAGGCAGGCGACGCCAAGTACATTCTGGCCCGGAAGGGTCCCAAGCTCTACATGCGGGATATCTTCAGCGTCACCGTCAACTCCATCACCACCGCCAAGGAGCAGAAGCTGTATCTTGACGGCGCCGACGCCGCTCTGATGAAGGGTAAGCGGATTCTGGTGGTGGACGACGTGATCTCCACCGGCGAGAGCCTGGCCGCTCTGGAAGCCCTGGTGGAGAAGGCCGGCGGCATCGTCTGCGGCAGAATGGCCATTCTCGCCGAGGGCGACGCACAGGAGCGTTCCGATCTAACGTATCTGGAAAAGCTGCCCCTGTTCAACCCCGACGGAACCATCAAGGCATAAACAGACAAAAGCGGGTGTCTTCCAGGCTGGAGGCACCCGCTGAATGCTGCCGGAAAGGATTGCTTTCCGGCAGTTTTTTCTCACTGTCTTCCCATCTTTTGATTCAGACGCTGCCGAATCAGGCCCACCGCGTAAAACATTGTCTCATATTTGAGATATTGCAGCGCATTTTCATCCCAGAGCCACCGGAGCTGGGCGGGAAATTCGTCGTCGCCGAACCAGAGCTGGATCAGGATGCACAGCCCGTCAAACACCTCGATGGAATAGGACACATCCCCCAGAGGGTATTTCCTGCCGCCCATCTGTTGGCAGGCTGCAGCAAAGCCTGATGCGTTTGCTTCAAAGAATTCCGCCTGAGGATCCCGGGTGGTTTCCAGATGGTCCCGGTGGAACTGGTGGCCGAAATCGGACATATTCTTCCATCTGCCGCTGGGAAAGCGGTCGTCCCGGCTGTCGCAAACCAGATCCAGCAGCGTCAGGGATTCGTTGAAGGAATTGGCGCTGATCCATGTGCCGTCCGTGTATCTCGAGATATCTCCGGTGGTTCTGTGAATGCGGTAGGGCTCCCCCAACAGCTTTGTATACAAATAGGTTTCATCCAGCTGTGTGCGCAGCTTCCGGGCCAAAGCCGCATGGTCGTAATTGGCAAACTGCTGTCTGGCCCTGGCAGCAGCAATGGCATAATTATCTCTTCGCTCCATGGTCTGCCCTCCTTTTTGGGCACAGTATACCATACCTCTGCAAAAAAAGAAACCATCCGGTGAAAATATTACAGAAATCCTTAACATTTCCTGAATCTGTTTGCTTTTTCGAATTTTTGTGGTAGAATAGAGAAAAATTAGATTGGGGTTTTATGAGTATTCCAAAAAGGATTGATTTTCTTTGATTTTCGACAGCACTGAACTGATTATTGATCTCGATGCCATCCGGCATAACATCGCCGCCGTCCGGGAGCGTTCCCAGGCGCTGGTCATGGCCATCATCAAAGCCGACGCCTACGGCCACGGCGCCGTGGAGCTGGCCAGAATTCTGGACGCCGACTGCGCGTTCTTCGGCGTCAGCTCCATTCTGGAGGCCATGGAGCTGCGTCAGGCAGGGGTGGAAAAGCCCATTCTGATCCTGGGCCATACGCCGGTGGCCGCCTTCCCCACCGCCGTCCGCAACGGAATCCGCCCCGCCATCTTCCACTATAAGGACGCCGTTGCCTTGTCCCGGGCAGCACAGGAAGCCGGCATCATCGCCCCCTTCCACATTGCCGTGGACACCGGAATGAGCCGTATCGGCTTTCAGGTCACCCAGAGCGATGCCGATCTGTGCGCCGCCATCGCCGCCCTTCCGGGTATCACCGCCGAGGGACTGTTCAGCCATTTTGCCACGGCCGACTGCGCCGATCTGACCCGTGCAAAGCAGCAGGCGGAGCTGTTTGACAAATTTGACCGGATGCTGAAGGACAGAGGGGTGACCATCCCGCTGCGCCATCTTGATAATTCGGCAGGCATCATGAATTTCGGCTGCAGCTATGAGATGGTGCGCTCCGGCATCGTCACCTACGGCATGTACCCCAGCGACGAGGTCGACCCCCAACTGCTGGCGCTTCAGCCCGCTCTGCGCTGGGTCAGCCGGATCACCCACATCAAAACCCTGGAGCCGGGCCGCGAGATCGGCTACGGCGGCACCTACACCACCACGGCTCCCACGGTGGTAGCCACCATCCCCGTGGGCTATGCCGACGGCTACCGCAGAAATCTCTCCGGGAAGTTTTACGTCCTGATCCATGGCAAAAAGGCCCCCATTCTGGGAAGGATCTGCATGGATCAGATGATGGTGGATGTCACCGGAATCCCGGAAGCCGCACCGGACGATCAGGTGGTTCTGGTGGGCACCAGCGGCTGTGAGCGCATCAGCGTGGAGCAGATCGCGGCTGTGGCCGACAGCTTTAACTATGAATTCGTCTGCGGCATCAGTCGGAGAGTACCCCGGGTCTATCTCAGCGGCGGAGAAATCATCCACTCCGTCAGCTACCTGCTGGATACATAAGGAGGCGCCAAATGGCACAAAAGCACAAACCCAAATACCAGTCAAGCAACAATGACTTTAACTCCGCCCCCCTTGTGGTGGGTCTTGTGGCCGTGATGGCTGTGATCGTTCTGTTTTCCGTGGGGCTTCGTCTGTTCTTAAACAGCGACTCCCCTGCTCCCCAAGTATCGGCAGCAACGGAAGATGCCATGGAAATAACCGAAGCACCGGAAATGGAAGCCACCGAAGCCCCTGCGCAGGAGGAACGTCCCTCCCTGTGGCAGCGGCTGTTCGGCAAAAAGCAGGAAACCGAGCCCACGGAGCCGGAAATCCCGGAGCCTGAGCATGTGGTCTCCCAGGCCACCATTTCCGTCACGGGAGATATCCTGATGCACATGCCCGTCATCAACACCGGCCTCACCGACAGCGGCAGCTACAATTTCGATTCCATCTTCCGCTATCTGCTGCCGGATTCCTCCGCCGCGGATCTGGCGGTGGCCAATCTGGAAACCACCCTCTGCGGCACCGAGGGCGGCTACAAATACTCCGGCTATCCCGCCTTCAACTGCCCCGACGAAATCGTGGATGCCCTGAAAAACGCAGGCTTCGACATGCTGCTGACAGCCAACAACCACTGCTACGACACCGGCGAATACGGCTTCCTGCGTACCGTCCAGACCATCCGAAACAAGGGTCTTACCGTGCTGGGCACCACCGCAGCCGTGGACGAGCCAAAATACCTGGTTCGCGACATCAACGGCATCAAGGTTGGCATGGTCTGTTATACCTATGAGGGACAGCCGGAGAATCCCACCCCCGGAAAAATCTATATGAACCGCAACGCCCTGTCCGACACCTGTTCCGTGCTGATCAACTCCTTCCTGTCCGCCCAGACCGACCCCTTCTTCCTGGAGCTGCAGACGGTTCTTGGCAAAATGAAGCAGGAGGGCGCCGAAGCCACCATCATGTTCATCCACTGGGGCACCGAATATCAGACCACCCCCAGTGCTGAGCAGACAAACATCGCCCAGCAGCTGTGCGACCTGGGCTTTGATGTGATCGTGGGCGGCCATCCCCATGTGATTCAGCCCGTGAGCCTGCTCACCAGCCGCTTAGAGCCAAGTCACAAAACCGTCTGCCTGTACTCCACCGGCAACGCCGTGTCCAATCAGAGAATCAGCGAAATGGATCTGAAGACCGGACACACCGAGGACGGCCTGCTGTTCTCCGTCACCTTCTCCAAGTATTCCGACGGCACCGTATACCTGGAGGGCGCCGACCTGCTCCCCTTCTGGGTGGATCTGCGCACCGAGGGCAGCAGAAGCTACAACATCATCCCGCTGCATGAGGATCTGATGGGTCAGTGGGCCACCCTCTACGACATGACAGAAGAAGCTGCCGCCAATGCGCGAAAGTCCTACGACCGCACCGTGGCGCTGACGGGAACGGGAATGGCAGAGGTGAAGCAGTACCTTGCCGACCAGACCGCCCAGCGGGTGGCTGACTATCTCGCCGCCGTCACCGCGCCCCAGCAAGCCGCATAAAAGGAGAACGATATGAAAAAAATCATCCGCAGCCTTGCTGCCGCCCTGAAAGCCACGCTGGTGGTGCTGATGATCCTGGTGATCATCGGCAGCGGTCTGCTGCTCTGGCTCAGCATCGATATGATCAGCGGCAACGGAAGCGGCAGCAATCCCGTTGCCCAGCTGCTGGAGCCTTTGTTCCCCCAGTACCAGCCGCCGGAAACCACCCCGCCTCCCACCACCGAGCCCACGGAGCCGGAGACCACCGAGCCTCCCACCACCCTGCCGCCGGAACCGGAGCATGTGGTCAGCCGGGCCACCATCGCCGCCACCGGTGATATTCTGATGCATATGCCCGTCATCGACACCGCCCGGCAGGGGGATGGCAGCTATAACTTTGACTATATCTTCCGGTACCTCAGCGAATATTCCTGGGCTGCCGACTACGCCCTGGCCAATCTGGAAACCACCCTCTGCGGCAACACCAACGGTTACCAGTACTCCGGCTACCCCCAGTTCAACTGCCCCGATGAGATTGTGGACGGTCTGAAAAATGCAGGCTTCGACATGCTGATGACCGCCAACAACCACAGCTATGACACGGGAAAAACCGGCTACTTCCGCACCATCGAGACCGTCAGAAGCAAAGGCCTGGAAACCATCGGCACCATGCTCACACCGGAGGAACCCAAGTACGCCCTGAAAAACATCAACGGAATCTATGTTGGCATGATGTGCTACACCTATGAGGGCCGCCCGGAGCAGTATATGGCAAACCGCGTTTACCTCAACGGCATTCCCATGCATGAGGGCGGCGAGAATGTCATCAACTCCTTCCTGCCCTCCAATCCCGCCCCTATGTACGACGAAGTCGCCGGGTATATCGCGGAAATGAAGGCCCAGGGCGCTGAGGCCATTGTCCTGTTCATCCACTGGGGCGTGGAGTACACCACGACGCCCGTCCAGCATCAGACCACCATTGCCCAGGCGCTGTGTGATCTGGGTGTGGATGTCATCGTGGGCGGTCATCCCCATGTGGTGGAGCCCATCCAGCTGCTGACCAGTAACGTTGATCCCGACCACAAGACCGTATGTCTCTATTCCATGGGCAACGCCGTCTCCAACCAGCGGGCCAACGTCATGACCTCCCAGCCCTCCGGCCACACTGAGGACGGCGTTTGGTTCACCATGACCTTCTCCAAGTATTCTGACGGCACCGTGTATCTGGAGGATGTGGACCTGATTCCCACCTGGGTGGATTTGAGAACCACCAACGGCCGCCGGTATTATATCCTGCCCCTGGACGGAAGCAGGATGGACCAGTGGCAGGAGCTTTTTGAAATCGGCGATGTGACCCTGGCCGCCGCGAAGCGATCCTATGACAGAACCATGGCCATTGTCGGCGAAGGCCTGACCCAGTCCAGGCAGTACCTTGCCGACCAGTACGAGCTGCGGGAAGCCAACTATCTCGCCGCCGTCATGGAGCTGATGAACGCCGCCTGACAAGTTGACAAAAACCAAAAGGCAGACACCACCGGTGCCTGCCTTTTGGTTTTGATAAGGGTATTTTGTCGCCTCTAAACTAAATACAAGGACAAATTGTAATTTAGGTTATCGGCTTTAGTAAGCATACCACAAGATATAGAT
>CALYTP010000002.1:0-67953 GCA_945486915.1 uncultured Clostridia bacterium | reverse complement strand
TGCACTGCCTTGACGAGGCCAATGGCGCAGTCCGGGCCGGGGGCGGGCATGACCAGATTGGAACCGGCCTTCACGCCCTCAGTATGGTCGTTGTCTCCGCCCCAGTCTGTGACCACGAAGCCGTCAAAGCCCCATTCATTGCGAAGAATATCCGTCAGCAGGTGGGTATTTTCGTTGGCGTAGGTGCCGTTCACCTGGTTATAGCTGGACATGATGGCCTTTGCACCGCCTTCCTTTACGGCGATTTCAAAGGCGGTGAGATAGATTTCCCGCAGCGTCCGCTCGTCCAGAACGGAATCCATACACATCCGCCGCAGCTCCTGGGAGTTGACGGCGAAATGCTTGGGACAGGCAGCAGCACCTCTGCTCTGAATGCCCCGGACATAGGCGGCTCCCATTTTACCAGCGAGATAGGGATCCTCGGAGAAATACTCGAAGTTCCGTCCGCACAAGGGGGAACGCTTCATGTTCACTCCCGGGCCCAGCACCACATGAACATCATTTGCCACCGCTTCCTCTCCAAGAGCTTTGCCCAGCTCTTCACCAAGGGCCACATCCCAGGAGTTGGCCATGGTGGCAGCGGTGGGGAAGCAGGTGGCAGGAATGGAGGCATTGAGGCCCAGATGATCTCCCGCTCCCGCCTGCTTGCGAAGCCCATGAGGGCCGTCGGACAAAAAGATGGGCGGGATTCCCATTTTGCTGCCGTCCCAGGTGGTCCAGGTGCTCCACCCCTGCAGCAGGGCGGCTTTTTCTTCCAGAGTCAGCAGGGCGATTTTTTCATTCACATTCATTCTTACGCTCCTTTTCTGAACGATCATCAGTAAGTATAAATTTGGTTTATGTAGCGTTGCCAATAATTTTGTTCACATCCGACTCCGTCCCGGTACAGGTGATACGCCGCCCTGGGAACAAAAATCCGAAGCTGTGCAGCGCCGTCAAGGCTGTGTTCCGTGATTGGACAGGGGGCATCGGTATGTTCCAGAATTAATCTGCTTAGATTGGTACAGTGGGAGAAAAGTGCATCCGGGATTGTCTGAATCGTAGCAGGCAGACGTAGCTGCACCAGTTGAATGGCATTCGTGAATGCATCCGGCGTAAAACCAACTACTGGCAGACCGTCCCATACCGTCGGAACGGTCAACTCTGCTGCGGATAGTCCCTGTACATTCAGGCCGGAAACCAGGTAGGCACTGCCATCGGGAATCAGTGAAAACAGAAAGGCTTCGTCGCCGGAGGTTTCCGCCTGCATAGATGCTATCGAATCCGGCATAGCCGATTTCTCATAGGAAAGCGGCTGATAACAACCTAGCTCTGATAGAATATCCTCAGCCAATTGCAGGGTTTTAACCTCCGCTCCAGCGGAATTCAGATGGAAATTGGAATCGTAGAACCAGCCGCTGTCCATCACATAGTCCCGGGGGTCGCTGATGGACGTGCAGCCGAAGCTTTGGGCGCAGCGGTTAAAATAGTCCTCCAGGACCTGGGGAGAATTGTCTGCAATGGCGGAGCGGTTCATGGGGCAAAAGCTCCAGGTGACGGAGGCTCCTGCCTTCCGGGCTTTTTCACAAAAGCGGCGGACACTTTCTTCAAACTCGGGGGATATCTCCGCCCGGGCCAGGTCGATAGGGCTCCCAATGTCGTAGCCCAGCAGCATGGTGTTCCCGGGGCGGTTATAGATCAGATTGCAGCTTTCGTCAAAGGAGGATCGAGCATACACTCCCTCGGGGGTTGGGTACTGTCCGCTCTGCCAGATACCCCATCGCTCCTGCAAATACCCGGGGTAGCTGCCCACCAGGGCCGTCCGCTTGCCGCTGTCTGTCAGAAGCAGCAGGCCGGGGTCGCTTTCAGCGCATTTCCAGTAGGCATTGGCACCAAAATAAGTAGTCATGGACTCCGAGACAGGCTCGAAGGTAAGCACCACCAGATCTCCCTGCCGGAGCTGGGGCGCAGTGAGATCCAGCATGACATCGGTGCCAACGGCACCATACAGCCCCATGGGGCAGACGGTGTAGTTGAAGCCGTTTTGAGAAAGAATATCCTGCAAAAGCGCTGTGTCCGTTCCGAAGGCCACGCTGCTGCTCCCCAGAAGAATCAGTCGCTTTCCCTCCGCCTTTTTCAGTCGGTTCACCATCTGCGAAAGCTCCGCGTAGTAGCTGTCGGCGTAGAAATCAGGCAGGATGCACTCGGCAAGCACCAGCGCTCCGGGAAACAGAAGCAGCAGGCATAGACACAGAAGAATGGAAAGAATACGTTTTTTCATTGCCCGCTCCCTCCTTAGAACTGAAAGTAGGCAAATTCCGTCATTTCCTGGGTAGCCAGAAGAGCGATCCAGCACAGGGCAATGATGAGCACCAGATACACCGCCCCCACCCATCTTGCAGCAGCGGCGGATTCACTGTGAACAGTAGGAAGCCGGTCCTTTCCCCAATCATAGAGCTTTGCCATTACCGCAAATACCAGCGCCAGCTGTATCAATTCCGGGCCGCTCATCCCCAGGGCGGCAAACCCTTCCCGCAGCCCGAATCCGCTGTGCAGCAGCCCATGGAGCAGTGTGGTGAACTGGCCGATGGACTCCGCCCGGAACAGCAGCGCCGCGGGAATGAAAATGAGGAACATATAGCTTCTGCGCACCAGCTTGACCACGGGATGGCTCAGTTCGATGCCCTGACGCCGGGCCAACTGCTCTGCCGGTTTCAGCACCACGCCCTCCAGGCTGACCCAGAAGGCGGAATACAAGCCCCACAGAACGTAGGTCCATCTGGCTCCGTGCCAAAGGCCGCAGAGGGCAAAGACGATCACGGTGTTTCGGATGCGAATCAGCGTTCCTCTCCGATTTCCCCCCAGGGGGATGTAAACATAGCTGGTAAACCACCGATTCAGACTGATGTGCCAGCGGCGGAAAAATTCTCCATAGCTCTGGCTGAGATAGGGCCGGTCAAAATTCCGTGTCAACCGCACGCCCATCAGCCTGGCACAGCCGGAGGCGATCTCCGAATAGCCGGCAAAATCGCAGTACATCTGGAAGCAGAAGAGGCTCCCCGCCGCCGCAATGGCAAAGCCGTTGGCATTGGGAACGTCCGAAAATACCGCATTCACAAAGCGGCCGCAGTAGTCCGCCACCACGCATTTGCGGAAGAAACCGCACAGCAGCAGCCGGATCCCACAGGTAATGTCCTCCCAGCAGGGCTTCTTTTTCTGCTTCAGCTGGGGCAGCAGATTGGTCGGGCGTTCGATGGGACCCGCCACCAGCTGAGGGAAATAGGTGACGTACAGTGCGAAGGTGACAATGTCCCGTTCTGCATGAAAATCTCCCCGGTACACATCGATGGTGTAGCTCATGGTCTGGAAGGTGTAGAAGGAGATGCCCACCGGGAGAATCAGCCCCAGCTCCGGCACCCGGTAGGAAAGGCCCAGGGTCTGCGCCAGCAGATTCCAGTTTTCCCCAAAGAAATCAAAATACTTAAAGGTAAAGAGCAATCCCAGATTGACAAAAATGCTGCATAGCAGCAGAAAACGGCAGTATTTTTTGCTTTCCCGCCTGCGTTCAATGCCGTTGCTGCACAGATAATCGACCAGAGTGGAAGCCAGCAGCAGAAAAATCAGAGAGGGGTTGGCATACATATAGAAGAAATAGCTGGCACAAAGCAGCCAGATCTGCCCCGGGCGCCGGGGCAGCAGCCAATAGATGCCCACCACCAGAGGCAGAAACAGAAGAAATGCAAGAGAATTGAAATTCATGTGCTCCCTCCCGTGCTAACCAGCCAGAAAATCATGAAGATAGCAGCAATCTCCCGCAATGATGCGCCCTCCAGCAGGCCCCAGGCTCCGGCGAGAATGGCCAGGGCGCCGGAGACCCAGAAGAAAATTCCCCTTGTGCTCCGGTATTTCCGCTCAAACAGACACAAAAGCAGCGCCGCACCGTCCAGGAGCAGCACCGCTGGCTGCTGGAGGATCACCCATTCTTCCATTTGCGCAGCACCTCTTTGATCTGGAGCTTGTCCGGCTTTCCCGAGGCGGTCAGGGGCAGCTCCTCTGAGCAGAGGATTCCCACCGGAAGTTCGTTCTTGGGAAGAAGTTTTTTCAGTTCAGCCGGATCCACAATACCCACGATCATGGCGTAGGGCACCTCCCCTACCAACTCGTCTGGCAGGCCCACCACCGCCGCCGCCTGCACTCCTGGCAGGGACAGCAGAGCGTCCTCAATCCTTTTCGGGGCAATGTTCCGCCCGTTTCGGATGATGAGTTCCTTTTTTCTGCCGCAGATGTGCAGGATTCCGTCCGCATCCAGATAGCCCAGGTCTCCGGTGGGGAGAAATGCCTCCGGTGCCATGGGATTTCCCCAGTAGCCTATCATTCTGGCGGGGCTGTTCACCGTGATTTCTCCAATTTCCCCCGGCTTCACCGGATTGCCGTCCTCTCCCAGCAGCTTCACGGTGTTCATGGGATAAACCCGTCCCACGCCCCGGGCCCGAATTTCGGTAGGCTCCCTTCCGTCGGCACAGGAGATGCCGATGCACTCGGACATCCCGTACACAGGAACCAAGGTCATGCCCAACTGGGCTTCCAGCCGCAGCAGCCGCTCCGTGGTCTCCGGAGCGCCGCCGATGAAGCCCGCCCGCAGAGAAGAAATATCAAATCCGCCGCACCGGGCCGCCATGGACTGATACAAGGAAGGCACGCCATTCATCCGGGTGATTTTTTCCTGCTCAATGTAGCCAAGGATAGAATCTATATCTATGGCTGCGGGCAAATACATGGCATAACGCAGCACCGCAGTGCCCGCCAGCAACGCCAGTCCGAACACATGCTCCAGAGGATTGGCCCCCAGAGCAATGTCGTCTTCCCGGTAGCAGCCCAGAGGATGGGAATCCAGCAGATTATTCACCACATTGTAGTCGCAGAGCATCACTGCTTTCTGCTTCCCGGTGGAGCCGGAGGTGAAGATCACAAAGCCAGGGTTCTGGGCATCGCAGAGAAGGGGGAGCTCCTCGTGGGGCAGTTCCGCAGAAAGCCGGATGAGAACGGTTTTTGAATCAATGGAAAGACTGAGCTGGTTGTCCTGGGAGAAACGCAGCACTCCTCGGGCCGAAATTGGCGTCTCGCAGTCCTGGAGCACCTGCTCAGGCTCATTATGGGGATCCACAAGCACCACAGTGGTACCCAGCAAGCGCAGCGCAAAGATCACCAACACTGTCTCCAGACACCGCTTGGTCTGAAGCGCCACCACATCCTGGGGGCGAAGACCCTGAGCGTGCAGCTGCAGCGCAATACTTTGGGTCTGGTTCCACACCTGGGAGCAGGTCATCCACCCGGCGGGATTGCCCAGAAGTCTCTTGTCAGGCTCCTGTTTTGCAAGCTCCTGAAGATAAGCGCATATTGTTTTTTTCGATGGGGTCATGTCCTCAGCTCCTTTGATCACTTTGTTTTCCTTTTTTTGATTTTTCGAGGGTACTGTAACACATTTCCAAAATCGGGGCAACATCCCGGCTACCAACAGATTCCTATGTTTACAAACAGAGTATTCTCTGTGACAAACGGCATCGGATTGATGACGAATAACCAAGAGTGTTTCCATGGGTGTTGACAAAATACGCAGAAAGAATTGCAATCCCGATGTGATTCTGTTATAATAGCGAAAAATCATGGATGATTCCATTCCGATTTTGGAGGAAAGCCGCAAAATGCTGGAAAATCTGTCTTTCTTTTTTCATATCATTCTGGATACTGCCTGGGTGATCGAGGCGCTGCTCACCGGACTGGCCTGGATCATTCTGTGCTGGCAGAAGGGCAGCTGGAAGCGGCTGGTCCCCGCCTTTGCTGGATTGTTTTTCTATCAGCTGATTGTTGGTTCCATGCTGTACGGGTTTCTGGGCATCAGCGGCGCCTACCCTCTGCTGAACAAGCTGCTCAGGGGCGCAGGATTTCTTCTGATGCTGCACTACCTGTCCCCTTACCAATGGAAGACGGATGAGCTGCTCCATTGCGTGCTGTTCAATGTGATGCTGAGTGTCTCGGCACTGGCCGGTCAGAGCAGCATTCTGGTGGGCAGTCTGGTTCGGAGCGGCAGCCCGGAGGCGCTGACGCGCTGCCTGATTCATTTCCTTCTCCCGCTGGCGGCGCTGTATCTGCGGCGCTACAATTTCGACGAGTTTGAGATGGTTCCCACCAGCTGTATCAATCTGGAGCTCACACTATGCCTGGGCATTCTGGTGGTGAACATCACCGAATCCTGCCTGATGACCCTGGACACCTCCGTGGTGCTCGCGTTCCTGTCCGGTTATTTCAGTCTGGCGGTGACCTCCCTGATCACCATCCGGGCGGTGTATACCATGTGCCGGGAGCAAAGTGGCATCATCCAGCTCCGGGCAGAAAAGCAGCGGTTTCAGGCTGAACGGGAAATCACAAAAATAGCCCAGAAGACCCTGGATGATCTACGCTGCATCCGACATGACTTAAAAAACCAGTATTCCTATATGCAGATTCTTCTGGAAGGCAGCCGCTATGACGAGCTGAAGGAGTACTTCCAGAAGCTCCAAGAAAATTTGCCGCCCCAGCTGAACCTGATCGACTGCGGCAATCATACGGTCAACACAGTGCTGAATATGGAATTTTCCAAGCTTCGTTCCGAGGGGATCACTCCGGAGCATCAGCTGGTGGTTCCGCCGGTGCTGCCCTTTCCGGATCGGGAAATATGCTCTGTGCTGAGCAATCTTTTGGACAATGCATGGGACGAATGCCGCCGGCTGATGAAAAACGGTTGGACGAATCCAAGGGTGCGGCTTGAAATATACCCCCACCAGCGCTATCTGTATATTCGCTGCATGAATTCCACAGACCGTAAAACCCTGGAGCACAGCGGAATCGGCCTGCTCACGACGAAGCGGGATAAGCAGCTTCACGGCTACGGAACAAAGATTATCGCGAAACTGGCCGAACAGTATAACGGCTGTGCCCAGTATTCACTGGAAGAGGATATGTTTGTGGCGCAGGTTATGATGGACATGACCTGGGAGGGAACAAAACGTGAAAATTAAAATTGCGCTGTGCGATGACGATAAGAAGGCCATACCGGTGATTGCCGGTGCTGTGGAGTCCACTTTTCAGACCTATGGGATTCAGGTGGAAATCGACAAGTTTGGTTCCGGAGATGCACTGCTTCGTGCTACGGAAAAGGCCTGCTATCAGCTTTTGCTTTTGGACATAGAAATGCCCGGACTGGATGGTATCGCCGTGGGAAAACGTCTCCGGGCCAAAGGAGACGAGACGATTATTGTCTATATTTCTGAAGCGGAAAGCCGGGTGTTTGAATCGTTTTTTGTGCAGCCTCTGGGCTTTGTTCGCAAAAGCAATTTCCTGAACGATATTTCAGCCGTGGTAGAGCTGTACATGAAAACCATTGCGAAAGAGAGCAAAGGCGATTATCTGGATTTCAAAACCCGTTCCGGAATTCTGACCCTTCGCAGCCGCCAGGTGCGCTACATCGAAGGCAGTCGGAATTACCAATACCTCTATGTGGATGGACGCAGTGAGCCCATCGAAATCAAGATGACCATGGACCGGCTGGAAGCAATGTCTGAGCCCTTCGGCTTCATCCGCATCCACAAGGGCTATCTTGTGAATTTCCAGTACATCCAGCACATTTCCTCTTCCTCCGCCACCTTGCAGGATGGTACCGAACTGCCCATTGGACGAAGTAAAATTGGTGAAGTGAAGATGAAATATCTGTCTCTCATCGGAAAATAAAAAATCCCCCCAGCCCAAAGCAGCCTCCAAAAATGAGGCTGCTTTTCGTTTTTGCCGCTTGCCATGGACAAGCGGCAGTTTGTCCCCGAATCGGTGCCGTTCGTCAATGCCGGAATGCTGTTGCTCCCCCAGCAGAACCGATGCGCAAGGGCATCTTGCAAAGAAAAAGGGATTGCATTATGCTGTCGCCAGAAGACGGGCGAGCAAACATCCGCCCGAATACGAAAGGAGAAAACAAAATGAAAAAGTTCAAACGTATCGTTGCGCTTGGTCTGACGCTGGCAATGTCTTTGTCCGCAGCCGGTATGAGCGCAAGTGCGGAAGGCTCCAAGTGGTCCGAGAAGCGGACCGCCGACGGCTGGATCCGCGTGACCAACGAGGGCGGCAAGACCCTGGGCTATTCCCCCGACTCCGGCGTTGAGCTCATCGAGGTGGACGGCTTCGCCTTCAAGGACCTGAACCGGAACGGCGAGCTGGATGTTTACGAGGATTGGCGGGAGACTAATGAAACCCGCGCCCGTGACCTGGCTGAAAAGCTGGAAATCGAGGAAATGACCTCCCTGTTCACCCACGGCGGCTGGAGGTCTTTCGGCTCCACCATCGAGGGCGACGACCTGACCTACGTTGAAGAAGGCGGCCGCGGCGGCGTGACCCGTTCCGCCATCAACGAGGGCAACACCTCCATGGCAGTGGAATGGACCAACGCTCTGCAGGCTCTGTGCGAGGCCACCGGCAACTGGGGCATCCCCGCCACCATCTCCGTTGACCCCAACCACATCTCCAACACCATCGACCAGAACTCCCTGGCTGCCACCTTCAGCGTGGAGGAGGCCTTCAACCTGGGCGTTGAGCACGGCAAGATGTACCGCGCCGTGGGCGTGACCATGCTGCTGGGACCCCAGATGGGCATCGGCACCGAGCCTCTGATGACCCGTGCCACCGGCACCTACACCGAGGACCCGGCGCTGGCCCGTGACCTGACCGACGCTTACATCTCCGGCCTGCAGTCCACCTGGGCTGAGGACGGCACCGACCTGGGCTGGGGCGAAGACTCCGTCTACGCCATTGCCAAGCACTACGTTGGCGACGGCGCTCCCGAAGGCGGCCGTAACGACCACATGGATGCCGGTAAGTTCGACGTGTTCCCCGGCGGCAATTTTGAAGCACACCTGATTCCCTTCTTTGATGCTGCTTTCAATCTGAAGGGCAGCATTACCCACGAAGCCGGTGTTATGCCCAACTACGCCATCTCCTACAGCCGTGACGGCTCCCTGGGTGAGCTGGTTGGCGGTGCATACTCCAGCTACAAGATGGGTCTACTGTATGAAAACGACTACCAGGGCTTCATCCTCACCGACTGGCAGATCACCAACGACGGCCAGCAGTGCTTCGGTGTAGAGGACTACACCACCGCTGAGCGTTACGCTCTGCTGTATGCTTCCGGTGTGCATCAGGTCGGCGGTTCTGCGGATAACGAGGCTGCTCTGGAAGGTTATGAAATTTACGCCGAAGACATCGCCGAAAGCGAAGAAGAGGCCGAAGCCACTTTGCGCAACGCTGCTTACCACTTTGTACTGACCCAGTTCCAGTGCGGTCTGTATGACAATCCCTATGTTGACCTGGACAACGCCATCGAGACTGTGTGGAACAACCGCACCGATGCCGAGGCCAAGGAAAGCCAGCAGAAGACCGTTATTATGCTGAAGAACTCCGATGGCACCATCGCCCAGAATAACGGCGAAAAGATGACCGTCTACCTGCCCCTGTCCTACACCCCCGCCTCCGAGGGCAACTCCAGCTCCGAAGGCAGCCCCGCCAAGTGGGCCGCTGCCGTGGATGTGAAGGCTGTGGAGAAAATTTTCAATGTGGTGACCGATACCGTAGGTGAACCCACCGGCGATCCCGATGCCGACGGCAATCCCACCTACACTGAAAACGATGTGATCCGCGCTTCCGCTGAGGAAGTCGCCGCCTGCGACCTGATTCTGGTGTTCATGGACGCTCCCTCTCAGGACTCCGCCCAGGATGACGAGGGCAATTGGCTTCCCAGCAGCCTGCAGTATGGTGAGTACACTGCCGTCAACGCCCGCCGGGAGTCCATCGCTGCCGATGTGCAGACCGAGGTCATCAACGACGGCTACTACGGCACCAAGACCCAGACCGTCAAGCTGAACCGCTCCTATGCCAACAACACCGTGGGAGCTGACAAGAACTACAGCCAGTTGGAGCAGCTGGAGTATGTGAACACCGTCAAGGGCGATGCCAAGGTGGTCGTGCTCATGAGTAAGGCCTCCGGCCCCTCCGTTATGGTGTTCAGTGAGGTCGAGCCTCTGGCCGACGCCATCCTGTACTACTATGGTTCCACCAGCTGGGTGTTCACCGATGCCCTGCTGGAGATCGTGAACGGTGATGTGGAGCCCAGCGCTCTGCTGCCCTTCCAGATGCCCGCTTCCATGGATGCCGTAGAGGCCGAGAAGGAAGACGTTCCCCGGGATATGGAGTGCTATGTGGATGCCGACGGCAACGTCTATGATTTCGCCTACGGCCTGAACTGGTCCGGCAAGATTGAAGACGAGCGGGTCGCCACCTACAGTGTGGAGCCTCTGACCACCGTGGAGAGCATCAGCTTCCACTACGCTGACGAATAATCTATTCCTGTTCTGCGCAGAGCGGAGGCGACTCTGCTCTGCGCAGCTTTATGAAATCATCTGAACGGAGGAACAAACGTGGTTCAATTCCTGATTAATGTACTAACCCCCTTGTTTGTTTCCATGGGTGCCAGTGCTGCGGATGTGGCCAACTACCTGACCAAACTCAGCAGCTATATCTATGGTATTTTCGGAGCCCTGCTCCTATTGATCGTTGTCCTAGTTGCCGCCCACTGGGCAAAGAAGGGCAACCGTCTTGTGATTCGCTGGACCAGCGTGATCGCGTTTTTGTGCGTCATCGTCCTGATTGTGAACATGATTTGCTACGGCCCCATGAATTCCATCGTCTCCGGCTTTCTGAATGCTTCGAAAGCAGAGATTTCCGACGATGTGGTGGGCAACTCTCTGCAGGTCATCCAGGAGGTTGCGGAAGAGGGCATGGTTCTTGTGAAGAACGAGGGACTTCTCCCCCTTTCCTCTGAAACCAAGAGCCTGAACGTCTTCGGCTGGGCCTCCGCCCATCCCGTCTTCTCCGGCACCGGCTCCGCCGCCAGCGGTGATCTGGCCCAGTCCACCGTGGACATTATCACCTCTCTGAACAATGCCGGCTTCGAGACTAACGCCACCCTGACCAAAATGTATGAGGAATATGGCACCCAGGTCTGGGGCGGCAACCGTCCCGTCATCAACATGACCGAGCAGGACTGGAGCCTGCCCGAGCCCACCATGGACTACTACACCGACGCAGTGATGGACGAGGCAAAGGCCTTCTCCGATACCGCTGTGATCGTCCTTGCCCGCAGCGGCGGCGAAAATGCCGACCTGCCCGCGGACATGAACGCGGTCATCAAGGGCACCTATAATGTCGCCCAGACCGATGCGGTTTTGGAATCTGTGGCCCATAACTACAACTATACCAACGCCAAGTTCTACAACAACACCTACGGCCAGAAGAACGGCTACGACGAATTTGAGCCCGGCGACCACTACCTGCAGCTGTCCCAGACGGAAAAGCGCCTGGTGGAGCTGGTGACCTCCAATTTTGAAAAGGTCATCATCGTCGTCAACGCCAACAACACCATGGAGCTGGGCTGGGTCAATGAATACGACAGCATCCAGTCCGTGATCCTGGCTCCCGGTACCGGCACCTCCGGCATGACCGCTTTGGGCGAGATCATCAATGGTACCGTCAACCCCTCCGGCCACACTGCCGACACCTATCTGTACGACCTGACCGTTGCTCCCACCTGGAACCACTCAGGCAACTCCGGCAACCACCTGTATTCCGCCAAGGATCTGGTCAAAACCCTTGGCCGTGAAGATTCCACTTTCAACGGCGTCATCTCCTTTGTGGACTATGTGGAGGGCATCTACATGGGCTACAAGTTCTATGAAACCGCCGCTGAGGAAGGTCTCGTCGACTATGACACCACCGTGCAGTATCCCTTCGGCTACGGCCTGAGCTACACCACATTCTCCCAAGAAATCACCAATCTGAAGCAGGATGGAACCTGCGTCACCGTCACCGTGAAGGTCACCAACACCGGAAGTGTGGCAGGCAAGGATGTGGTTCAGCTCTACTTCACGCCTCCCTATGAAAACGGCGGCATTGAAAAGGCCTCCGTCAACCTCATCGATTTTGAAAAGACCTCCCTGCTGGAGCCCGGCAAGTCCGAAACCGTGACCCTGACGGTCGCCCTGGAGGACATGGCCTCCTACGATTCCTCCTGCATCAAAACCGCAAACGGCGGCTACATTCTGGAAGCCGGAGAATATGTGATGTCCATCCGCTCCGACTCCCACACGGTCCTGGACAGCAAGAGCTTCACCCTGACCTCCGACATTGACTACAGCGCAGATGGCCGTCCTTCCGATGACACCGCCGCAGTGAATCTCTTTGGCGACATTGCCAGCGACCATGCAGTCCTGTCCCGGGCGGATCACTTTGCCAACTACGCAGAAGCCACCGCCGCCCCTGCCGACAGCGAGTATGAGCTGAGCAAGGACGACCAGAAGTACATCAAGAGCATTACCGCCAAGTATAAGCCTTCGGACTACGACAGCCCCGACGACGTGATGCCCACCACCGGCGCGGACAACGGCCTTACCCTGGCCGATCTCACCGGACTTAGCTACGACGACGAAAAGTGGGAGCAGCTGCTGGACGAGATGAGCGTCAAGGACATGGAGACCCTGGTGAACAACGGCGGCTGGAAGACCGCTGAAATCAAGTCCATCGGCAAGGTCGCCACCTCCGACTGCGATGGCCCCTCCGGTCTTTCCAACTACGTTACCGGCTCCAACGGCACCCAGTACCCCACCGAGGTACTGATGGCGCAGACCTGGAGCAAGGAAATTGCCGCCAAGATTGGCTCCGCCATGGGTCAGGAGTTTGCCGCCGCCAACAACTACGGCTGGTACGGCCCCGCCATGAACCTGCACCGCTCCGCCTTCTCCGGCCGTAACTTCGAGTATTACTCCGAGGACGGGGTACTGTCCGGTCTGTTCGCCTCCTGTGAGGTCAACGGTGCCGCCCAGTGGGGCGTGTATCCCTACATCAAGCATTTCGCCGCCAACGACCAGGAGACCAACCGCACCGCCTTCCTCACCACCTGGATGACGGAGCAGACTCTGCGGGAAAACTGCCTGAAGCCCTTTGAAATCGTTGTGAAGAACTTCGACTTTGACAATCACGCCATGGGTGTGATGACCTCCTACAACTGGCTGGGCTACACCCCCGTCATCAGCGACAGCCGGATGCTGAACAGTGTCCTTCGGGACGAATGGGGCTTCCGGGGCGTGGTCATCTCCGACTACAACGGCTCCTATGGCTACCAGAATACCGACGCCGCCGTGCGCAACGGCAACGACCTGATGCTGGGCTACGGCATGGCCGAGTCCAACCAGCTGGACACCAGCTCCGCCACCCTGGTGAATGCCCTGCGCCAGGCCTGCAAGAACATCCTCTATACCGTGGCCAACTCCGGCTACTACAAGGATTCCACCGCCATGGAAATCAGCAGTGTGGACAACATGGGCAACCTCTTCAAGCTGCTGAACATCGGTACGGCGATCGGCGCGATTGTCCTGGAAGCTCTTGTACTGATCCCCTGGATTCTGAAGAAGCGGAAGGCTTCTAAGGTTCAGAAGTAAAACCCGATTCGTTTCATTCTCCTCCCCAATTCCCCCTCGGTTCTCATAACAGAGGGGGAATTGTATTCAAGAAAGGAAGGGACAGTCATGAAAAAAATCCTCATTGCCATTCTGGGAATTCTGCTGCTGCTTTCCGGCTGCGGCACAGAAAGTCCGGCTGCCACCTCCTTGAAGGTGGCTGTGGAGGAATCCGCCTGGGTGGAGGTGGAAAACAACGGCATTACCGTTCTTCCCGGAGAGGACGTGACCTTCCGCATCCGTCTCGCGGAGGACTTTTCCCTCACTGATACAGATTACCTCGGAGATGTTCTCCTCTCTCAGGAAGAAGGAACCGTGCTTTTGACCCTGAAAAACGTGCGCTACCCTACCCGGGTGAAGCTGACCCTTTCCAGTGAGAATTTTGTGCTGCATTATGACCCCAATGGGGGCGAGGGGGATGCCTTTACGGAAAACCAGGAAAAGAAAAAACACCTTCGCCCCAACACCGCCAATGCCCTGGTTCCCTTTTCCAAGGAGAACTGCACCCTGCTCTGCTGGAACACCCAGCCGGACGGTTCCGGCGAAACGGTGGGCCTGGGCAGCCGAATCACCCTGGGGGATGCCCCCCTCACCCTGTATGCTCAGTGGGTCCCCTGGACGGAGGAAAGGTATTTTTCCTGGCAGGAACAGGACGGCGCTGCCGTTATCACAGATTGCAGCTTTAAGGGGAATCTGCTGGTCATTCCCGGGGAGCTGGGCGGACAGCCGGTGGCGCAGCTTACCTCAGGCGCTTTCAGCAATACCAAGGCGGAAACGGTGGTTTTCCCGGAGGGGCTGAAGATCGCAGAGCCAGGCTGCTTCCGTGATACCAACGTAAGGGAGCTGTACCTATTCG
Source organism: uncultured Clostridia bacterium (assembly GCA_945486915.1). Lineage (GTDB taxonomy): Bacteria > Bacillota > Clostridia > Oscillospirales > Oscillospiraceae > Faecousia. Next base: position 53,535 of record CALYTP010000002.1, on the reverse strand, counting down.
ATAATATTCAAGTGCTTTCCGATGATTGTTTCCCCGAGGGGACGCTAAAAACGCTACACATCAACGCCGCCACTGCCCCCGCCGGCACCGCAAAATACAAGGAGAGCTGCTATGCGGATAAGCTGGATCTTCTGATTCTCTCCCAGGATCGGAATCGGCTGGTGTTTTACGGCGGCTGCTCCATGTGGTACAACCTGGACATTCCCATCGTGCTGCGCACATTGAATGACCGGCTTTATCCCGTAAATCTTGCTCTGAACGGAGCGGTCAATTCGGAACTGCAGCTGCAGATGATGCTGCCATATCTGCATGAGGGGGATGTGTTTTTCCACACCCCGGAGCTGTCCAGCGATTCGCAAATGCTGCGCACCACGGATATGGGCAGCAACGAGGCAAAGCTCTGGGCGGGAATCGAATATAACTACGACCTGCTGACTTGTGCCGATTTGCGAACAGTGTCGGGGGTGTTGGACAGCCTGTGCAGCTATCTGAATGTAAAGCAAGAGGAAACCTCCTATTCCAGCCGTTATCTGGATTCCCGGGGACGTGCATACTGCGGAAGCTATGGAGAGCTTCTCTTTCCCAGATTTGAGCCGGAAGCTGGGGAGCTTGGAGACACCGTGACCTTGCGCCGGGAGCTGATCACCGAGGAAAGCACTCAAAGGCTTGGACAGTGGTATTCCCGCCTGCAAGACAGAGGCATTTCCGTTTTTGTTTCCTTTGCCTGCCTGAATCTGGACGCTCTGCCGGAGGATGAGAGGGGCAATGTCCACGAAGTGAACGACGCCGTCCGGGAGGCGGTGGAAACCATGCCCGGGGTGGTGCTGCTGTCGGATTTGATGCACTTTGTCTATCACAATGGTCATTTCTTCGACACCAACTACCACCTGCTGTCGGAGTACGCCGGCTCCTGCACCAATACATGGATGAAGCAGCTAAAACCGTATTTGAATGAATCGTAAGATGATAATTCGAGCAATCTGCAGTTTGGCATTGGACAAACTGCAGATTTTCCTGTTTTTTCTGCTTTATGTCATACCGCCAAGGTATATGTCCACCTTCGTTGAAATGACTCCTTCCGCTGTGTTATCATGAATTTGCCAAAGGCAAAATAAGAAAAAGGAGAAGGTAAACATGAGAAAAATCAAAAAAAGTTTGGCAATGCTGCTGGCTCTGACAATGGTTCTCTCCATTGCAGGCTTTGCCAGCGCGGACGGCGGTTCCAAGTGGACGGAGAAGAGAACTCCGGACGGCTGGATCAAGGTCGTCAATGAGGGTGGCGCTACCCTTGGTTATTCCAAGGATTCCGGTGTCTCCATCATCGAAGTTGACGGTTTCGCATTCAAGGATATGAACCGCAATGGTGAACTGGATGTCTACGAAGACTGGCGTGTTGATACCGAAACCCGTGCCGCCGATCTGGCCTCCCAGCTCACTGGTGAGGAAATCGGCCCCATGCTGACCCACGGCGGCTGGATGAGCTTCGGTGAAAGCATCGAGGGCACAGACCTGGACTATGTCCTGGCTGGTGGCCGTGCAGGTGTTACCCGCTCCTCCACCAAGGCTGGCAACGCAACCATGGCCGTATCCTGGACCAACGCCCTGCAGGCTCTGTGCGAGGCACAGCCCTATGCAATTCCCGCAACCATTTCCGCTGACCCCAACCACATCGCTCATATCATCGACCAACTTTCCATGTCCACCACCTTCGATGTTGACATGGCCTTCAAAGCAGGTCAGATGACTGGTAAGTCCATGCGGGCCGTAGGCGTGACCATGCTCCTGGGACCCCAGATCGATTTGATCGGCACCCCTGAGTTTGCCCGTTCTTCCGGCACCTACTCCGATGACCCCGCCCTGACCCGTGATATGACCGACGCTTTCATCTCCGGTCTGCAGTCCACCTTCGATGAAGAGGGCAACGACCTGGGCTGGGGCAGCGACTCCGTGATTGCCATCGTGAAGCACTATGCAGGTGCCGGCGCTGGCGAGGGTGGCCGTAATGACCACAATTCCGATGCGAAATATGATGTATTCCCCAATGACAACCTAGAGCAGCACCTGATCGCCTACTTTGATGGTGCCTTCCACCTCACCCGTTCCTCCACCGGCGCAGCCGCTGGCCTGATGACCAACTATGGCGTGACTTACTCCGAGGACGGACGCTTCGGTGACAACGTTGCCGGTATCTACTCCGCCTACAAGCTGGATCTTCTGGAAGAGGCTGGCTGGAACGGCTTCATCGTCTCCGACTGGGGCGTGATCGAGGACGGCGGCCGAATCTGGGGCATGGAAGACCACGATGTGGTTGACCGCCACGCAACTGTTTACCAGTTAGGCATCACCCAGACCGGCGGCTCCTCCGATATCGAGTCTCCCGTTGCCGCCTTCGCGCTGCTGACCGAGCAGCTGGGCGAGGAAGCTGCCACCGAGATCTACCGTGGTCTGGCCGCCGACTTCTTCATCACCCAGATCAACTGCGGTCTGTTTGAGAACCCCTATATCGACTATGATACTGCCCAGGCTTATGGCTACAACAGCATCGAATTCACTGCTGAAGCAGAGGCCGAGCATGTTAAGACCATTATCATGCTAAAGAATGAGGGCAATGTGATTGCTCCCAAGGCAGAGGGTGCCGAAAAGCAGACCGTTTACATTCCCTACATCTTCTCCCCTGCCACCGAGGGTAACTCCTCCATGCCCGGCACTCCTGCCTCCTGGGGCCCCAGTACTGATGTTGCGGCTGCATCCAAATACTACAATGTTGTGACCGATTCCGTCGGTGATCCCACCGGTCCCGATGGCACCTATACCGAAAACGACGTGATCCGTGCTTCCGCGGAAGAACTTGCCACCTGTGATCTGGCGGTTGTTTCCATGAGAGCCGCCAAGCAGGACGGCGGCAAGAACGAAGAGGGCAATATGATCGGCGGTAACCTCCAGTATCATGGTTACACCCCCTCCATGGCCCGTGAGGTTTCCATTGCTTCCGACAATGGTGAAAACTGGTCCTGGAACGGCAATCCCATCGGCGATGACAGCAACATCGGCGATCTGTACATGCTGGAGTATGTGGCTTCTGTGTTGGATTGCCCCGTCATCGCGGTCATCGCTGCCGGTGCTCCCATGGTCATGAGCGAGGTTGAGCCTCTGGCAGATGTGATTCTGTACCACTTCGGTCAGGACGGCGGCGAGATCGGCGGTGGTGTCTGGTTTAATCCCAATGCCGTCTGGCAGATCATCAGCGGTGAGGTGGAGCCCTACGCCCTGCTGCCCTTCCAGATGCCCGCTTCCATGGATGCTGTTGACGCTCAGGATGAGGACACCATCCGCGACGTGGAATGCTACGTTGATGCAGCCGGCAACACCTACGATTTCGCCTACGGTCTGAACTGGTCCGGTCTGATTGAAGATGAGCGTACCGAAACCTACCGGGTCGACCCCGTTACCGAATGCCAGTATCTGGACTTCCACTTTGCAAACGAGGGTTAATCGCATTATTAACAACCATCCATTGCATCTTACCTCCCGGAACTAAAAACCAACCCTGAATGAAAAAACGCAGATCCTTTCCATTTCCGGACTGGATCTGCGTTTTCGTGCACTTTCATATCAATACACTGCGGTGTAATAAATAGCGAAATGCGAAAAACCTTGTGAACGAACTTATTCATCCTGTACACTCTTCCTTTCATCTCAGGATGTTCCCTAAAATACCACAAGGATGGTAAGCATTGAATACGGTCTGGGCAGAAGGAAAATGTCTCTCCTTTCAGCGTCTCTTCAGCTTTCCGTATTACAATAACAATATCATTGAGGAAAATGATTGATTTCGCCAACGAAAGGAGTTTCATATGCTGAAAAAGAACACCAAATCAAGAGCCTTGGAAATGGGGCAGAATCCGCCGGAGGTGACTGCCGGGGATGAAGCATTATTTGAGGCCCTTGCCAAAACCAAAAAGAGGAAACGGAGAAAACGGATCCGTATTTTATTGTTGATCCTCATTGTTCTGGCGGCGGCGCTGTTCGTTGGAACCCGAGTGCTCCAGCGGCAGGTCCGGGAGCAGTTTGCGGCCTCCGCGGAGGAAGTACTCAGTGCCCAGGCGGAACGAGGCACCATCAGCACAGTGGTCTCCGGTTCGGGAATGCTTGTCAATGTGGATACCGAAGTGGTCACCGTCCCCTCCGGCGTTGAAGTCACCGAAATTCTGGTGAAATATGGCGACAAAATAGAACAGGGGGATATTCTGGCCACGGTGGATATGGCCAGCGTCCGCAGCGCCATGTCTGCGCTACAGGAGGAAATCGAAGCGCTGGACGAGGAAATCTCCAGTGCGAAGGGTGAAACCGTCAGCAGTTCCATCACAGCGGGAGTCTCCGGGCGGCTGAAAATTCTGAACGCCCAGAAAGACGACCTGATTGAGGACGTGATGGTGGAGCATGGCAGTCTCGCGGTGATTTCTCTGGATGGATACATGGAAGTGACTATCCAGTGCAGCGGACTGTCAAAGGGGGATGGTGTAACGGTGACACTGGCGGACGGAACCCAGAAAACCGGCACCGTGGACACCGTTCTGGGCAGTGAAGCAACCATCCTGGTTACCGACAACGGGCCATCTTATGGCGAAGAGGTGACGATTCTGTCCGCCGAGGGTGAGGTCCTGGGTTCCGGCGAACTGGATATCCACAGCCCCCTGGCGATTACAGGCTATGCCGGCACCATCAGCGCGGTCAACACTTCACTGAATCAGCAGGTATATTCCTATTCCCCTCTGTTTCAGCTGACAAACACCAGCACCAGTGCCAATTATGATGCCCTACTGAGAAGCCGAAGCGAGCTGGAGGATACCCTTCTGGAGCTGCTGCAAATCCAGCGCAACGGCAGCCTGGTTGCCCCAATTTCCGGCAGTGTCTACGCTGTTGCGGATCTGGACAGCGACGACGGTACAGAAATCACGGATATCGTCACCCTGTCCCCGGACCTGCGGATGCAGATCACCATCAATGTGGATGAAGCGGACATTCTCTCCCTTGAACTGAATCAGCAGGCGGATATTACCGTCAGCTCCATCGGCGAGGAAAACCTGCAGGGCACCGTGATGGAAATTGACAAGACCTATTCCAGCGGCAATTACACAGCCGTCGTCACCCTGGACAAGAAACAGGGCATGATTTCCGGCATGACCGCCAGTGTGGACATCCGCATTGAGGGTGTGGACGATGCCATTCTGATTCCCGCCGATGCCCTCCACCAGACCAGCAGCGGCTACTTTGTCTATACCAGCTACGACGAGGAAACCAAGGAATACGGCGGCATGGTGGATGTGATTCCCGGCTTGAGCAACAGTAAGTATGTGGAGATCAAATCCGGCCTGAAGGAAGGGGACACCGTTTATTACACCGAAGCCCAGACCTTTGCAAATCCCTTCGGCGGCATGGGCTTTGGCGGCGGCAACGGCGGCTTTAGCGGTATGCCTGGCGGCTCCGGTACCGGAATGCCCAGCGGGATGCCCAGCGGCAATGGAGGCTCCCGTGGTAACAATGGCGGACCCCAGGGCGGCAGTTCCGGTGCGCCCAGCGGGATGCCCAGTGGATTTGGAGGTCGAGGATGATATGATCGACATCAAGGATTTATGTAAGTTCTATACCGTGGGAGACGAACGGGTGCGGGCCCTGGACCACGCCACCCTGCACATCTACCCCCAGGAATTTGTGAGCATCATCGGCCCCTCCGGCAGTGGCAAGTCCACCCTGATGAACATCATCGGCTGCCTGGACGTGGCGGATGCCGGCAGCTATCGGCTGGACAAGCTGCCCATTGAGAGCTATTCCGAAAACGAGCTGGCCCACATCCGCAATGAAAAAATCGGCTTCGTCTTTCAGCAGTTCAATCTGATCCCCAAGCTCACCGCCGCGGAAAACGTGGAGCTGCCCCTGATCTACCAGAATCTGCCTCGGCATGAGCGGATGGAGCGGGTGCACACGGCTCTGGAACGGGTGGGGCTTTCCCAGCGGGCGGAGCATCTGCCCACGGAGCTTTCCGGCGGCCAGCAGCAGCGGGTGGCCATCGCCCGGGCTATTGCCACAAAGCCCAAGCTGATTCTGGCCGACGAGCCCACCGGTGCTTTGGATTCCAAAACCACCGTGGAGATCATGGACATTTTCCACGAGCTCCACCAGCAAGGCAACACCATTGTCCTCATCACCCACGATACGGACGTTGCAAAGCAGGCCTCCCGCTCCATTCACATCCGGGATGGAAAGACGACGGAGGTGGTGCTGTGATGCTGCTGATCAAAAACGCATTCCTCTCCTTCAAAATGGCCCTGCGTTCCATCAGCTCCAACAAGATGCGGGCCATGCTCACCATGCTTGGCATCATCATCGGCGTGATGGCTCTGGTGGTTCTGGTCAGCCTGGTCAACGGCGCCACCTCCTCTGTCACCGACACCATTTCCAGCCTGGGCAGCAGCCTGCTCACCGTTACCGTCTCCGACGACAAGGGCGCTCCGATCAAAATCGATACATTACAGGAATGGGCCCGGACGGAGGATGATTTGGGACTGCTTGCTCCCAACGCCAGCGACAGCCTCACCGCCACAGGAAAAGAAGGCAGCGGAACTGTCACTGTCTACGGCACCACCCCGGACTACTATGAGATTCAGGGATTACAGCTGAGTATGGGCAGATGGCTGAAGGAGTCGGATATGGAGTACTCCACCTATGGCTGCATCATCAACGAGACAGCGGCGGAGAAGCTCATCGGCTACACGGACTGCGCTGGTCAGGCCATTTACTTGGGCGGCGTGAAATACACCATTGTTGGCGTTTTGCAGGATGATGACAACAATCTGACCCGGACGTTTTCCTCCGGCAGCATGGTGGCCTATGTGTCCCACCCGTCCCTCATTCGACTTTCCACCAGCGTGGTCTCCAATATCACCTCCTTCTATGTCAGCGCCCCGGAAGGCGGCAGCGTGGACACGGCGGAGGCTGCCATGGAGCGAATTCTGATGGAGCGGTTTGAACAGGACGAGGACGCCTTTGAGATCAGCTCCCAGAATGCCCTGGAGAGCACCATGAGCTCCGTTACCTCCATGCTGACGGTAATGCTGGGAGGCATCGCGGCCATCTCCCTGGTGGTGGGCGGCATCGGCATTATGAACATCATGATGGTCACCGTCACCGAGCGTACCCGGGAAATCGGCATCCGCAAGGCCATCGGCGCCACCCGGGGCATTATCCTGACCCAATTTCTGATGGAAGCGGTGGTGCTGTGCATGATGGGCTGCTGCCTGGGCATTTTTTTGAGCTGGGCCATTCTGCAAATCGTGAACACAGTGGTGGTCAGCCTGGAAATGACCTTCCGGCTGAATATGACGGTGGTGCTCATTGCGGTGGTATTCTGCTTCCTCATTGGAATCGTATTCGGACTGTACCCCGCCAATAAGGCCGCCAAGATGAAGCCCATCGACGCCCTGCACTACGGAGGATAACACCATGAAGAAAAAACAGAAGAAAAACAGAAAAAAGTGGTTTTCCTGGATTGCCATCGCCTGCGTCGTTGGGGTGCTGGCTTCTCTTCCCATGCTGGCGGCAGAAAAGGAAGATGCCTCCGGGATCCAAGCCACCATTCTCTCCGCCCAGGCAGAATACCGGGATGTGGACACCCTGCTCGTTGGCGGCGGCCAGCTGGCCAGCACCGGCGTCAGCAGTGTGAAAATCCCAGAAAATGTAAAGCTGACCAAGTTTCTGGTGGGAAATGGCGACGAAGTGAAGCAGGGAGAAAAAATCGCAGAGGTGGACCCGGTCAGCGTGATGAAAGCCATCTCTGAGGTGCAGGAGGTGCTGACAGAGCTTTCAAGTCAAATTCAGGACGCCTCTTCCTCTTCCGGCACGGAAAGCCTCCGGGCCAAAACCGGTGGCACGATCAAGGAAATCTACGCAAAGCCCGGCGACTCGGTTTCGGAGGTTATGCTGGAATATGGTGCGCTGGCAGTCCTCTCTCTGGATGACACCATGGCGGTGAAGCTGGAAACCGACAGCAAACTGAATCCCGGTGAAAGCGTGGAGGTTCATTTTGAAGACGGCACCCAGATTTCCGGCAGAGTAAAATCCATGGTAAACCGGGAATTGATCGTCACCATGGAGGATAACCACTACAAAATCGGAACCATTGTTAACGTGTATACCTCCGAGGACGAGAATGTAGGCGCAGGCGCGCTGTATGTCTATTACCCCTGGAATGTGACCGCCTATTCCGGCACGGTTTCCAGCATCGCCGTTCAGGAGGAAAGCAAGGTCTATCAGAATCAGACCATCCTCACGGTCGGTGAGCTGGAACACTCTGCCCAGTACCAGGAGCTGGTTGATAAGCGGCAGAAATACGAAGATCTGATGCAGGAGCTTTTCCAGCTGTATGCTTCCAAAGCAATCACCGCCCCCTGGGATGGCATTGTCAGCGGTATTGATACGGGAGGCACCTTCCTGCTGTCCGCAATGGATTCCGGGGAGCAGCCCCAATTGGTGTTCCTTTCCGATGTTCAGCTGGACAAAACCGTTCAGATCATCACCGAAACGCTGGCCCAGGGCACAGTAGATACTGCCTATGTATTCCAATTGCAAGCCTCCGACAGAAGCGAGCTTCTGGAGGGGGAATGGGCCGCGGACGGACTTCCCGGCGGCTTGAATCTGGACAGCGCCACCGGTATTCTCTACGGTACGCCAACTGTAAGCGGCAGTTTCCCGGTGAAAATCAGCTTTACCTATGAGGAAGAAATTTACCCGGCGGAATACACGCTCACAATCAAAGAAAAAGAAATCCAGGTTGTCTATTCTGGCTACCTTGCTCAGGTCGTGGTAGCAGGAGGAGATGCCATTCAGGTCAAGCAGACGGAAACGGCCATCAATATTTCCGATCCCGCCAAACTGCCAAATATCACACCGGACGTTTCCTCCATGACCCAGGAAGCGATTTACACCGGGGAGCACATTGCCGCTGGCAATTTCGCGGTAGGAGATTTGATTTGGCTGATCGTAGACGGTGACGGGCAATTGTGTAAAGCAGTGAAATGCGTAACGCAATCCACCCCCGGTGAAACGTCCCCAGGGGAAAAGCCCTCCGGCGGCGGTCCATCGGGAGGCGCTCCCTCCGACGGCGGTCCCTCCGGTGGTGGATCCTTTGGAGGCGGCATGTCAGGTGGCTCACCCGGCGGGATGGGCGGCACAAATTCCCAGGAAGAGGATGGCCTTTACACGCTTGAAAAGCCGACAGTAGCCACCGTCACCTCCCAGGAGCATATGACGCTCACGGTAACCATTGACGAGTTGGACATTACCAAGATTTACGTCGGTCAAACCGCAAAAATCACCATGAACGCCCTGGCAAGTCAGGCAGCGGAGGCGGTTGTCACCACGATCTCCAATTCCGGCGAGAATTCCGGGGGCAACAGCAAATTCACGGTGGAGCTGGAGCTGACCAAGAGCAGCGACATGCTCCCCGGAATGAATGCCACCGCCTCCATCGTCCTGGAAACCGCAGAAAACGCCCTGTGCATCCCGGCAGCGGCCTTATATGAAGTAGACGGAAAGACTATGGTCTATACCTCCTATGATGAAGAAAAAGGAATCCTTGACAATCCCATTCCAGTCACCATCGGTGCCTCCGATGCGGATTACGTCCAGATTCTTTCCGGTTTGGAAGCGGGAACAACCGTTTCTTACGAGTATTACGAAGCAGCCCAAACCCTTATACTGCCAACAATATAAACAGAACAATGGCGTGGGATTGAGAGGCAGCATCATCAGATTATTTCTCATTGAATAATTAGGGGCAGGTGTGTTCTTCTCACACCTGCCCCGCAATTATTCATAGACTGTTCACCGGCTTTTTCAGCAACGCTTCAGTTTTTTCAGTTAGGATATATCCGGCAATAGCAAAGAATGTTAGGAGGCTGACAATGATTTCGGTATCCCATTTGACAAAATACTATGGTGACCATCTGGCAGTGGATGATTTGTCCTTCGAGATTGACCAAGGCCATGTGTATGGCTTTTTGGGTCCCAACGGCGCAGGAAAATCCACCACCATGAACATCATGACCGGCTGTCTTTCTGCCACCGACGGACAGGTTTTCATCAACGGACATGATATTTTTGAAGACCCAAAGGCCGCCAAACGGTGCATCGGCTATCTGCCGGAGCAGCCGCCGCTGTACGTCAGCGAAACACCCATGGACTATCTGCGGTTCGTGGGGGAGGCCAAGGGGCTGCGGGGTCGGGAGCTGACGGAGCAGGTGGAGGCTGTGCTGGAGCAGACAGGAATCACCCATGTCAAGTCCAGACGCATTTCCTCTTTGTCCAAGGGCTACAAGCAGCGTGTGGGCATTGCCCAAGCTCTGCTGGGTAATCCACAGGTCATCATCCTGGACGAACCCACCGTTGGCCTTGACCCGCTGCAAATTATTGAAATTCGGGAATTGATCAAAGCTCTGGGCCAAACGCACACTGTGATTTTCAGTTCCCATATTCTTTCGGAGGTTCAGGCCCTTTGTGACCGGATTATGATTATTTCCGGTGGCAAGCTGGTAGCCTTTGACGAGCCTGAAAACCTGGAAAAGCACCTGCGTTCTCCTAATGAAATCCGGATTACAACAAAAGCAACGGAAGCACAGGTGCGTCTGCTGCTGGAGAATGTGCCCCACCTGACGGAAATATTCTTTGAGCAGGCTGATCCCTCACTACTGACCGTATCCATGCGCTCAGACGCAGAGAACATCTACGATGTTTCGGGTTCGGTGTTTGAAGAATTCGCGTCGGGCGGACTGGTGCTTCTGGAATTGTCCCTGAGAAAAGCGAATCTGGAAGACATCTTCCTGGAGTTGACGGACACCAAAGAACAAAAGGAGGAGCAGCAGGCATGATTGCAGTCTTAAAGCATGAGCTGAAAAGCTATTTTCACTCTCTAACAGCCTATGTGTTTGGGGCTTTTCTGCTGGTGATTACCGGCATTGGTGCCATGATGTACAATATCCAGGCGGCGGTGAGTAATTTTGAATATGTGCTCAGCTTTGGCAGCATCATTTTCGTGGTCATCATTCCCATTCTGACCATGCGCTCCATTGCGGAAGAGCGGAAGCAGAAAACGGACCAGCTGCTCTACTCCCTCCCCCTCACCACCACCCAGATCGTTCTGGGGAAATACCTGGCGCTGCTGGCGGTATTCGCGCTGCCCATGGTGATTATCTGCTATTATCCCCTGGTGTTTTCCAGGTATGGCGAGGTGTTCCTTCCCACGGCTTACGGTTCGTTATTCGCATTCTTTCTGATGGGCGCGGCTCTGATCGCGGTGGGCATCTTCATTTCCTCCCTGACGGAGAATCAGGGCTTCGCCGCCGGCATCGGGGTTGCGGCAATTCTTCTGAATTATTTCAGCGTCAGTCTGTCGGAGTATGTCTCCTCCACAGCTGCCAGCTCCATTGTGGCCATCACCTTTTTAATCGCGGCCATTGTCCTGATTCTGCGGTATTTAACGAAAAATGATCTTGTGTCCTTCGGCACCGGTATTTTTCTCATGGCGGCGCTGCTGATTACTTACCTCACCGGGACACAGCGGCTGGAAGGGCTGCTGCCGAAAATCATGACGAGACTATCCCTATTTAAGCAGTTTGAACGATTTGTGGACGGGGTTTTTGATTTGAATGCCCTGGTATTCTATCTCTCCGTCATTGTCTTTTTCCTGTTTCTTTCCGTCCAGTCCATGGAAAAACGGAGGTACAACTGATGAAACGATTCTCTTTCCCGGAATCTGTCCGGCAGGAGCACGGCAGCAAGCTCGCCCTTCATGGCGGCTCCTATTCTCTCCTCCTTACTGCCGTGCTCCTGGCTACGTTAATTGTTGTGAATCTCTTTGTGCAGCAGTTGCCCAGCAGCCTGACGGAATTTGACATCAGCGCCAGTAAGCTTTATTCCGTCACCAGCAATACAAAGGTGGTGGTAAATTCTCTTCAAAAGGATGTGACTATCTACTGGATCGTCCAGGCGGAGCAGGAAGATTCGGTGCTGAAGAACCTGCTTTCCAAGTATGAAAGCCTGTCCGATCATATCCAGGTGGTGAAGAAGAATCCCGATGTGTTCCCCACCTTTGCCCAGCAATATACCGATGAATACGTCCAGAACAACAGTCTTGTGGTGGAGTGCGGGGAGAAATACCGCTACATCGCCTACACCGACATCTACCTGACCAACATGGATATGTACTCCTATTCCTACACCACTTCCTTCGACGGTGAGGGAGCCATCACCTCCGCCATTGACTATGTGGTCAGTGAGGAACTGCCCGTTGTCTATGTGCTCCAGGGTCACGGCGAGCCGGATCTGCCTGAAACCTTTTCTGAGCAGATCACCAAGGCCAACATCCGGCTGGAAGCCCTTTCCTTGCTGATGGTGGACGAAATTCCCGCCGATGCTGCCGGCATTCTGATTTATTCCCCCCAGAGCGATATTTCCGAAGAAGAGCGGGATATGCTGCTTGACTATGTCTCCGGCGACGGCAAGCTGCTGGTAATGGCAGGGCCGGTGGAGGGAAAAGCCCTGGATAATCTGAATGGAATCCTGAATAACTTTGGTATTGAAGCACAGGAGGGCATCGTCATCGAGTCTGACCGGAACTACTACGCCTTCCAGCGCCCCTACATCCTGATTCCGGACATGGTTTCCACGGACATCACCGAGTCTCTCGTGGATGCCAAATACTATGCCATTATGCCCGTAGCCCAGGGGCTATCCCTGGAAAATGCCACTTCCTCCGTCACGGAGCTTCTCACTACGTCCTATCAATCCTTCAGCAAAACAGCCGGCTATGCCCTGGATAATTACGACCGGGAGGAAGAAGACATCGACGGTCCTTTTGCCTTGGCAGTATCCATTGACAGCGGCGTTACGGGCAAAATCGTCTGGTTCTCCTGCTCCAATTTCCTGGACGATATGTACAACGCCTATTCCTCCGGCGCCAACGGCGACTTGGCGATGAATGCTCTGTCCTATCTGGTGGGAGAATCCGAGGCAATGGCCATTCGCAGCAAATCCCTGAACTATAACTATCTTACCATCAGCCAGTCCCAGGCTACGACCCTGAAAACGCTGATGATTGGCATTATTCCCGGAATATACCTACTGTTTGGCATTTTCGACCTGGTGGACACAAGGAGGAAGCAGCGTGAAACGGTCTAAGAAGCTAATTGCCATGGTGGCGGTTCTGGCAGCATTGTGTTTGCTTACCTTCGGTTTCCGCCATTATGAGACAAAGAAGGAACAGATTCGGGAAACGGATGCCATCATCCTGTCCATTCAGCCGGACACCGTCACCAGCGTGAGCTGGACGGATGGGGAAACCTCCCTGGCTTTTCATAAGGAGGAAAGCTGGATCTATGACGCCGACGCAGCCTTCCCGGTGGATGGGCAGAAGCTGGAGGACAGCATGAGCGTGTTTGAAGCCCTGGGGGCAGCCTTTGTTATTGAAGAACCCGAGGATGTAAACCAGTATGGATTGGACAGCCCCGCCTGCACCATCCAGCTTTCCACAGATGAAAAGGACTATGAGATTCTCTTGGGTAGCTTCAGCGTTCTGGATTCTCAGCGGTATGTTTCCATCGGTGACGGCAATGTGTATCTTGTAAAGGAAGACCCCATGGATTCCTTCCCAAAGATGCTCAGTGACTATGTGAAGCACGACGAAATACCCACTTTCTACCGTGTTACCGAAATCAGCTTCTCCGGCGGGGAAAACTACTCAATCTGCTACTCGGAGGACAGCAGCCTCAGCTACTACCAGGATGATGTCTATTTCACAGAACGTGACGGCAGCTGGCTGCCCCTGGAAACGGAAAATGTAACCGCATATCTCAACGCCCTCCAATCTGCGTCCCTGACCAGCTACGTCAGCTATAACGCAACTGATGATGAGTTGGATTCTTTTGGCCTGTCAGAACCGGAGCTCACCTGTACCATTTCTTATGAAACGGAAAACGGCGACCAGAAGCAGTTTACCTTCCACATTGGCAGGAATCAGCAGGAACTGGAGCAGACGCAGAAGGATGACAGTATAGAGGTATCCGCCTACCTTCGGATTGGGGATTCGCAAATCCTGTATCCTCTGGCAAATTCCAAATATCAACCCCTTGCCGCAGCCGGATATGACGACCTGCGCCACGATGAAGTGATGACGGCGGATTTTGGTGACATCGAGACCATCGATATTTCCTTGGACGGCACCCTATACAGCATCACCTCCCAACAGGAAAAGGACGAGGATCGGGTGTTCTATTACAACGGCGAGGAATTGGATTTCTCCAGCTTCCGGGTAGCGGCAAAATCCATGCGAGCAGCTTCTTTTACAGAGGAAGCACCTGCGGGCAAGGAAGAAATCTCCATTACCTATTCTCTCAACAACGAATATTTCCCGCAAATCCAGGTAACGCTCTACCGTTATGACGGCGCCAACTGTCTTGCAGAAGTCAACGGAGAAACCATGTGTCTGGTTTCCAGATCCTCTGTGGTGGATCTGATTGAAGCAGTTAATGCGATTGTTTTGGGATAATAAAAGAACCAGTGGGAAACCGCTTGACCGGCGGCCTCACTGGTTTTTTATCCTATCAGCGCTTGAGGAATATTGAACTGTACGAAGCTCCAAAATGGTCTTGAACGCAGTTCGCCTAATGAACTGCGCTCAAGTAATGAACGGGGAGAATTATGATACACGATGACCGGCTATTGCCAACATGCCTTTTGTCGGCTTATCCGCAGCGATTGCCGCGGCATCAAAAGGCACATAACCGGAGATGCGAGACAAGCTATGATTTAGCTTTTCTGCTATCAGGATAACACTCCACACTGAATAAGCGCTGAAAAAAAGAAAATCATTCTGTAAATAGACTGTGAATCCAATTTCATTCAGCTTGGTTTCAGGTTTGAGATGTATTATAATATATACAGAAGAGACATCGGAGGTGGTCTTATGAAAATTCTGATTATTGAGGATGAAAAACTGCTGGCTGATTCCTTGAAGAGTCTGCTGACAAAGAAGGGCTTTGATGTGGAATGTGTCTATGACGGCGAAGAGGGAGCAGAATTTGCGGAGCTTGGTATCTATGATCTGCTGATCCTGGATGTGATGATGCCGAAAATGGACGGCTTTCAGGTGGCCCGCTCCGTCCGGGCAAAGCGCTGCGGCACACCCATTCTCATGCTCACCGCCCGCTCCGGATTGGAGGATCGGATTCAGGGGCTGAATGCCGGTGCGGACTACTATCTGACCAAGCCCTTTGACAGCCGGGAGCTGCTGGCCTGCATCAACGCCCTGCTGCGAAGACAGGGCGCCCAGGTGGACGAGCTGGCGCTGGGAAACACCGTGCTGGACCTCAGCTCCTGTATGCTGATCTGCGGGAGCAGGAGTGTCCGGCTTTCCGCCAAGGAATTCGATGTGATGCGCTTCCTGCTTCAATCCCACGGAAGTGTCCTGTCCAAGGAGGTCATTCTGGCCAAGGTCTGGGGATACGATTCCAACGCGGTGGAAAACCATGTGGAGGTCTACGTGGGCTTTCTGCGGAAGAAGCTGCAAAGCATCGGCTCCAACATCCGCATTGAAGCCATCCGGCGGCTGGGCTACCATCTGGAGGTGGATGAATCTTGCTGAGAAAGCTGCGCATTCAGTTTGTGACGGTCATCATGGTGATCGTGACGGGCATGCTCTGCCTGATCTTCGGAATGCTCTACACCACGACCCAAAGAAACCTGGAATTTGAAAGCATTCGGATGATGCAGTCCATCGCCATCAATCCCTTCCGGCTTGCTCGCCCCAATGATTCCCCAGACAGGCTGCTCCTTCCCTACTTCATGCTTCAGATTGGGGAGCAGGGAGAGCTGACCGCCACAGGGGGCGGCTATTACGACCTTTCGGATAAAGCATTCCTGAGGGAACTGGCGGATGCAGTCGATGATACCAACGAGCATATTGGGTTGATCAAAGCCTATGATCTGCGGTTCTACCGTACCATTAGTCCCAATGGAGAGCGTATCGTCTTCTCGGATATTTCCAGCGAACGTTCCACGCTGCAAAATCTGGCGAAAACCTGTGCAGTTCTGGGCGCCACCTGCTTTGTGGTTTTTCTTGGCATCAGCAGTGTACTTGCTTTCTGGATGGTAAAGCCTGTGGACAGAGCCTGGAAGCAGCAGCGCCAGTTTGTTGCGGATGCCTCCCATGAACTGAAAACACCTCTGACCGTGATTATCTCCAACGCGGAAATGCTCCAAAGCGCCGAATACAACGCCGAAAGCAAGGTCCAGTTTGCTGACAGCGTCCTGATTATGTCCCGGCATATGCGCCAGCTGGTGGAGCGGCTGCTGGATCTGGCCCGAGCGGATAACGACCAGAACAAGGGAGCCTTCTCCCCTCTTGATTTCAGCACCCTGACCCAGCAGGCTCTGCTTCCTTTTGAGCCGGTTTTCTTTGAGAAAGGGCTGACCCTGTCCTCCTCTATTCAAAGCGGCATCACCGTCAACGGGAACGGCCAGCAGCTGAATCAACTAATCGATATTCTTTTGGACAACGCCCAGAAATACGCCGCGCCCCAGGGTGAAGTAACTATCCGGCTGGAACAGGTGCGCCGGCACCACTGCCGTTTGAGCGTGGCAAATCCTGGGGAGGTCATTTCCCCCGAGGATTTGAAGAACATTTTCAAGCGCTTCTACCGGGTAGACAAGGCTCGCTCCAGAAACGGCAGCTTCGGCTTGGGACTATCCATCGCAGAGAGCATCGTTCTTTCTCACCGGGGTAAAATCTTGGCAGAGAGCAAAAACGGCACCAATACCTTTTCCGTCGAGCTGCCTAAAGCAGCCAACCGTTCATGCACAAAGGAATAAGCACCCCAAAACAGAATCAATAACGTGTCATCCCCCTTCTATAAACTTTTCTTCTGAAATTCAGCACCACTTCAGCTACAGGCATTATACTGAACGTACTTCAAGTAGGCACCGCTATCATGTTTGCAGGAATGACACTTTCCTGCACAGTCATTACCTATTGGACAGTGATCATCAGCAAAAGAAAGCGCAAAAAGCAAGCAGCCGCATTCTGATAGGAATAAACCAGGCGGCCACACGGAGAAAACCTCTGTGCGGCCGCCTGGTTCCGTTTTGATGGATAAAGAGGGTCCATTATTCTGTCTCGGTATAGATAATTTCGGAAGCTTCCTTCAGCTCCGCAAGCCGCAGCTCCATCTTCGCATCTGTGCGCTCTGCGTAAATATCACTTTCCAGAGCAGCTGTCAAATCCTCCGTCAATTCAACTGCACCGGCCGGAACATCCTTCAAATAGTAGAAGATATGGACATGCTCGCCAAACACAACCGGCTGGGAATAGTCCCCGGGCTTCTGCATGTCCTGTCCAAAGGCGGCTGAAATAATACTTTCTTCCCAGAGGATGGAATCATGATGTACCTGATAGCCTGATTCGTAGAAGCTTTCCGAATCGAAGGCGCTGTCCTCACCATATTCGGCAATCAGGGCTTCAAAGCGCTCTCCCTGCTCCAGTCGGGCATAGATGGCATCCGTCTTTTCCTGCACGGAGGCCAGCTTGGCTGCGTCATCCTCCCCCTGGGCGGAAAGCATGATTTGAAGAATCGCACGATAACCGCCCGGACGATACCAGACTTCCTGACCATTTGAGAGAGCGGTTTCAAATGCGGGGATATCGTTTTCATAAGCTGCTTTGCTCTTCTCCACACGCTGGTTATAACCTTCCTGAATGTCTTCTTCTGTGACGTTGGGTTCCCCTTCCATCAGCCACTCCTCGTATTTTTCGGAGGCAAGCGCATTGCGATAATAGTTTTCCAGATATTCCAGCGTATATCCATTGCCGCTCAGGTAGGCCTGAGCCAGATCCGCCGCCGTCAGACCGGCGTCCTCCGTGCCGTCAAGATATGTGGTGAAATAAGCCTCGTACTGCTGCAAAAGGTTATCCATTGATGCCTGTGCCGCAGCAGAAATAGCAGTTTCTTCCTCCTCCGACATATCATAGCAGCCCTGGGCGGTCATATCCTGGGTCAAAAGGCGGTCGTCAACCAGTTCTTCCAATGCCGCTGTCCGAATGATTTCCAAAACACTTTCATCTGTCCCGTCGATCCCGTACTGGGTCATGCGGGCGCTGATGGTGTCGATCATGGCATCCAATTCCGATTGGGAAATCGCATCTCCATTCACTGTAACCACTGTCCGATCCTCATCGGCCAGCACCATTAAACTGCAAGACAACAGCACAAATACTACAACCAGGCAGCAAATCATTTTCTTCATATGAATCACTCCGTTTCTTTTTGAAATTGGAACTATTGTACCATCATTTCCCGGAATCGGATTATCAGAATTCCACCCTTTCAGCGGAAAATCCAGCACTTAAAAATGGCGGCGGGATATTCTCCCGCCGCCAGATGAAACGCTATTGGGGATTACTCGGTAATGGTGATGTGACCAACCTGGTCGCCGATTTCGATGGTATACTCACCGGCATCCAGGGTCAGATCCATCTGCAGCACGCGCCAGCTGCCGCCTTCGACGGTCATGATCTTCTCAGCCACAACCTCTCCGTTGGCTCTGGCCTGGGCGATGGTGAAGCCGTCGGCACCATTGTTGCGCAGCAGGGCGTACACGGTGAAGGGCTCACCAGCCTTGGCGGTTTCGGTGTTGTAGACCACGGTGTTGATGCTGCCGGAGCTGCCCTCTTCCTCCCGGACCTCCTGCACGATGGGCAGGATCAGGCAGGAGTACTGGAAGTCGGGGTTCTCACCGTAGCTCATGCCAAACTGGTAGGTGACCAGAGGATCACCGTAGTTGATGGGAGCGGCATGGTTGGGATCGTCCTCCATGAGGGCCTGAACGATCAGTCGGACGTAGTTGGAAGCGCCCTGATCACCAGCCAGATCCTTCCACTGTGCTTCGTCGCTCAGAATGTCCCGGGCAATTTCCTTGTTGATGATGCCGCCGGGCTGACGATCACCGAAAATCAGGTCAGCATAGACCCAGGAGGAGGTGCCGGTGATGAAGCCGCCCTCGGTGGAGCCATGGTCGGCAGCCTGGCTGTAGGTCAGATACAGCACGGCATCGGCATTACGCAGCACATATTCGGTGGGCTCGGTGCCGTTGACGGACAGAACGATGGGCTTGCCATAGTCCTGGGCATCCTCGATGAACAGCTCGGTGGCATCGTTGATGGTGCCGAAGTCGCCGACGACAACGTCAGCCTCTTCCATGTCCTCCACAATGGTGGCACCCTTTTCAGCAAAGTACTTCTTGTAGCCTTCTTCAGCGGCAGCGGAGGAAGCTTCCAGATAGACCTTGGCATCCTTGCTCAGTGGCAGCAGGTTGTTGTCGTTCTTCACGAGAACAGCGGACTCAGCCTGCAGACGCTCGGTCAGCTCCACCTCGTAGGGGTTACGGGCAGCACGGAGTTCCTCGTCATTGGTGATAGGAGTCTGGTTGGCAGCCCACTCGGCACTGGCGGTCAGCGCCACAGCGGCGTCCACGTCACAGTAGGGGTTCTCAAACAGGCCCTTGTCGTACTTGAAGCGCAGGATGCGGGTAGCAGCGGTGTCAACATTGACCTTCTCCACCTCGCCGGTGGCCAGGCCGTCGATGATCGCCTGGGGATAGTTGCTGGAGGGAGAGGATTCCCAATTGGAGTAATCGCGAATCATGCTGCCGGAACCGAACATATCGGTGCCGTTGGCCAGAGCCTCGTTGTACAGCCAGCCGATGGTCTGCTGACCCAGGTCAACGCCCTCAGCGGTGATGCCGGTCATACGGCCGGGGTTGTTGGGGCCGCCGCCCAGAGCCCACCAGTCGGTAACCACAACGCCCTCAAAGCCCAGGGTATCCCGCAGGTAGCTCATAGTGGTCTTGTCCCACTTGACGTCCACGGTGTTGGTAATGCCAGTGCCGCCGCAGTTGGTCATGACCCACTCAGAGCCGCCGGACAGAGCAGCCGTCCAGCCAACCATCCAGTTGTCAAAGTTCTGAGCAACGGAGCGGGCACCACCGAAGCTGGAATCGCCGCCACGGCCGATCCAGTGCTTGGTGCAGGAGGCCAGGCCGTTCTCTTCCAGGCCACGGATTTCCTCATGCACGATGCTGGCGATGTACTCGGGGTTCTCGCCGTACTGAGCGCCAATCTCATTGGCATAGGGCTCAAAGGTCACATGGATGCCCACAGCCCGCATGGCCTTGCCATAGTAGCATGCCAGCTCATAGGCAAGCTCAGGATCATTGGCAGTGCCAAAGCCCTCGTGAGCCTTGTCGATGTAGCCGCCGAAGGCGTTGAACTCACGGTCGGAGGTAAAGACCATGGGCACGCCCAGCCGCTCTGCCTCAGCAGCAGCCTGAATGTTGTTCAGGGTGTTGGTGATGGTTTCGGGGGTGCCGTTCAGATTGAAGAGCTGGCAGGTCAGGGCGTACTCCTGAACCATCTGCACTGCGTCAACCAGTTGGGTGTTCACGCAGAACAGCAGACCAACCTCTTCTTCCGGGGTCATCTGAGCAATCAGATCGGCAATCCGGGTGTCGGTGTCCAGACGCCAATCCTCATAGGCATCCAGTGCGCCATTCTTATTCATGTCCTTGAACTTCAGGCCGTCAGCCTCCAGAATGGGGGTGACGCCCTCGATGTAGGTCAGCAGAACCTGACCGGTGGTTTCGTCCGCCGGAATGGTTGCGTAGTCGCAACGCTGCTCCAGACGGGCCTGCTCTGCGGCAGCGGCCTCGGAATTGGCAGAGGCGTTTGCCATGTCGATGACATCTGCTGCGGTTGCAGGAGCCGCCGCGAAGGCGGAACCGATGCAGGTGAACATCATGACGATTACCAGCGCAATAGCAAGTTTTTTCATGTGTGTACTCCTTTCTTTTTTGAGATTTTCATTCATGGAATTCATCCATGGATGTCCTCATAGGAAAAGTGTACCACAGCCAATTGCTTTTCTTTTCGGAAAATTACAGACCTTGTGCATGAATTTTCCCGCACTCCCATGTATTTTAGGAAAATCCTGCACGGAAAGAAGAAAAATCAGGTAATCCCCCTTCCATACTCTGCACAAATTATCTCGTCAGATTGCCGGGGATGTATGGAATAATCAACAAAGGCCGCTCCCGCAGGAACAGCCTTTGCATCAGAGATATTCAGTTGTGAGAGGATGCCCGTTTCGCAATCAGAAGCGCCGCCAGCAGCACCGCTGCCCACAGGGCGATGGTCAGCCATTGCGTCGCGCCACTTCCGCCCTGCCCTGGGAAGTCCCCCGGCGGGGTAAAGCCAGAGGGTTCTCCGGTGTTATCCGGTTCCTGGGCCGAGGATGCCTCATTGGCACTTACTCCGCCGCTGCCGCCAAAGTCGGGCATGGTCATTCCCTCAGGAGGGGAAAAACCAGGCTGGTTTCCAGCGGAATCGCCGCCCTTACTTCCGTTGGGCATTCCGACCGGCATACCGCCACCCTTATTGGAATTCATGCTACCCATATCCGCCGTGGAGATTTCACTGGCATCAATCAGGCCGACACTGTTTGTCTGCCGGTCTTCCGTGGTGGAGGAAATGGTACCATCCAGCTGGCCCCGGACGCTCTGACCACGTTTGGCGCAGAAGCTTTGCAGGGTCTGTACCGCCTTTTCAAATTCCTCCATGGTATAGAACTTGGATTCGTCCTGCTGGAGGTATGGAGCAATCAGTTCCTGCACCCGTGCAATTTCTGACTCCAGCCAGCCGTTTTCAATGGTTTCGGCGATGAATGCACTGTAAATCTCATGGTACTGCTCCAGATATTCTTCCTGGGAGAAGATCCAGGCAATCAGGGGGCGGGATTCTACCGTGCCGCCGCTGACCGGGGAATCAATGGCGCTGTTCACCGTAGAGGTGGCATTGGCAGAAGCGGAGAAGCCGCCAAAGGCCAGATTGTAGTCCCAGGGAATGATGGACAGCTGACCATCATTCTCATAGAGGTAGTAGTTGTGCACCATCATTCCGGTGTAGCTGTCATCGTTGCAGAGGAAATTGTGCACCGCCAGGTAGCGAATCACCTCGTCGGTATCCACGGTGCTCTCAATATCCTCCTGATCGTTCAGCTTCCGCAGGGCTTCAATCAGCCGATGCTTGTCCTTTTTGGTCACCTTGGTTTTGGCGTTATCAAAGATGTTGGGATAGCTGTCCGGGTCGTCGTCGGAGTAGATCAGCTTCACATCCTCGCTGCCCATACCAAAGTTGAAACCACCAAAGCCGCCACCCGCTGAAAAGTCAGGCATTTCGACCTCCCCGCCGGGCATCTGGGGCGGCGTAAAGTCTCCCCCGGGACCGCCCTGGGAATTCCCGAAGTCCGGCATATTCGTATTTTCGGATGCGCTCTGTCCTGCCGAGGGGCCGAAGTCACCGCTGGGCATTCCGGCAGAACCCGGGAAATCTCCCCCGGCAGGAGCGTTTTCCTGATTGGCTGACTGCTCCTGGGCAGAATCCTCGGAACGGAATTTCTCCATGTCAAAGCCCTTTCCGTTGCCACGGCCACCGCCGAAGGACATACTGTCGGGCTTGTACAGCTCTCCCCCGCTCATATCATTGCGCTCCAGGAAACCATCCTCCACGCCCTCTACCGCCAGATACAAGCCCCAGGGCTCGCCATTGACGTTTATCTGCACATAGCTGCACAGAGGCGCGGGTACATCCATGCGGTTCATCAGGGTATAGGCCAGATAATCCTTCATCATGGTAGCATCCTGAATCAGGTTGTTCAGACTCAGCTTGTCTAAACCATGATAACTCAGGCCATCCACATAATGGTCAAATTCGATTTTGAAGGAATACCGGGTACTTCCCAGGGTGGCCACGGAAGACAACGAGGTATTGCCTTTGGCTCGGATGGCCACATTGTTGAATTTCTCCCCGTCGATGGTCACATTACAGTTGGTATATTCCTCACTCTGGGCGTTTTCGAGAAGCTTATCCCAATTGCTGATCTGTATGTCAATGGTATGAACCCGGGAGGTATCAAAAAGAGAATTTTCATAGCTCTGGGAATTGGAACTGCTGCTCCCCTCTGCCGTTCCCGCCACACCCCACAGCGCTGTGGTGAAAAGCAGCATCAGCACCATCAGAAGGCAGCAGATCCTGTCAATGTATTTACTTCGGAGCATTGCCCCTCACCTCAACTTAAGTAGTCGCCGTTGTAGCTGACCAGAACCGCACTGTTCACCCCTGCCAGCTTGGAAATCTCCACGATGAAGCGGCTGCTTTCATCCTTCAAAAGCACCTCATAGCTCATTTCAATGGCTCCGCTCTGGACGGATTCGCTTTTCAGCACCGCCCGGGAAACGGACTTGCGCAGATACTCGGAGGCCTTTTTCTCCGCATCGCTATCTGCGCACGTGATGACGGCGATGTAGGGTTTCTGAGCAGATTTGTGGTTGCAGAATAGAATCATGATAACGCCGATGATGACGCTGCCAAATACTGCCAGAGGAATCATCCCCGCCGCCAGCACAATGCCAGCCGCAATGGCCCAGAACAGGAACGCGATGTCCATGGGTTCCTTGATGGCGGTACGGAAACGGACAATGGACAGAGCGCCAACCATGCCCAGAGAAAGCACCACATTGGAGGTCACCGCCAGAATCACCATGGTGGTGATCATGGTCATGGCAATGAGTGCCCCGCCGAAGGCCTGGGAGAACATGACGCCGGAATAGGTCTTTTTGTACACAAAGAAAATGAACAGGCCCAGAAAGAAGGACAGAACCAGAGCCACGGCCATGTCCGTCAGAGAAACAGCGGTCACATTCTCCAAAAAGGAGGATTTGAAAATGTCATTGAAGGTCATATTGATACATTCCTTTCATTCTTAAAAATATACACGGCAGGCTGCGTATTTGGAAAAGGCGCTGCCCTGACGGCTTTTCAGCGCCACCGCCTGACGGATGATGCTGGGTAGGTATTCATCCCACTTGACTTCCAGCAGCATCACGTTATCCTGGATAGGAAGGGTCAGCGGATTAGACGCGAAAAACTGATTTGGTTTAGCGGTGCGGATGTTCCAATCGATGGTCACACGGACGTTTCCCGGAGGGTACACATAGGGTACACGCTTGTACTCCACCACCACCTTGGGCCGCAGTCCGTGGATTTTCATGTCCACATAAAGACTTGCCAACAGCGGTTTGCCGGAGGTCACCATCCAGCCGATGTCCCCGGATAGAATTCTTTCAGCTTCCTCCAGGGTCAGCCGCTGCTGGGGCTTGGCGCCTACTCCGTCCTGTTTGATTTTGCATTCCAGAACGATGTAGCTGAGGTCGTCGTTATAATAGCGGATGCGGTATTTTTTCCGCTGGTTCACGCCGTCCAGCTTTTCGTGGAGCGCGGTGTCACAGAGGTCATCGAAGTAGAGACTGTGAATCAGATAGTGTCCCCCGTTCTGCGCCGCATTCGGGTCCACCCGGGCTACAGCGTTTAAATTGGCGCGAATTGCCACTGCATCTGCCGGTGTGATAAGGTGTTTGATCTCATGGCGGTAATTCAAAGCATTCACCATCTTTCTCTGAATGATGTGTCATCATTATACCTCATTTTCCTTAACTGCACTTTATAAACATCCTGCACTGCACACGTAAAATTGCATCCGTTTCTTGAACGAACCGTAAACAGTGAAGAACAAACTGTTAACACTGTAAAGGAAATGTGAACGCACTTTTTTAACTCCCTTTCCTATCTCATTTCAAAACCCCCGACAGGCAGTCACCTGTCGGGGGTTCCAGGAGGGAATAATTACTCGACGATATTAATGGTTTTGGTCAGATCGCCAACGGTGATGGTATGCTCACCAGGCTCGTTGATGGTGATGGTCATTTCCACCACCCGCCAACAGCCACCGGTGACTGCCGTAATCTTCTCTGCAATCACTTCTCCGTCGCACTGAACCTGGACGGTGGTCATACCGTCTGCGCCATTGTTCCACAACAGCGTGTACAGCTCGAAGGGTTCACCCGCCTTGGTCTCCACAAAGGATTCCACACTGGTGCTGGTACTGCCGTTGCTTTCAGTGGTGATTTCCTTGTTGACCCGGGGAAGTACCAGAGTATCATAACGGAATTTCAAAGAATGCGAATAGTGATAATCAGCACAATTCCCATAGAATCCGGCACCTGAATCCATATCTGCAAAAAAAGAAAACACCCAACGAGAAAAATGGAGCGGGCATTGCTGCCCGCTCGGAAGGAAAAGGAGGTATGAAGAAACCTATTGGAAATCGCTTTATTAGTCTGCCAGAGTGACAGTGCCCCACAGGCTGGGGTTGGTGTTAATCTTCTGGCTGCCGGTCCAGGCCATCTGGGGAATGTATTCGGTACCGGGGCAGGGATAGCTGATGTCGGTGATGACAAAGTTGCAGGACAGAACGTCGCCGGTCTGAGGCACATAGACGGGAATATTCTTGTTGGAGAAGCAGGACCAGGGAATGACCGCCTCCCAGTTGAAGCCGCCGGTGGTCATCTCCACCGCACATTCATAGCCCTCCAGCACACTCTCGCCGCCGTCCATTCCGGTGCTGACAAAGCGCTGACGGTTTTCCTTGGGAACCATGGAGCGATCAATGGCGGTGTCCCAATAGGGCTCGTCCATCACGAAATAGACCAGGAAATCGTTGGTGCCGTATTCGGTACGCTCCGGGTCGGCGGTGGGGTCGGTGGAGATGTAGAGCTTCAGATTGTCCTCACCGTCGATGGGCAGCATCTCAATGGCACCCAGAGGGGTGTCCTCGGTGACCTGGGCGGCCATGTACAGGTTTTCCTCATCCCAGGCCAGGTAGAAGGAAGCAGAGCAGTCCGTCTCGCCCTGCCAGACAGCACCGTCCCGGATGATCTGGGCTGCATCCTTCACCTCAGCCGGAGAATCCAGATTCCACTCATCCAGCTTGCCATCGATGGTAATGGCTTCATTTTTGTAGGCGGTGATACCCGGTCTTGCTGCCTCCTCCGCCATGACAGGGACGGCCAGGGTCAGCGCTGCCAGAGCACCGGCGGCAAATCGAAATAGTTTATTCATGGGATTAGTCTCCTTTCTGTAGCGGAAAGTTTTCCTCAACGCTTTTCATGGCAACATCATAGCATAAATCCATCTCCGAAAAACAAGACAATCCCGCACTCCCCTTTGGAAAATCCGACACGGCGCGCTGATTTCTCGAAAATTCTTCCATTTTACCGGAGAAATCCGGGATGGTCCGCAACACCCCCGGGCTTTTTGCCCGGGGGTGAAATAGGGAAGATTATTCTACTGTGATGACAAGGGTATTATCGCCAACCGTGAGGGTATGCTCGCCTGCGCCTTCCAGCACCACATCCATGGTCACGACAACGAAGCTGCCGCCTTCCACACTGATGTACTTGCTGGCGATCACCTGGCCGTTTTCCATCACTTCCACGGTGGCAGAGCCGTCAGCGCCGTGGTTCTCGGCAATCATATACAGGCTGAAGGGTTCACCGCTGGTGACGGTCTTGTTTACGGCAGAGATGGAGGTGCTGGTACTGGAGCCCATGTCGGTAACCACTTCCTCAACGCTCTGCTGGCAGACCAGGGTGTTGGTGTCGATGTCCGCATTCTCGCCGTAGCGCATACCGAAGCCCACAGGGATAATCACATCGCCCAGATTGGTGGGCAGAGCGGCAGTGGGATTGTTGCGGACGGTGGCAGCCATGTACAAACGGGTGGGAATGTCCACACCGGTATCGAACTGAAGCTCGCCCCAGTCCAGGTTGGCATCATCGGAAGTGCGGGCAATCTCAAAGACGGTGGAGCCAGTGGGTTCCTTGGTGCCGAAGAGCATATCGGCAATCACGCTGGGCAGGGTCTTGTGATAGAAGTTGCCCATGGAGGAACCGTGGTCGGGAGTGCAGTCATAGGTCAGGAACAGGATCGCAGAGCTGTTTTCAATTGCCCATGCATCCGGCTCATTGGAAACGCCGCCGTCATACAGCAGCACCAGAGGAATACCGGCATCCTGTGCATCCTCAATCAGCAGCTCGGTGTTGTCGTCCATGGCACTGACGTGGGCAACCGCCACAGTGGCCTCTTCCAGCGCATCCACAACCTGTGCATAGGCACCGATGGCTTCCACGTCCATGGCAGTGGTTTCCTTGGCGGAACCGGTGACAAAGACCTTGGCATCCTTGCTCAGAGGCAGCAGGTTATCCTGGTTCTTCAGCAGAACCGTGGACTCGGTCTGCAGACGGATATCCATCTCATTCATCTTATCGGCACGGGCTGCGTACACATCCTCGATGGTGGTCAGCTCAAAGGCCTCTGCCTTGTATGCGTCGCTGGCGCACAGCTCCAGAGCCTCGTTCAGATCGGAGTAGGGATCTTCAAACAGGCCCAGCTCAAACTTGTTGCGCAGCACCCGCTTGGCGTGGCGGTCAATGGTTTCCTGGGTCAGGCTGCCCAGTTCCAGCTGTTCCTTGATGGTCTCGGGCCACATGGGCTGCATCATGCCGGGATAATGGGCGACAATGTCATCATAGTCGGTGGTGACCTCGGGCTGCACCATGAAGAAGCAGCCAACCTGGTCCACATCGGCGTTCAGGATGATGGCGTACAGTTCCCCCACGGAGCAGGTGGACAGGTCAACTCCCTCGGGGGTGGTGCCGGTGGCAGAGGGGCTCTGCTGCCACATGGGCCAGTCGGTAACTACACAGCCGTCATAGCCCAGAGTCTCCCGCAGAACTGCCATGGATTCGCTGTCGTAGCAGACGTTGCAGTCGTTCAGCAGGCTGCCGTTGTTCAGCATGACCCAGCCGGAGCCGTTGTCGATAACAGCACTCTTCCAGCCAACAAGCCAGGAATCCAACAGATCCGCAGCGCTCTTTGCCCCGGAGTAGGAGGAACGGCCGCCCCGGGCCACAAAATGCTTGGTGCAGGCATTCACGCCGTTTTCCTGATAGGCCTTGGTTTCGATGCCCACCATCTTGGCGATGTAGTTGACATCATCGCCGTACCAGGAGCCGATCTCCACGCCATAGGAATGGAAGGGCACATGGAAGCCAATGGCTCGCTCTTCCTGGGCGTACTGGGCAACCATGTCATAGAGCAGCTCTTCGTCATGGGCAACGCCGAAGGCGTAGTTGGGCATGTTCACCATACCGGCCCAGGTGTTGTAGCTGCGGTCGCAGCTGAGGAGCACGGGAACACCCAGGCGGGCAGACTCAGCAATTTCCTGGAAAGCGTTGTTTTCGTAAATCAGGGTGTCGGGAGTACCATTCACATTGTGCAGATAGGTGGTGACGTTATCGGAAATAATGGAATGGTACATGGGCACATAGCAGTTACCCGCCTCATCGGTATAGGTGGGCTCATTGGAGTACAGCCACTCCTCCGTATAGGGATACATGGCAGTGAAGGTGCCGCCGGTGGAAGCGTGCCACAGCAGGCCGATTTCCTCGTCCAGAGTCATCTGGCCCAGCAGGTCATCCACCCGGGCATCCACATCGGCCCTCCAGTCTTCGTACACATCCAACTGGCCATTTCCATTCAGGTCCTTGAACTTCAGGCCGTCAAGTTCGATGATTTCCTTGGTACGGGCTTCCAGCCGAACCTGGCCTGTGGTCTCGTCCGCTTCCACAATCACCTCATTGACCTCGTAAGGTTTATTGAAGGTGGTGGGATCGGTGACAGAAGTGGGGAGTTCCGCTGTAGGAAATCCCGTTGCAAAGGCAGCTGCTGTAGAACACAGCGTCAGTGCAAGTGCGAGAATCAGGGCTAGCTTTTTTCTCATGGTTCATTCTCCTTCCAATTTTTGTGCGTGGTTTCCCCCGCAGTTACGTCTATTGTAGAATAAAATAGCTTTTCATGTCATAAAGATTCTGTATGAAAACCAGTATTTCCTTACAATCCTTTACAAATTGGTAAAATCCAGCATATCCTGCAAAAATTTTCAATACTATGCTGAATTTTCCGGTGAAAGATGATATAATGATTGTAGCAAATCACCGAACCCAAGAAGGAGGAACACAGATGTACCGCGTTCTCATTGTGGACGATGAAATGCCCGCCCTGCGGTTTATCAGCTCCATCATTGAACAGTTTTCCAACGGCTTCCATGTGATCGGCACTGCATCCAGCGGCGAGCTGGCCCTGGATTTTCTACAGAAAAACACCGTGGATCTGCTGCTCACAGATATCAGCATGCATGGAATGAATGGTATCGAGCTGGCCCGCCTGGCACGGAAGCTCCAGTCGAACATCCACATTATCATCATCAGTGGCTACGGCGAATTTGAATATGCCCAGGGCGCAATTCAAGCTGGAGTGGACAACTATCTTCTCAAGCCGGTAAGCATCAGCAAGATGTCCGCGGTTCTCCAGTCCGTCCGTGAAAAACTGGAGGAGGAAAATGCCGGTCTTTCCAACTCGGTGCTGCCTGCGCTGGCCTGTGGACAGCTCTATTCCAAGGAAACTGCCTATCAGCTCTTTGGTAAGAAAAGCTATCGCTTTGCTTATCTGCGCTGGGGAAATCTGAATGTGACGTTGCCGAAATTCTTAAGTGCCACCTCATTGGTGCTGCCCATGGATGAACATTTCCAGGTACTTCGGGGACGGGATGATGACGAACGCATTCTGATTGCAGAGGATAAAGGTGCAGAAGAATTCCTCTCCCAACTCAGCGTTTACATGACGAAGCCCGGAAATCTTTATACCTGGACGGCGGTATATACGCCCCTCAGCCGTGACATTGAAACGCTTCCCGGATTTATCGAGCTGTCTATCAACATGATCTATCAAAAAACGGTCATCGGAAAGCATCAGATTCTCCAGCTGTCCGGCGGTTCCAATCAGGAGCGCATCAAGCTGCCCCCTGCTGAACTGAAGCAGCTCAGTTATTTTGTCACCTCCGGGAAAAACAGGATGGTCAAAAGCTATTTTCTCTCCCTGGCTGCCACCTGGGAGCGGACACAGATGCCCCAACGTCAGGTGTGGCACATGGTGCGGCAAATCATTCACCAGATTGCAGCAGTCCGTACCCAGGTTTTTAACCGACTTGAAGAAATTCTGCAAGAATTCAATGGATTGATTCATTCCGCCAATTCCTACAGTGATATGATGGTCAGTACCTATTCCTTGCTGTTTGACGAAGACAGTCTCCGGGACCGCCGCATGAGCACCCAGGAGCTATATGACAGCGCCGTTGCTTACATCCAGGAAAACTACGCCCAGCCTCTGAGTATGCAGAGTGTCTGCGACGAGATCGGCATCTCTCAGACCTATTTAAGCCGCCTGTTCCGAAAATACAGCGACACCACCTTCAACGCGTTTCTGACCCAGTGCCGCATGGAGGCCGCAAAGAAGCTGCTGCAGGAGAAGCCGGATTTGCTGCTCTATGATGTTGCCGCCTGTGTGGGCTATGAGGATTCCTCCTATTTTACAAAGGTATTCCGCCAGTATACCGGCAAAACGCCCTCCCAATGGGCAAACGGAGAATAATAGAATCCCGGTCAAGGCAACGTGTTTTGCCCCGACCGGGATTTCTTACTTTATTCCACGGTATTCTGCCAGCTTCGGGCCAGGGTCATCGGTTCCTCGTCTGCATCCACCGACCCTAGGATATAGCCGTAGCGATACTGGGCTTCGTGGGGCAGATACTGTTCATGGGGGACAATACGGCTCCAGCTGTCGTCTCCACCGATGCCGATTTGAATGGCATTCACCCGCAGGATGGTCTGATCTGTGGCATTCAGCTCATAGGGATGCACTCCCCTGTCCAGCTCCTGTGCCGTGTAGTGCAAGGCGCTGAACTCCACTACCTCTCCTTTCGCAGCAACCATCAGACCGAATCCCATTTCATCCGTCAGAGTCAGCCAACGGGTACCGATGTGGTTGCCCGTTTCAGAAGACCGGACATAGGGGAAGAAATTGTCCGTTACCGTGGTTTGCCATCGTCCCACCTGGGTTCCCTTGTATCGATCGATATAGGTTTCTTCCGGGCCGTTGCCGAACCAGGTCAGCTGTTCAAACTCCTCCGGCACCTCCATAGTCATACCGGCTACCGGCAGATAGACCAGCTGCTCATTGTAGTTAGGAAAAATTTCCACATCCACCGCCAGGTATCCGCCGCCGTAAAGAGTATAGGTGGCGTTCAGTGCCAAATCATTCAGATCGGGATAGACGCCTTCAACGGTTACAACAACACTCCCGTCAGAGGCTTCAGCCGTTTCAAAGCAATTGACCCGGTATTCGCCCTTCTCCCGCCACATACCGATGAAGATATTCAATCCTGCGCCAAAGGCTCGGTCATTGTCGGTACTGGCCCGAAAGAAATCACCCTGGGGTCCCTGGCCCGGTGTCAGCAAATCCCTCCATCGGCCTTCACCGTCCATTCCCTGGCAGCAGGTCAATGTTCCCAGTGTTTTATCAAATTCCACCCGCAGAGTCTGTGCTTCCGCATAGACCAGGTTTCCTTCCTGGCTCAAACGTACAGGGGCAGATTCCTGGGCCTCCCAGGGTGCATCTACTGCGTCCGGATAGATTTGGAACTGCTCCCCCGCAATCTCAAAACCCGCCGCAAGCAAGCCGTCGTCTTCCCGCAGGCAGAGGGAAAGGTTCAGGAAATACTCGCAGCCGGCACCCAGCGCCTCGTCGGGCAGGACAAAGGGGATTTGAATTTCGGCGCTTCCCGGCTGATTTGTGTCAGCATCCACACAGGGAATGTGCAGTTGATTCGCTTCCACAATTCCCTCCTGAAGGACCGTGTCGTCCCGCAATAGCGTCCAGCGCAGCTCATATTTTTCGGAAATGTCCGTAAACAGGAAGAAGTTTTTCACCCTCACGATTCCATGGGAGGCATCCGCATTCTCAAATTTGACCAGCTGATAATGATAGCGCACCTCAGCCATCTCCGGCTGCACCCTGCGATTCGGCAGAAGTAACCCATTGGCACAAAAATTGTTGTCATGTACCCGCTCGCCGAAGTCGCCACCGTAGCCGAAATAGAGGGTTTCGTCCTCGCTTTCGGCATAGATGGACTGATCGATGAAATCCCAGATGAAGCCACCCTGGAGATTACGGAAGGTGTCAAAAGCTGCCTGGTATTCGTCGAAATTGCCCTCTGAATTGCCCATGGCATGTTCAAATTCGCACAGGATCATGGGCAGGTCCGCATCCGCTTCGCCATAAGTCGTCACTTCTTCTACCCGGGAATACATCCCGGAATACACATCTATACCGGTTTCCGTCATCAGTCTGGCCTGTTCATAATGCCATGGACGGTCGGCGGTTTCAGCGTGGAGCACCCGAGTATTCCCTTCCGGATCAGGATACTCCTGTACCAGAATGGTTTTCAGTATCTCCGGGTTTTTGCACTCGTTGCCCAACGACCACATCACAACGCAGGGGTGGTTGCGATCCCGACGGATCATATTATATTCCCGGTCAATGACCGATGCACTCAAATAATCGGTGATTCGCTCATTCTCGTAGATCATATTGGAGTGGCATTCCACATTGGCCTCGTCCACCACATAGATGCCGTATTTGTCACAGAGATAGTACCAGTAGGGGCTGTTGGGATAGTGGGAGGTGCGCACTGCGTTGATGTTGTTCTCCAGCAGGATGCGGACGTCCTCCTCCATCACCTCCCGGGTCAGGGCATAACCATATGCCGGATGGGTCTCATGGCGATTGACCCCCCGAAAGCTGATGGGGACGCCGTTGATGCGAATCAAATCGGCATCGTCTGTCGCTCCTTCATACCAACCGGAATCCGTGGTCTTGTAGGTGATCTTCCGAAAGCCCACCTGCACTGATTCATACACCGTTCCCGCCTCCGTGCGCTCCTCCAGCACCAGGGTATACAGATATGGGTCCTCGGCGCTCCACTTGCGGGGCGCGGAAACGGGAATTTCAAACGCCAGTGTCGCTTCTTCCCCGGCGGGAATCGCCGCATTCAGGCACGCATCCGCAAGCGCCATCTCCAATCCATCCGCATCAAACAGGTGCAGCGCCACTTCGGCTGTCTGCTCCCTGACCGTATGATTTGTCGCCAGGACCTCCACGCTCAGTGTGCTGTCAATGAACGTGCTGTCGAAGTCGGTGACAATGCTGTAATCCCGCACCCGCACCTGGGGCGCGGCGTAGCAGTACACATCCCGGAAAATGCCGGACAGGTCGAAGTAGTCCTGGTCCTCCAGCCACGAGCCGTCACACCAGCGAAACACCTTGACGGCGATGGTATTTTCCTCGCCAAAACGCACATAGTCCGTGATGTCAAATTCATCGGTGGTGAAGGAATCCTCGGCATAGCCCGCCTGAATCCCGTTCACCCACAGATAAAACGCCGAATTCACTCCTTCAAAATCCAGGTACACCCTGCGTCCTTCCCATTCGGCGGGTATCTCGAAGGTATGCCGGTACAGGCCGACGGGATTGTAGACCGTGGGGGCCTTGGGCAGATCCCGGGGATAGCCGATTTTCTCATTTCCGAAATTCTTTGCGAATTTCTGTGTGGTGTTGGTGTAGATGGGATGGTCATAGCCCTGGGTCTGCCAAACGGAGGGAACGAAGATTTCATTCCAATGAGAGTCGTCGAAATCCTCCTGCCAAAAGTCGGTATCCTTTCCAGCATCAAAGGCTGCGGGACTTTCGTAGTAGGAAAACTGCCACTGGGTCTGGCTGAGCAAGAGATAATAGGTAGAAAGGGACTTATCGTAATTCACGGCAGCGGTGATGGCCGCTGCCGTGTTTTCAAAGGGAATGGAATCCGTTCGGGCCGGTTCCCGTCCGATCTGCACAATGTCGCAGTTCCGAGTCCCCAGGCTTCCCAAAATATCGCCGTTCCATTCCAGTCCCGACCATGTGGCGCCCTCCGCCGGCACCACCCAGAAAAGGGATGCCAGCAGCAACGTCAGTGTCAGTAAGTATTTTCTCATGATTCCTTCATCATCGCCTTCAGCGTGCCCCGATCCAGCTTCATGCTTGCAGTGTGGGGCAGCTCCTGTAAATGCACAAACACATCCGGCAGCATATACGCAGCCAGCTTTGTCTTCAACTCCCGGCGTATATCCTTTTCCGCGAGACTGCCGGTATAGAAGCACCAGATTCTCCCCGTCTCACTGGCAAACAGCACGCATCCGTCTTCCCAGTCGGGAATGGAGCAAAGGGCAACCTCCAGTTCTCCCAGCTCCATGCGGTAGCCCATGTGCTTAATTTGGGTATCTCTGCGGCCCAGCACCACCAGCTGTCCATCCGGGCGCAGGAAACCTATGTCTCCGGCGCGATAGAAGCGCTCATGCCATCCCTTACCCAGTGGGTCAACCACCCAGGCTGTCTGTGTCCGAGCCGGGTCCCGGTGATAGGCCACAGATACCCAGGGGCTGGACACCAGCATTTCCCCCGGTGTTCCCGGCGGAACCTCATTGCCTTCTTCGTCCACGAACAGAATATGGGTCATGGGAAAGGGCTTTCCCACCGGCAGCCGCTCACCGGGCTTTGGAGACCCCGCAACCTTGCCCACGGCCACGGAGAACATCTCAGTGGAGCCGTAGAAATGCCACCAGTCCGCATTGGGGGTTGCCCGCATCCACTTTTCCAGCGGGGCCCAGGGCATGGATTCCCCGGACATGAGGGGCCAGCGCATCTCTGGCAGGCAGCCCGGCTCCAGCACGTTTACCGCCGCAATGAAGCTGGAGGGTGTCATGGTCAGCTCCGTTACATGGTGCTCCCGCAGGCATTCGATGAATTTGCGAGGAAAGGTCAGAACACCTGCCGGCAGCAGATAGACCGTAGCTCCCAGCGCCACCGGCGGGAAAATGTCGATGATGGAATTGGCATAGAAAAAGGGAGATTGGTTGCCAAAAACCACATACTCATCAAAGCCGTACATCTTGATGGTGGCTTCCATCCAGTGCATGTAGCTGAAATGGGTCTGAATGGAGCCTTTTGGAATGCCCGTGGAACCGCTGGTGTACAGAATGGACATGGGGTCATACACGCTTGACTGCCGGCGAATCTCATACAGCAGCCGGGCATCGATCTGCCCATTTGCGGCGGTTTCATAGCACACAACCGTTCTTTCGATATCCAATGTCTGGATTGCCTTCATGCCCTTATCATCGGCTAATATTGCCGACGGTTCCAGCAGAGTCAGCAGTTGGTTCAGCCGTTCCGGCGGCATGGCAATGTCCAATGGCGCATAGGCACAGCCGGCATACAATGCGCCAAAGATGGCAGGAATGTTTCGGATGCTCCGGGGGTCCATCAGCAGGGCAACCGGCGTGCGGGGTGTGGTGATGGCGGCCAGGGCCGTTCCGATGCGCTGTGCGGTTTCCATCATCGCCTCAAAGGTCAGAGCCTCCCGATCATCGTAAAAAGCCCTTCTATCCGGTACTCGGATAACTGTCTGTTCCAGATAACACAACATGTTAGGATACATTGTGTTCACGCTCCTTGTTTATTTATTGATTCAAAGGATGGAAGCTGCTCATACCAGGCGGCAGCCGTTTTCTCATAAGAATCAAAAGCTTCATCGCCCCGCCGGTCCGGTAAATCAAACCGTTCCACCAAATCCTCTCCCAGTTTTTTGGAAAAGGTCATGCTTCCCTTCACGTTCAAATGCTGCCAATCGGCGAAATCCGAGGAATAGCGCAGACCAAAACGCAAACTGGGATCGTTGTAGTTGATTCCGCCAATTCCGTATTCTGCAGCAACCGCCCACAGAGCGTTGTAGTACATATGGTCGTTGGAATAATCGGGATTTGGCATTCCAATCAGCATCAATTCGATTCCTTCCCTCTGACACAGCTCAAAAATCTTTCGAGCATATTCCTCTTCCCGGTCATTCAGATTTCGCTTGGTGCCTGTCCACACCAACGACGGCCTCTGGTGATGCTCCACGGCATCCATTTCAATATAGCCCTTCCAGTTCGCGCCGCGCCCGCCGTTATCCGGAGGCAAGGAAAAATCGTGCCAGGTCAGTGTTTCGTAATTGCTGTGTACCTGGGGAAGCCCCAGAATGTAATCCAAAGCATCAGAGGGATTTTCCACACAGGCCATAATCGCACCAATGCGGTTATCCAGTCCTTTGATGCCGTAGGTGGACAAAATCGTGCGGCCTCTTTTGGAATAATCTCTTTTGTAGATGGAGGGCTTGGCATCCAGCAGAATCACCTTGGGATGCTGGGTTTTCAGTGCCTCTCGGATCACATAGTAGCTGACCCAAAATGGCTGTTCCGCACTGCACAGATCATAGGCCGCAATGCCGTATTCTGACCACAGCACATTGGTATTGACTCCCGCGTACACCATGCTGGTGCCCACAACAAGCACATCCACGGTGTTTTCCGGTTGGCGGTACAGATTCACCATGCTGCAGATGCCGTAATCATTCTTTGGGGTGAGCACATAGGTGGCATAGCTCACGAGCAGCGCCGTCAGCAGAAAAAAACACAAAATACGTATTCCAAAACCCGCCAGCGCTCTTCTCCGCGTGGCAGCATGCCTCGCCATGGTGTTCCCCCCTCTGTCAGAATTGTGCATAAACAAACGCCGCGCTATCAAAGCCTGCTCCGTAAACACCAAAGATGAGAATGGACAGGATCAATCCCAGCAGCACTGGCCAGCGCACCCAAAACGATGCTTTTGCCAGTCTGCCGCACACATCTACCTTGTGTTCACAAAGCAGATCCACCACCAGCAGCACCAGCAGGGCCACACCCAGGATGATCCATTCTCTGGCCTCCATGATAGCCGTCATCCGCTGGGCAAAGCCTGTTAAGCTCCAGCTTCCAAAGACCTGGCGTAGAATAGAAAAGCCCTGCTTTGGACTGGTGGTGAAGGCAAAGGCCTGGGCAGCAATGACCAGCAGCCAGGTACGCAGCAGCCGAAATCCCTTCATCCAGCCGTTTTTCGGCAGATTCAAGGTTCGGCTCATGGATTTCCATACGGGCTCCAGCAGCATCGACGCAGCCATCAGAATTCCGAAATAGCCGCCATAGACAACTGCGTTCCAGTTGGCAGCATGCCAGATGCCGATGAGAAGAAACACCAATAGCGTAGCCAACGCAGTGGGCAGTATACGCCCGGCCTTTTTTCCAAGATAGCGGGAGGCGCTGCGCCCCAGCCCGATTCCCAGGGAACTGGTGGTCAGAGGGTACATCAGGTAGACACGGAACCAGCCGCCCAGGGTGATGTGCCACCTCCGCCAGTATTCCGCCACGCTCTGAGAAAAGAAGGGCCGCCGGAAATTCTCGGGAAGCTCGATCCCCAGCATCCGGGACACGCCCCGCACCACGTCCATCCCGCCGGAAAAATCGGCATACAGGCGCACCGCATAAAACGCAAGACCCCCCAGCGCCAGCCAGCCCGGCAGTGGCTGCTCTGTGAGCACTGCGGAGGTCATGGGAAGGAGCCGGTCGGCAATGACCAGCTTCTTGAAATAGCCCCACAGCATCAGTTGAAACCCGGATACGATTTGCTCCGGCTCCAGACGGTGCCCCGTCAGCAGCTGGCCGCCCAGCTCCTTCCAGGTGGAAATCGGTCCCTGGGCCAGTTGGGGGAAATAACCCACGAAAAGCCAGAGCTTGAGCGGGTTACAGGGTATTGTGGCCTTGCCCCGATAGACATCAATGAGAAGCCCCGCCGACTGGAAGGTAAAATAGCTCAGGCCCAGGGGCACAGCCAGTTCCCATACCGGCAGCTCTCCCTTGGCAAGTGCA
The DNA here is from genome assembly GCA_945486915.1 of uncultured Clostridia bacterium. Classification (GTDB taxonomy): domain Bacteria; phylum Bacillota; class Clostridia; order Oscillospirales; family Oscillospiraceae; genus Faecousia. The sequence goes on along the minus strand of CALYTP010000002.1, from coordinate 15,774 downwards.
TTCACCCACCCGGTCACTGCCGGGGTATATTTGACAAAGGCCATGGCGCCAAAATCCAAGGTCAGCAGCAGCCCCAGAAGCAATCTGCGATGCAGAAGGCTCTTGTTTTCCGCTGCTCTCAATCCCAGTCCGCCCAGCCAGGTCAGCAGAGCAATGGCGCTCAAATGCGCGATGCTGTGCCAGCCCGAACAGGCAACGAAGAAAAGGCTTGCGGCGAGCAGAGAGATCCAACGCAGCCGGATGGGCAGCGCATAGGTAAAAAGTACCGTCACCGCCACAAAAATCAGGAATTCAATGGACAGAATACTCATGTTCCACCTCAGATCGCAGTGCCATTCGATCTATCTTCCCGCTGAGGGTTCTGGGTAGCTTTTCCCGGTGCAGCAATTGATCCGGCAGCATATATTTGGGCAGTGCCGTTTTCAGGGCCGCTGCCAATACCTTCGGCTCCCCATCGCCGGTATACGCGGCGATGATGCGCTGGGTCTGGGGTTCATACCAGCAACAGCCCAGTTCTACATGCTCCAAGGCGTTCAGGGCGCACTCGATTTCTCCCAGCTCAATGCGGTAGCCGTTTCGCTTGATCTGGCTGTCCTTCCTGCCGAGAAACATCAATTCTCCCCAGTCATTCCATTCACCCAAATCCCCGGTCTTATAGATGGTTTCGGAAATCTGAGGCCGCAGAGGATTGGGCACGAAGGCAGCCGCTGTTTTCTCCGGCGCGTTGTAATAGCCTCTGGCAAGGCAGGTGCCGGTGACGCAGATTTCTCCGTCAAGGAGCAAAATCCTTGTGTTGGCACAGGGTTTGCCGATGGGAAGGCTGTCGGAATCGGCAAATTCCCGATCCACCCGATACCAGGCGCACACATCGGTGATCTCCGTGGGGCCGTACATATTCACATAATCGATTTGGGGCAGCGCCTTCCGCCAGAGGTTCAGGGTGCGGCAGGGCATCACCTCCCCGCAAAAGAACACCCGTCGAAGAGAAGGAAGGCAGCCGGGAACCAGCAGATTTGAATTAGCCAGGGAGGTCAGCGCAGAGGGTACCCAGAAAATGGTGTCGATTCGAGCCTCTTCCAGGGTGTGCATCAGCCGCTTGGGAAAGAGAAAATCCCCATGGGGAATGAGATAGAGGCTGCCCGAGCGCTTCATGGCACAGAAAATATCCAACACGGAGTTATCAAAATAGAAGGGTGCCTGGCTTCCGAACCGCACTCCCACCGGCAGCTCCAGCGCGGAGCAGGCCCACTCCACAAAGTCGATCACACTGCGGTGGGCGATGGACACCCCCTTGGGTACCCCCGTTGAACCGCTGGTAAACAGCACATATAATAAGTCCGTATCGATGTGCTCTGCCCGGCGTTCGGAAAGTAAGCAGTCATCCGCAGCTGTTTCGATCTCGGGGAGCAGACAGACTACAGCACCGCCAGCCAGGGCAGCGGCTGTCTGGGCATATTTTTCCTCGCATAGAATGAGCTTCGGCTTCAGCACCTGGACAATCAGGCCCATCCTGGCCAGGGGCATGGCGGCGTCCATGGGTGTGTAGAAGCAGCCAGCGTACACCGCTCCCAGCATCGCCGCAACGCAGGCCGGACGCTTGTCCATGAGGATCAGCACCGGGGATTGGGCACACACCCGTTTGGCGATATGGCTTCCGATCCGTTTTGCCAGTTCCCGGGTCTGGGACCAGGTCAGAAACTCACCCGGAGCTTCGAAGGCGGTTCCATCCGGCACGGAATCCGCGGCAGCCTCCAGATAGTCCAATACGCTGCCCATGGTCATTTTCTCCGGCAGCGGTGCACCAGCTCCAGCATGGCGTCGGCGCTGTTGAAGTTCTCCGGTTCAATGTCTCCGGTGACGATGCGGATGTCAAAGGCATCGTCCAATGCGGCAATGATTTGGGTCAGTGCCAGAGAATCAATGAGGCCGTCGTCAATCAGAGCGGTTTCGTTCTCAAAATCCACATCATCCTTGATTTCCCAGAGGGTTTCCAGCAGCAGTTTCCTTTCATCCATATTCTCTTCCTCCTTGTAAATGCGTTTCCGTCAATGTCCCAATCGGGGCACTCATGGAAGCGCACCCGGGGTTTCCCCCGGGATGCGTATTCATTATTATGCGTTGATCCGATTCTGCGTCTGGGGGTCAAACAGGTGGAGCTTTGCCATATTGGGCGTCAGCAGCAGTTCCTTTTCCCGGGGAGCGGTTTCTCCGGTGTACTTGAACACCACCACCTTCTCCCCCACCCGGACGTAAATCAGGTAGGCATCACCCAACGGTTCAATGGAATCCACTTGGGCGGCGATGGCGTTTACCCCCTCCCTGGCCAGCTCAAAGTCAGAAGGACGGATGCCCAGATCCACCTTCTTGCCGGCGTAGGCTGCAAGGCAGGCCTTCAGATGGTCGGGAATCGTCAGCTGGAAGGCACCGGCATCCAGGGTATCGCCCTTGACCTCGCAGGGGAAGATGTTGATCTGGGGCGTTCCCAGGAAGCCCGCCACGAATTCGTTGGCCGGATGGTCGTAAAGATCATTGGGGGTTCCCTGCTGCATAATGTGACCATCCTTCATCAGAACAATATGGTCGGCCATGGTCATGGCCTCGGTCTGGTCGTGAGTGACGTAGATGGTGGTAATTCCCAACTGCTCCTGAATTTTTTTCAGCTCATAACGAACCTGGTCCCGGAGCTTTGCATCCAGGTTGCCCAGGGGCTCGTCCAGCAGGAATACCTGGGGGTCGCGCACCAGGGCACGGCCAAGGGCAACACGCTGGCGCTGGCCGCCGGAGAGCTCCGCCGGACGGCGATCCAGCAGCTGCTCGATGGACAGCATCTTTGCCATATAGTTCACCCGTTTGTCGATCTCGTCCTTGGGTGCCTTCTTGGTTTTCAGGGCGAAGGACATGTTCTCCCGCACCGTCATGTTGGGGTACAGGGCATACTCCTGAAACACCATGGCGATGTTTCGCTCCTGAGGCGGGACGAAGGTCTTGTCCTTGCCCTTCCCATTGGCGGAGGTCATCACCTCGTCACCGAAGCGGATTTCTCCGTTTACAGGGTGGAGCAGTCCTGCGATGCAGTGCATGGCAGTGGACTTGCCGCAGCCAGAGGGTCCAAGAAACACGCAGAATTCCCCGTCCTTGATTTCCAGATTCAGCTTGTCCAGCACGAAGGATTTACATTTGTTGTAGGATACGCTCATATCCTTGATGGTAATGGAAGCCATATGCTCACCTTTCCTCTCTTGTGGGTGCCGTTAAGCGCCGAAGGCTTCCGCATCGATGCCAAAGCCGTAGTCATACAGGGGTGCTTCCAGATCCTTGGGCAGATCCTCCCGCTGGGCATTCACCTGCTCCATGGAGGCGGGAATCTGGAAGGGCAGCTTGCCGGTAATGGGCGTTTCGCCGAAGAGGGCCTCCGCCACCGCTTCTGCCCCGCAGGTAATGCCAGGACGGTAGACAATGAGAACACTGTCGGAGCTTTCCGCAATGGGCGTCAGCACATAAGCCCGGTTCATGACCACAACAGAAACCACGTTGGCACCGGCTGCTTTCAAGGTGCGGACAAGCTCTACCTGCTCTTCGGGGAATTCCAGATTGGCAGCCGTCCACTCGGGGTCATGGGTGCCGCTCTTCTCGCCCACCACCACAATGGCGGTGGTGCCGGTGAGGTCGCCGGTGACATCGGCGGCAGTCTCAAAATAGGTGACTTCCCCTGCCTTGGCTTCAATGGCATCCAGAATGGTGGTGCCCTCAATTTCGATGGGTTCCTTGGCGGTCCAGCCGCTGTTCAGCGCCCGGACATTCTTCGCCAGCTCTCCTGCCACCACCAATTTTTGTCCGGCCAGGGGGGCGGCGTTTTCATACTTGACCAGGGTGAAGGACTTGGCGGCGGCCTCTTTGGCGATGGCCTTGTGTTCCTCGCTGCCCACCACATCGTAGACAGCAGTTTCGTCCACATAGGGGTTCTCGAAGATGCCCAGTTGGAATTTGGCCACAAGAATCCGGCGGCAGGCATCGGTGAGCCGCTCCTCGTCCACCTCATCTACCAACATAGCGGTGGAGCGAACGCCCATGCCGCCCAGGATGTCCGCACCGGCCAGGGTGGCACCCACAAAGTTCAGACCCCAGTCGGTCTGAATGATGCCGGTGTAGCCCAGCTCACCCCGCAGCAGGTCAGTCATAACCGCCGCAGACTGGTCAGCGGAGTTTTCTACCGCATCGCCGCCCAAAACAGGAACGGTGGAGTAGCCATAGGGCATGACTGCGGCGACTCCCGCTTCAATGGCAGCCTTGAACCCGGCAAGATGCAGCTCCAAGGTGTCCTCCTGAATGGTCAGGGGCGTTCCGTCCACACCATCCGTCTGCGCGCCCGCACCGGGGAAGTGCTTTACGGTGGCCATGACGGAATCGGGTGTCAGCTCATTTCCGCCCTGCAGGCCTTCCACTGCGGCAACAATCAGGCTCTGCACTACCTCGCTGTCCTCACTGTAGCACTCCTGGTTTCTTCCCCACCGGGGGTCGGTAATCAGGTCGGCATCGGGAGACAGGGCCATGCGGATGCCGGTGGCCATCAGTTCTTCCTTCAGAACTTCGTTCAGCTTCCGCACCAGCTGGGCATCGTTGGCAGCGCCCTGGTTGATCTCGTCCGGCAGGAAGGTGGCGTCGCTGATGAAAGCGGCACCGGCTTCGGTGTCCATGGAGAAAATCACAGGAATGCCCAGCTCGCTGGCCTCGGACAGCTCCTGAATTTCGTTGGTCTTGGCAGCGGCATCAGCGGCGGAGTCGAATACATATTCATACACCAGCGCAAAGCCCACGTTGCTGCCGCTGAACCAGCTGTCCTTCTTGCTCACCAGGGTCAGATGCACCATCTGGGCAGCCTTCTGCTCGGCAGTCATCTGACTCAGCAGATCCTCTGCCCGTTCCTGGGCGCTGAGCCGCCAGTCCTCATAAGGGTCCAGGGTGCCATTGTCATTCAAATCCTTGAAGGACAGACCGTCCACCTGGATGATGTTTTTTACTCTGGCTTCCAGCTGGGGCTGCTGCACGTCCTCTGCCATTGCAGGAAGGGCGGAGAGGCCCAGCGCCGCAGCCAGCGCCAGAGCTGTTATCTTCCGAAAAGAATGCTTCATATCGTTCTCTCCTTTTCTTAATGCTTAGGATGCGGTAACGGCACCGCTCATCTGGCCGGAAATCAGGTACTTGCCCATGAAGATGTACAGCACCAGCACCGGCAGGGCTAGAATCAGGGAACCAGCCATCTGCACATTGAATTCGGCAGCCATGGTACCGGCCAGCTCATTCAGGGCAATGGTTGCAGGCTTGGAATCGTAGCCGCCCAGCACCAAGGCGAACAGCATCTCATTCCAAATGGATGTACACTGGAAGACGAACACGGTAATGGTGGCAATCCTGGTGTTGGGCACCACGATTTTGCGGTAAATCTGCCACATTCCGTTGCCATCAATCATGGCCTGTTTAATCAGCGCATCCGGCACATCCGCGTAATAGCCCCGCATCATCACGGTGCACATGGGCATACCGAAGACGGAATGTACCAGCACCAGGCCCCAGATGTTATCGTAGAGATCCAGGGCATTGATGGTTTGCAGCAGCGGAATCAGAATGGCCTGGAACGGCAGGTAGGTAGCCGCCACCAGAGCGATGAAAAACACGTTGTTCAGCCGAAATTTCCATTTGCTTAACGCATAGGCGCAAATGGAGCCGAGAAACACGGAACCGGCAGCGCCCAGCAGCGTTACAAACAGGGAAGTCAGCAGCGGCTGGCCCAGCTCCTCCATGGCGCTGGCATAGCCCTCCAACGTCCACTGGCTGGGGGGTGCAATGGGTGTTGTGGTCATCACCTCGCTGTTGGTCTTGAAGGAGGTCATCACCGTTCCCCAGAAGGGCAGCATGTAGAAAACCAGGAAAGCCACCATGATCACATAGTAGAGGATGTGCAGCGCCGTCATGTGCCACTTGGGCCGGATGCGGATGGTCTGGGCCTGCTGGGCGGCTTTGGTGCGCTGAAGATTCATATTGTCCTGCATCTTAACTCCTCCTGTTGGTCCAATAGGTCAGCGGCAGGATCAGCACCAGCACGAGTGCCAGCAGGAAGCAGCTGATTGCCGCAGAGTAGGCGAAATTGTTGCTCTGGAAGGCCTCGTTGTACATCCAGATGGGCAGCGTCCAGGCAGAGGAGGTGGTGTAGCCCACCAGAGAGACGATGAAGTCAAAAGAGCGCAAGGCGTACATGGCCAGAATGGTGATGCAGCTTCCCATGGCGCCTTTCAGCTGGGGGATGATGAGCTTCCAGTAAATCCGGGGCATATAGGCACCGTCCAGCTTGGCGGCGTTGAGGATGTTGGTGGGCACATTCTTGATGGCCGCCAGGAAAATCACCGCCACATAGCCGGAGAACTGCCACACCATGGCAATGATGATGGACAGCATGATGGTGGAATTGGAGGAAGCCCACATGAGCTTTCCCTCCTTCATGGCCGCAGCCACATCCACCCCAAGAATACTGAGGAAGGAATTGAGCACACCGCCGGTGGGCCGGTACATATATGCCCACACCGTACCCGTCACCACGAAGGACAGAGCAAAGGGCAGCAAAATCAGGGTGCGGAACACCGCCGTTCCTCTCAGTCCCTGATCCATCAGCAGTGCCAGGCCTAAGCCCAGCAGCAGGCAGAGGGGAATCAGGCAGAACAACAGCAGCGTGTTTTTCAGTGCCGGCCAGAAATTGGGGCTGGAAAACATCTTGACGTAGTTGCCGAAGCCGCCCCAGCCATAGCTGGCTTCCAGCACGCCCTCCTCCCAGTCGGACACGGAAACCCACAGGTTCCAGCCCAGGGAGACATAGACGAAGTAGATCAGCAGCGCCGCCGGAATGCAGATCCAGATCAGCGGATGCCGGTCCAAAAAGGTGCTCACCGGTGCCGTTACAGCAGGGGCGAAGCGCTTTGCCAGCTGATAACAAAGCAGGATGGCCGCCACGACCCCGAAAATCAGCCAGAGCTGGCTGTTGGAAAAAGTCATGTAGCCGAAGTTTTCAAAAAATTCTGTTATTTGTTCCATAGGCGGAGCCTCCATTCCTTTCAGAAAAACAGGGGCAGGCACGGCTGCCCCTGTTTGCTGCCTATTTTTACTTTTCGTAGCTCAGGCCCCAGCCGTAATCATACAGGGGGTTCTCCAGGTCGAAGGACACGTCGCCCTCCTGCGCGTTCACGGATTCCATATCCCGAGGGAACTGCATGGGGGTCTTGCCGGTGGGATTGTTGATGCCGAAGAGGGTTTCGGCAATGGCGATGCCGCCCTGGGCACCGGGATAGTAAGCTTCCAGAATGGCATTGGTGTTCTCGTCACACCAGGTCAGGATGTAGGGACGGCCGCCGGTAACCACGGTGATGACGGTCTTGCCGCTGGCAACAGCTGCTTCCAGAATCTCCTGCTGGCTGGAAACGATGTTCAGGGTATCATAGCCCCATACCGGGTCATGCTGATAGCTGGGTTCGCCAATGGAGACAATGATCACATCCGCCTGTTCTGCCAGCTCCGCAATGACAGCCACATCCTCCTTCTCGGTGAGCACAGTGGTGTTTTCGCCTGCGTAGGCAGCGACGGCATCCGCGATGGTCAGGCCGTCCTGGGCAGAGGACCAGCCGCCCACCAGGGAGTCCATGTCAAAGGCACGGGGGCCGCAGACCAGAATGGTTTGCTCCGCGTCGGGATTCAGAGGCAACGCACCGTCGTTTTTCAGCAGCGTCATGGCTTCCTCGGCGGCCTGGAGATTCACCTTCTGGTTCTCCTCATTGCCAACAAAGCTGACGGCGTACTCCACATCGCAGTAGGGGTTCTCAAACACGCCCATCTCGAACTTGACCTTCACGATCCGCTTGGCGGCGGCAGTGAGGATGGCTTCATCGATCTTGCCCTCGTCGGTGAGCTCCTCCATCAGGTCGATCAGGCGGATGGATTCACCGCCGATGCCGTCCACCCGGCTCTGGGTCACGCCGATGAGGATGGCTTCTTCGTCGGAGACCTCTTCGCCGGTCATGGTGCCCAGAGCCTCCTGAATGGCCCAGATCATGCCCCAGTCGGTCTGGATGATGCCCTCAAAGCCCATCTCATCCCGAAGCAAATCCTGCAGGGTGGCCTTGGAGCCGATGGCGGAGTTTTCCATATCCAGTGCCAGAGGCACAGAGTAATAAGGCATGATGGAGGCAACATTTACTTCCAGAGCAGCCTTGTAGGGCTTCAGGTGAATTTCCAATGTTTCCTCGCTGGAAATAATGGGAGAGGTATCCTTGCCTTCCATCTGAGGACCGGCACCGGGGAAGTGCTTCATGCAGGCCACGATAGAGCCGGTGTTCAAACCGTCGGTACCATTCTGGAAAGCGACGACCTGGCTGGTAACCATCTGGGTCACCAAATCCGGGTCCTCACCGAAGGTTTCCATTACTCTTCCCCAGCGGGGCTCGGAAGCGATGTCCGCTTCGGGAGACAGTGTCATACGAACACCAATGGCAATATGCTCTTCCCGGGCGATTTCTGCCAGCTTGGTCACCAGCTCCTCATTCCGGGTGGCAGCCAGAGCCAGATTGTGGGGCGTCACGGTAGCGCCGGAAACATAGCTCAAGCCGTGGACGGAGTCCATGGAAACCAGAACGGGCACACCCAGCCGGGACTCTTCCGCGTATTCCTGAATGGCATTCATGGTGGTAGCCGCAGCCTCCACACTATTCAGCTCCCGAATCAGCAGCATACCGATGCCGTAGTCGGCGCAGTATTCTTTCAGATAGGGGGCGATCTTACCGTCGGAGCGGGGTAGGTAGGTGGGATGCTGCATCTGGGCAATCTTTTCTCTGGCAGTCATCTGGCCCACCAGGTCGTCGGCCCGGGTCTCGGCGTCCTCCCGCCAATCCTCGTACACATCCAGGCTGCCGTTGCCGTTCAAATCGATGAACTGGTAGCCATCCACCTCAATGATGGACTTCAAATGGGGGTTCAGCAGGGGCTGCTCGTAGGTCTCTCCCTCCGCAAAGGCAGCAGCGGACAGCAGGCTTCCCGCCATGGCGGCCGCACACAGTATTGCAAGACCGCGCTTGAAGGTTTTGTTAATCAACAAGGTTCCAATCTCCTTTCACACTGGCTTCTTTCAGCACGTTGACAATTTTGTTGGCAAAATATTCCGCGTCATGGTCGGAGGAGGTAGCGAATTCCTGAATCTGGGTCTGCAGACTGGTGGAGGCGCTCCAAGGCAGTGCCGTGCCGTGGGTGAAGCTGGGGAACACCTTCGTCTGCTCATCCATCAGTTCATTTTTGAATTCCAGGGTCAGGTCGCAGTAGGTTTCGTCGGGGGTGTCGCTGTAGGGGGAGATGGACTCCTTCAAGGCGGAGAAAGAGGTCTGCACCTCGGGAGTGGACACGTTGTAGGCCCAGCGTACACCGGCTTCCACATCGGCGGAGTCATTGCTCACCACGAAGCCGTCAATGCACATGCCGAACCAGCCGTCGGTGCCAGGGAATGTGAAGATGCCGTAGTCCTCTCCGTAAACCTGGCCCATGCTGGTCATCAGCGGCTGCATCCAGGCACCCATGATCTGCATGGCATAGGTGCCGGCAACCACCTGACCGGAGGCCTCATACCAGTCCCGGCTGGAGTGATCGGGAGCCACATAGTCCATAAGCTTGGCATAGGTGGAAAGGACGGTGGTCACATCCTCAACATTGTAGTTGCCGTTGATGAAGTCCTCGTAAATTTGAGGATCGGTGCCAAGCATGATGTCCTCAAACACCTGGCTGGCGGGCCAGCCCTTCCGGTCGCCCAGATCGATGGGATAACGCCCGTCCGGCATGGCTGCGGCCAGCTGGTCGCAGATGCTCCAGAACTCTTCCCAGGTGATGTCCTGGTGATCGGGGATTTCAATGCCGAACTCCTCAAAGACGTGGATGTTATAGAAAATAACGTTGGTCTTGTGGATGCCGATGGGCACGATGTACTTGTTGCCGTCGGAGGCAGTGCACAGTTCTTCCAAGCCGGGCAGTGCGCGGTCAGAAAGGTTGCCGTATTCCCAAACCTGGTTTAAGTTCAGCAGCAGGTCGGACTGGAGATAGGGCTCAATCTCCTGGCCGGGATGGGCCTGGAAGGTCTCCGGGCTCTTGCCCGCCTGCTGCAGCACCTTCACCTTCATAACCATCGCGCCGCCGGCACCGCCGGGGATGGCATTGGATTTGGCCTTGATCTTACTGTAGACATCCTTGAAGCCATCCACCACGCTTTCAATGGCGTTCTTTTCGCCGCCGGCAGTCCACCAATGGTAGACGTTGACGGTGCCCTTGTCGTCAGTGGTTTCCAGGATTGCCGGGATGTCCATGTCATCAGCATTCATTTTCGGATTTTTAGCAGCCATGGCGCTGGGCAGCATGGCCAGGGTCAGCGCACCCGCCAGCGCAATGGCGCAGAGTCTTTTCAGTTTCATAAGCACTCCCCTCTTCTCCATCAGTCAACGAAGGTCAGCGTACCCCACAGGCTGGGGTTCTCGTCCACGTTGTAGACAGAGGGGCTACGGTCCTTGCCGTCCAGGTTGGCGGAGGACTGCATCCGCAGGCTGTGGATGCCGGGGCAAGGCAGATCCACGTCCAGGATGGACAAGTCAAAGCCCACGCTCATGCCGGCAGCGGGAACCAGCTGGGCAATCTGTTCGTTGGACAGGTTGTGCAGGGGGATTTTGCTCTCCCAGACGATGCCGCCGTCCACAGTGGCAATGGCTGCTTCATAATCGTCGAACACCTGCTCGTCGCCGTATTCGCCCTGGGTTTCCCAGCCCATGGGGTCGGCAACCATGCTGCGGTCGATGTAGTTGAAGAAATCGTATTCATCCTTATACTTGTCGGCGGACTGAACCATACGCCAGTCGGTGGCCTCGTAGGCCGTGCGCTCAGGATCGGCATCGGGGTTGGTGCTCAGGAACAGAATCACCGCGTCCAGCTCGTCCAGAGGGAAGCCCTCCCGGTAGACCAGCGGCGTGTCGTCGGAAATGTGCATGGCGAAGTAGAGGTTATCCTCATCCCACATGGCGTACAGCTCCACGGAACAGTCCGCTTCGCCGTCCCAGTGCTCAATCTGGTCGATGATCTGATTGTCGGAATCGATGCGCAGACATTTGCTGGTATCCCATTCACTCAAATCGCCGTCAATGACAACTTCACCAGCTTTGGGGGCTTCCAGGTTCTTCTCGGAATAGGCCAGCGCAGTGGATGCCAGACTCAGCATCACAGTCAGCGCCAGCAGCAGGGAAATGATTTTCTTCATATAATTTGCCTCCTTCATTGTGCGGATTGAATGTAATCCGCTTGTTTCGGTACCATTATAAAATAGTGAGAATACATCCACTCAAAAGGATTCAACACCCTTCAATGAAAAAATCCTGCATCCGACTTTGAAATAGGAATATCCAATACATTGCCGCGAAAAATCCGGCACAGTCCGGTTTAAGCTTTGATATTCCGACCATCTATGGTATAATGGAGGCATCAAAAATGGGTGGTGTTTTCCATGCGCTTAAGCACAAAAATGATCCTGCTCTTTTCAATTGTTATGGCTGCCGCTACCACAGTGTTTTCATCGTATACCGTTCAATCCTCCCTGGACGGTGCCACCATGTTTACCTCTGCACGTTTTACCAATATGAGCGCCAGCATCAGTCTGGATATTGAGCAGAACGTTGAAATGATGCGCTTGACACTGAATACACTGAAGGAGAATGCTTCCTTCATGTCAGCCCTCAATCAGTTTATCCGGGATGACAGCGAGGATCAGAAATTGGGAGTTGCTGCCAGGACAGCCGCACTACAGCAGCTGTATCAATCTCCGCTGGTGGATCAATATTACTGTGTGGCATTTTTTAATCAAAACGGCCAATCCTTCTCCAGCTCCATGGAAAAGGACGGATCATCCATAAACATTCAGGAGATTTTGAATCTTCTGGGTGATACCCCCCAGGAATACCTTCTCTCACCCAGCAGCGACGTACTCTCCCTTCGTCAGGGAGTTCAGGTTTACGGTCTGGTGCAGCCGGTTCAATACCATGGAAATCTACTTGGGTACCTGGCCATATTGAACGAATACAGCTCCCTTGACCACATTATGACCTTTGTGGACAACAACGACGAAGTGATGGCTCAAGCATTTTTTGATGACGGTTCGCTTTTCTATTCCAGTAAAAACACATCAGTGTGCTTTCCTCTGGATATTCCTATGGACGAGATGGTCTGCTGGACAGACCCGGAGACCCAGTCGATTTATGACGTGCTGCACACCCATATTGATTCTCTGGGACTGCATCTCTTCCTTGCACAGGATGGCATGCTTGCTGTTATGGGCAACAAGGGAATTCGTACATCTGTCATCCAGCGTGCCCTGCTCATCATGCTGCCTGCATTTATGCTGATCACACTGCTCTCTCTCAGCCTGACAAAATCCATCCGCCGTCTGACCAAAAAAGTACAGCGAACCCCATCCGCCAGCATTCTGCTGAATGATTCCACCGCTCTGCAAACACTGAATCAAACGGTGACTTCTTCAACTGATAAGGAGATTCACGCCCTGGAGCTTGCCTACAACCATATGATGCTGCGCCTGAGAGAAAATGCGGTCAACGAGCTGACCCTCCGGGAAGGCACCCTGCAAGCCCAGCTCAGCGCGCTGCAAACCCAGATCAATCCCCACTTCATCTACAACACCCTGAACATTATCTCCGCCAAATCCATGGAAAGCGGCAATCTGGAAATCATCGAAATCTGTGACCAGTTCGCCTCCATGCTCCGCTACTCCACGGACACCCGCTCCCGCACGGCCACCATCCAGGAGGAGATCGAAAACGTCCGCAATTACCTGCTGCTGGCGAAAGCCCGCTACGAGGAAAATCTTGAATTCATCATCGATGTGCCGGACGGTCTTAATGATATCAACGTTCCCAAGCTGACCCTGCAGCCGCTGGTGGAGAATGCCCTGACCCACGGCTTTGACGGCAAGAATATCCTGCGCAGACTCTCCATCATCGGAACACTGACAGACAAGGCACTGACCCTGACCATCCGAGACAACGGAACCGGCTTCTCTGATGAAATGCTGGAAAACCTTCGTCAACGCATCCAAGAAATTGACGCCGGAATGGTTTCCATCGAGAAATCTGGGGGCCATATCGGATTGATCAACACCTGCCTGCGTCTGCATTTCTACAGCAAGGGCAGGATGCACGTCACCATCCACAACGATCACGGAGCAGTGATAACCCTGACCATGCCGGTTTCCTGATCCGGGAAGGAACTGCATTTCAGATACGAATCGTTATCCAAAGGAACTTGTTATCCCTACTTTTGGCGAAACGATATACCTAAAATTCTTGGTACTGGCAGTTTTTCAAATTTGGTACAAAACTCGCAAGCAATGCATATGTAATACATACGCCCAAAACCACCCATTTCCGTTTCGGCAGAAATGGGTGGTTTCTGCTTGTTGAGGCTCTGCCCCAATCCCCGTAGAACACTGAAAGTGTGTTCTGGGAACGCTGGAAAAATCCAGCGGCTACGCGATTTTGCAAATCGCTATATGGGCATCAACGCCCATCTTTCTCCTGTTCCTTCTCCTCGGCAGAAACATGTACCCCAAGAATCCGATCTACATTTGCCTTGGCAGTTTGCAGGGAGCGCATATCCTCCCTGGCTTTCTGGTAATCTGCGTACATGGCTTTTTTCTCAGACAGGAGCTGTGCGTATTCTGCTTGCAGGCTCTTGACGGTGGGCAGCTTTTTCAGTCCCTGTTCATCAAAGAACTGCTTTGCCGCCTTATGCAGTATGATCTCAGACTCATGCTCGGAAAGGAATTTCTTGGAGTAGCCAGCCTTTCGATAGGCAACATAGGTGTCGCGGGTTTTGGCGTAATTGATGATGTGCTGCTGCAACACTTTGATTTCCGCCATGCGCTGCTCGGCGGACTTCATCTTGGCAGACAGGGTGTGGTACTGCGCTGTGACGGCGGCAGTCCTTTCTTCCAGAACGCTTCTGTCCAGCAGATTGTTTTCCTCCAGATAGATCAGCGTTTGGGAAAGCTGTTTCAGATTGAAGTTCTTTGCCCATCGTGCGTAACCGGCACCCTTTCCTTCTTGCAGCTTGGCCTGAATGTCAATCAGCAGACTGCCACTGTGTTTCACGGGAGCATCTATGACCCGTTTCTTTTTCGGGGTATGCGCTTTCGTTCCGGCAATGATGGCACGAAGATCATCCGGGGTGTAGCCTGCGCCCAGCGTGTCCATGCGGATGAAGCGCTTCTGTCCTTCCCCCAGCAGGGAGGGAACCTTGCCGCCCTTGACCTGATACCCGGAGCGTTGCAGCAGCTCCAGCAGCTTCTCAAAGCTCTGGGGCTTCTGTGCCAGCGCTTCATCAATGGCATAGCAGATACGCTCCCGGTGGGAGGGTTTCTTCTGATCGCCCAGCCACTTATCATAAGACTTGCCTTTGCCCTTTGGATTCTCCACGATGGAGTAACCGTTCTCAACGCAGATCGTATCATTGAGGCGGCGCAGAGCCTTGGTGCTACCCCAGAAGTTGCGGAACTTACTGCGCTCATTGAGGGCAGTGGAGTTCCATATCACATGATTGTGAATATGGGCTTTGTCGATGTGCGTACAGACGATGTAGGCATGATTGCTTTTTGTAAACCGCCGCGCCAGCTCACAGCCCAGGCGGTTTGCTTCCTCCGGGGTGATCTCGCCAGGGCGGAAGGACTGGCGCATATGGTAGGCTATCACATCATCCGAACCTCGCACCCGCCCGGTGTTCTTGATGTACTGCTGTTTTGATAGCAGAAATTCTCTGTCGGCAACACGACTGTCGCATTGCCAGCTTGTGATCAGATTTCCGTTATCAGTTTTTTCCGGGTTTTCTACATAGTCGATAATCGCTGCGATTGCTGTTCCGACTGTTCGCCCTTTGCCGGTGTGCAGGGGCATCAGCCGTGTGGTTGCCAAATTAACCCCTCCTTAACAGAAAAAGCTCCGGTGCCATTTATTGTGACACCGGAGCAACGCATTAGATTTCTTTCAAAATGCAGGAGATACTCTGTAGCCTTTCCAACACCCAAACAGCCAGCATAGGTAGTCCCATAGGACTGACCAGGAATGCAATGGTCAGAAGAATCAGGCCATTTTTCAAAGAGTATGTAGCCAGAACCAAGATACCGAGGATGCCCACAATGCCGCTGGCCAGTCGGAGGAAGAATGCGGAAAAGGAAATCAGCCCGATGCAGACAAGGGTGAATAGGTCAATGGCCAGAGCGATGGGGGCAGTGAGGATCTTGAAGATCAGTTTCATATGGATGCCTCCTTTTTCTTTATCATACATCCCCTGCCCTATCGTTGCAAGGATGCGGCAAATCACTTCAACTTTGACAAAGCGGAGAGGATGTCCCGCGCCGCATCCCACAGGCGTTCATGTCCCTGGCGAATATCCTCCAAATCTGCATCGTAGATTCTGCCAGTCTCATGGACGCGCCTGGTGAGCTGATTCAGATTATTGCTGGAATACCGGAGCAGTGATACCATCTCCTTCAGTTCCGGCAGTTCCAGTCTGACCGCATATCCGTCGATAGCCATTTTCCTGATGTATGCGGAAAAATTCGTCGTGCCAAGCTGCGCCATCTTGTGCTGGATCACGCTCCACTCCTCCGGTGTCAGGCGAATCGTCTTGACAATTTCCCGCTCAATCAAATGG
>CALYTP010000001.1:0-68757 GCA_945486915.1 uncultured Clostridia bacterium | reverse complement strand
TCCTTGCAAATCTCCCGATAATGCTGCTCAATCCCGGAAATCAGCTCCGAAGAAGTCTTGTTTATGGTTTCCAGACTGGCACGGAGTTCTTTCAGCTCCTTGCCCTGGGACCATGTGGCGATATAGCCGAAGCTGTTGTCGGCGGTTTCAATGCCGAAATACTGACAGACAGCATAGGAAATACTCTCCGCTTCCACTTCCTCGGTATTCCTGTCCTTTTCTCCCGGTACAAGGATGGTTTCGCCATCGTCTGCCAGCTCCGTCATTTTCTCATAGTTGTGGAGCCGGGAATGGGCCATTTCGTGAATGGCGGCGCAGACGGTCTGTACCTGGCTCATGCCTTCCCGTAGGAAAATCGCCTGTTTCGTCAGACTGAAATAGCCATCCATGCCGGGTTCCATCGGCTCTATGGTAATAGGCACTTGGGAAGTCCGGCGCAAGGCTTCCATGAAAACCTCATACTGGGCCACATCCCCGGTCAGGCTGAAGGAAATCTGCGGCAGGGGTTTACCCTCCGTTTGAGCCACATCGAACACGGACACCACCTTGAACATGGGAATGGTGACTTCCTTTTCCTCGGTGATGGGTTTCCCTTCATCGTCCAGCATGGGCAGCTTGGTGTCCGGGTCCAGCTTCTCCTTATCCACCTTGATTTTGTAGGGGGTGGGGGCAAGAATCTGGATGCCCTTTTCACCCTTTTTCACATGACGCCCGAAGCTGTTTTTCCACTTGCTGAAGCCAGCCACCAGCGTGGCATTCGGGCGCTGGGCGTGGATCAGCATGACATTGTTCAGGGAATACCTGTGGAACCGGCTCATGGTGGTGAGGTAGTTGCGGTAGCGGTCACTCTCGAACAGTTCCATGATGCCTTTTTCAATGCCAGCGGTGATCTCTTTGATGCGTTCCTTATTGGATTGTTTTTCGGACATGGGCTACTCCTTTCATATAATTTGAATTGTATGCTAAATTTTGTGCAGTGTATTGATTTTATCGTGCAAACATCATATAATATAGGCAAGAAAGGGAGAGAAGAAAATGGCAAGCACAACAACCAATATCAGCATTCGGATGGACAGCAACCTGAAAGCCCAGGCGGAAGCTCTGTTCAGTGAGCTGGGTATGAATCTGACAACCGCCTTCAACATCTTTGTCCGTCAGTGTCTACGGGAAGGAAGAATCCCCTTTGAGATTTCCCTGAATTACCCCAACAAGGAGACCATGGCCGCCATGCTGGAGGCTGAAAGGATTGCAAAAGACCCTTCCGTAAAAAAATACTCTGACCTGGATGAGCTGTTTGCAGACTTGAAAGAATAAAGCTGCCTTCTCCTCAGAATTGAATCCATCAAGAAAAACACGCCCCCATGCAGCCCAAATCTCAAGCCGCATGGGGGCAAATTCCCGCATTTAAAACCCAATTTCTGCCCTTGCCGTGTCATTCTATTACCAATGCGGTTTCCGGCAGAAAAAGTCCTTGATTTTACTGGACTTTTGGGGCCTTAAATGCGGGACTTTAAGTATCTTCGGCGAAGCCGTTCCGTCTCGTTAATCTTCCGCATTTTGACGGCGCAGTCCGGGCAGTATTTCGTCCTGTGGAAAATCGAATAGACGGGTTTTCCGCATACGGCGCAGCGCTTTTGCGGGATATTGTTATGGATTTGGGCGCAGAGCTCCCAGTTATTGGGCAGGACGGCGTAATGGAACCACTTGCAGATCAGGGAGTAAGACCACATCTGGACACATTGACAGGGCTCGTCCCCATCCAGGGCCAGGCAATGTCCTTTGTCGTAGTTGCAGCACTTCTGGGGGATCAGCTTTCTGGCCTGGATCAATTGCTCCGGGGTCATGATCGGCACTTCATTCATGGGCAAATACCAGTCTGAAATTCGTTTTATGACCGTTATCCTCCATCACAGCTTTGGCATCGTAGGATTTCCCCGTTTTTTCCGAATAGCAGTCTTTTAGAATTGTTTCCCCTTTTTCCAAGAGAGAGACGACGGTCTGGGCCGTAACCTCCTTTTTCTTGGCGGCAAAGAACCGGTTGTTCTTCCAGATACCAAACCGGCAATCCTGGTTGGAGCAGAAAAAGCCTTTAGGAGATTCCATCACACGCTGACCACACCGGGGACAGTTACCAACAGTATTCTCAGCAGACGGAAACAAGATCTCCGCTCCCTTTACCGGTGCGTATTCCATAAACATCTCCTGAAGCATGGCGCAGATGCCCTCCATGAAGCTTTCCGGCTCCTGCGTCCCGGACTGGATGGCAAGCAGTTCCTGTTCCCATTGGGCGGTAAGCTGGGGAGATTGGAGCTGTTCGGGCAAGACTGTAATCAGGGAGGTGCCCTGGGTGGACGGGCAGAGGGTCGTCAACTTCTTTGCTGTTTTTCGCTCCACCAGCCCAGAGGAAATCAGCTTTTCAATAATTCCCGCACGGGTAGCCGGAGTGCCCAGCCCCCTGCGTTCGGCATCTTCCGGGGTGTCACCGGCGGTTTCCATTGCGGAGAGCAGAGTGTCCTCGGTGTGGTGCTTGGGTGGGGTGGTCTGGCCCTCCTTGACTGTTACAGAAGATACTCTTACACGCTGTCCCTCCTGCAAGTCAGGAAGGACATTTTGCTTTTCCTCCGCTTTTTCATAGGCTTTCCAGCCAAGAATCAACATCCGTTTTCCCTTGGCGGTAAACTGTGTTCCGGCGCAGTCCAGTTTCATTACTACCTCCTCCCAGCGATGGGCAGGACTGGTGGCTTCCAGAACGTTGCGGCAGATCAGCTTCAGGATATGCTGCTCCGGCACCGGGAGGGCGGACAAATTGATGGTGCCCGCAGAGGGTGTCGGAACGATGGCATGGTGGTCGCTGACCTTGCGGCTGTCGCAAACTCTCAGTGCATCCGTCATATCCGGTGTCAGGCAGCCCAGAATGGAGGCGGCGGTGCGGGTCAGACCATTCAGAGTGGGAAGCATATCATCCGTCAGATACCGGCTGTCCGTTCTGGGATAGGTACACAGCTTCTTCTCATACAGCGCTTGCAGATAGTCCAGGGTCTGCTGGGCAGTGTACCCCAGCAGCCGGTTGGCATCCCGCTGGAGGGTAGTCAGATCATACAGCAAGGGGGCATTCTCGGTTTTCTCCCGCCGCTCCACAGATTGGATAATTGCTTCCGTACCTTTACAAGCATCGGCGATTTTCGTTGCATCGGTGAAATCTTGGATTCGGTTAGATGCAGCGGAAAAGCCGCAGTCCAGATTCACGGTGTAGAACCGCTCCGGGACAAAAGCCTGAATCTGCGCTTCCCGCTGCACCATCAGGGCCAATGTCGGGGACATGACCCGGCCAACACTCAGCTTGGTGCCGTAAACAAGAGAGAAAAACCGGGTGGCGTTGATGCCCACCAGCCAGTCGGCCTTGGCGCGGCACAGGGCACTTTGGTACAGTCCATCAAAATCTGCGCCGGGGCGGAGATTTGCAAAGCCCTCCCGGATGGCATCGTCTTCCATGGAGGAAATCCAGAGCCGCTTCATGGGCTTGCGGCATCCGGCCAGGTTATAAACCGTGCGGAAGATCAGTTCGCCCTCCCGACCCGCATCACAGGCGTTGATCACCTCGCTCACATCCTGGCGGTGCATCAGGCTTTTCAGAAGCTCAAACTGACTGCGTTT
The DNA here is from genome assembly GCA_945486915.1 of uncultured Clostridia bacterium. Taxonomy (GTDB): domain Bacteria; phylum Bacillota; class Clostridia; order Oscillospirales; family Oscillospiraceae; genus Faecousia. Next base: position 65,103 of record CALYTP010000001.1, on the reverse strand, counting down.
CTCCTCTGAAATGCGGAATTGGAAAGGAGCCGGAACAATGGGCAAATCCTCCTTTCTCCATTTCTTGAATTTGGGGTCATACTGGTCTGCATCGGCCAGAGCTGCCAGATGGCCAAAGCACCAGGAAACCAAATAACCATTGCCCTCTAAATAGCCCTTTTGTTTTTTCTCTACTCCTAAAGCCGCCCCGATGGCATAAGCCACGGAGGGCTTTTCACTGACGATCAGGCGCATTTTCATCCTCCGTTTCTTTGACTTCCCGGTAGCAGGGGTGGATGCAGCCCTCACCGTATCGCTTGCAGCCATTGCACAGGTGGGGTTTGGAGGGCGGCGCAGGGACGGACGGTTTGGCAGAAACGGGAATCTGACGCATCATGTACTCATAAGGACTGTTCGTGAATCTGGTCATTCTTCGCTTTCCTCGCTTTCGTCAAAGAGATCGTCGTCATCCATGCCGTAGTCATACTCGGAAAGGTCGGTGCTGCCCTGTTTCTTTTCCTGGGACTTTTTCTTCACATAGAAGTAGTAGCCAGCCCCGGCACCACCGCCCAGCAGAAGCAGGATGGCCAGCGCCGCAGCCGGATTATTGTTGGATTCCGGCTGGACAGTAGGAGCAGTAGTAGGTGGTTCCGTCTCCACCACCTTGCCCACACAGCGGCGGATGTTCTGCCTGCACAGCTCGCAGTCCTCGTTGACAGCGCCCAGGAAGCATTTGTCCACACAGCTGCAAACAATGGGCTGGGTTTCCTCCTGCTCAATGAGCGCCAGCAAATCCGCCTCATCCACCGGATTCAGGAAATAGGTCTGATACCGTTCCTCGTCCTCATCCAGGGGCTTGTCGTAATCGATGACCATGTAAAAGGTCTGCCCGTTCCGGGTTTCCACCACGATGTACTGCTTGTTGGTAGCCTTGTCAAAGAGGAGATCCCGGGTTGACATAATGCCATCTTCTGTAAAACCCGTTCCCTGGGTGGGTAGCGTAGTAATTGTCGTATTGGGCTGTGTTGCGGTTGTAGCCTGAGGGGTTGTAGCAGGAGGCATGGTCTCACCAGGGATAACGACGATGTAATCGGGTTCATCCCCTCTGGCAGCGACAGGATTGCAGCACAACGGAATGGAGAGAAGCAAAGCTGCCGTCAGGCACAGCAGCCGGGACAGTCGCTTCATTCCTGCCCACCTCCTGCAGCTTTCAGCAGCTGCACGATTTCCTCCACACTCATGCCACAGGCGCGGACCATGCCGAGAATCTCCATGTTTTCCGCCTCCTGAAGCTGCTGCTGAAGCTCTGCGTTCCGGACCTGGAGCTTTTCCATTTTCTCGTTGTTCTTCTCCAGCTCCGCCCGGAGCTTGTTGATTTTGGGATTCAAAAATTCACACTCCTTTAAGGCAGACGGCCAAAGCAGTAGAAATGGCTCTGCCAATAATTTGTATTCAAATTTGCATATTTTATGGGGTCTCCGCAGTGAATCATGGTATTATTTCCCACATAAATGCCGCAGTGGGATACCCCCGGGGTATCATAGGTGCCCTCGAAAAACACCAGGTCGCCGGGCTGGGCGTTGGCGGCGGAGATGGGGGTGCAGACATTGCAGATGCCCTGGGCACTGAGACGGCCAATGTTCCAACCGGAATGGTTCACCACCCAGCACACATAGCCGGAGCAGTCAAAAGAGGTAGACGGGCTGCTGCCGCCCCATACGTAAGGATAGCCCAGATACTTCTGCGCCTCCTGAAGCATGGCGGCCACCCGGTCAGAGGGAATGGCATCCACCGGGATGTCGAAGCTCTGGTCCGTTTTGTTTAGATACAAATCCACATAGGGCGAATCCGGGAACAGTTCCGGGCGGTTGCCCAGGGTGGCCATATAGGTAGCGTACATATTGAGCTGGCTGCCGGAGAGCACTTCCACCGGCAGATGGCTTAAATCCCTGTTTTCCAGGGTGACGGTGCAGATGCGGTACTCATAGGGCACCTGGACGGTATGGGTGTAGCTGCGCCATTCATAGGAGCCGGTATACGGGTTATAGACGTACTCATAGTCCGTTCTGGTTTCCGTCTTGTAGCGGGTTTCCGTCTCCACAAATTCCGTGAGGATGTACTGCCGGTCAAAAAGGTCCTCCACCATTCTGGAAATCTCCGAAGCCGTCCAGTCGCCGGGATTCATGGCCGAAAGCAGGGACAGCAGCACATAGGGGTCGTGGCTGATTTCGTCCAGGTCGAAGTGATATTCGTCATAATCGTGGGTGCTGGCGTAATTGTCCAAATACCGCTGCAGTTCCTCCTCCTTTGCGGTATAGGCCGCCTCCGCATTCAGAAGCGCAGAGTCGCTGGCTGGATAGGTGCTGCCCGCCAGGACGGAGCCCACCCCTTCCACAATGACGGAGCAGGAGGAAACCACATTCAGGAAGAACATCAGAAGCAGTGCAATAGCAAGGACAACCAAAAGGGGCTTTTTGCTCGCCGAGACGAATTTGACTGCTTTATCCGTATTTTTGACGGCTTTCTCTACACCTTTGGCGGTATGTTTTATAGTTTTTCCGCTATACCCAGCCTTTGCGGCCGTATACTGCCGCTTGATTTGCCGCTTCTGCTGCCATTTGGAAATGGGATTGGAGGTAGGATGCTCTGCCTGGGCTTTCTTTTGCAGATACCCCAAGTTGGCCTTTTCCAGCTTCCGCTCTGCCTTTTCCGCACCACGATAGGGGCGCAGCTGGACAGTTCTATGAATGTCATGGAAAACGGCTTCGGTACGCTGTTCTGCCGTATCCGCAGCCTGAACCATATCCGTGCTTACATCCGAGTTATCATCCTGCGGCTGGGCACCATTCTGAATCATGCTGTGTGCTATTCTTCCGGGTGCATCCCGGACATGAGGCGAGAATTTCTCCGGCGATTTCTGCTGTTCCTCAAAACGGAGGGTGAGGCGTACTTTCTTCGCGGCGGGCTTCGGGGCTGGCGCTGAAGCTGGTTTATCCACCCCCAATTTCTTATTGCGTGCCCTTGCTTTCTCCCTGGGCGCTTTCACCTCCTGGGGGCGTTTCACTTCATCATCAAAGTGAAGCGCCACCTTGGGTTTCTTCCGCCGGGGGATTTTGGCATCCGCTTTGTCCGCTTGCTCCGCTGCCTTTTTTGCCTTTCGGGCAGCAGCACCCACGGGGGTATTCTCCGCCAGCTCCTGGTCTGTGAATTTCAGACGGGGCTCTTTTTTCATGTGGAGGCGACCTCTTGGGGCTTGGTGGTCATAACCTGGTAGAGCCGGGTATCTTTCGGGAAGCGATCCACAAAGGGAATAATGGTATCCCCGTAGAACAGCAGGCCCTCGCCTTCGCCGGAATGGGTCACATAGGACAGCTGGCTGGGAGAGATGCCCAAATGCTGGGCCAGAATCTGACGGTCTCCCGCCGCCTGGTTGAGCATGTAGATGAAATCGGAGTTTTCAAAGATATTTTCAATCTCCCGGGAGGACAGCAGATCCTTCACGTTCTGGGTGATGCCCGTGGGGATGCCGCCCCATTTTCGGAACCGCTTCCAGATTTCAATGGAGTAGGCGGCGGTCTGTTCCTCTTTCAGCAGGAGATGAAATTCGTCCATGTAGTACCGGGTGGCTTTCTGTATAGCAGAGTTCCCATCCTGTACCTTGTGGAACCGGTTGGCCGTCACCCGGTTCCAGACCTGGTCCTGGACAATGTGCATCCCGATTTTCTTCAGCTGCTTGCCCAGCTCCCGGATGTCATAGCACACGATCCGGTTATGGATGTCCACATCGGTGCGGTGATTGAACACGGAAAGAGAACCGCTGACGTAGATTTCCAGGGCGGTGGCGATGTTCTGGGCTTCCTTTTCCTCCTGCATCCGAAGCATGTCATATAAATCCTGCAATATGGGCATTTTCTCCGGTGTGGGGCTGTCCAGATACTCCCGGTACACCAGCCGGACACAGCGGTCAATGATGGTCTTTTCCACCGGGGTCAGCCCATCCTTGCCGCCTACAATCAGCTCACACAGGGACAAAATGAAGTCAGATTTCAGCGATAAGGGATTGTCTTCATCGCTGTAGTTCAGGTTCAAGTCCATGGGGTTGATGTGGTGCTTGGAGGTGGGCGAAATCTTAATCACCTGTCCGCCCAGCTGGGAAACCAGGGCGGCGTATTCGGCTTCCGGGTCGCAGATGATGATGTCATCCTTGGTCACCAGGAAGGCATTGGTGATTTCCCGCTTTGCAGAGAAAGATTTACCCGAACCGGGAGTGCCCAGGATCAGGCCGTTGGGATTCTTTAGGAGCTTCCGGTCCACCATGATCAGGTTGTTGCTGAGAGCGTTCAGGCCATAGTAAAGGGCCTCCCCGCCGCTTTGAAACAACTCCTGGGTGGTAAAGGGGATAAAGATGCCAATGCCGGAGCTGGTGAGGCCCCGCTGAATCTCAATCTGATTGTGCCCCAGGGGCAGACAGCTCATAAGCCCCTCCTCCTGCTGGTAGTCCAGAGGTGTGATGTTGCAGTTGTATTTCTGGGCGATGGATTTCATCTGGAACACATTGTTTTCCAACTGCCGCTGGGTGTCGGCGGTGCTGAGAATCAGGAACGTCACCAGAAACATGCGTTGGTTCCGGCTCTGAAGATCCGCCAGGAGCTTCTTTGCCTCCTCGCCGTAGGTGGCGAGGTCTGACGGAATGATGTCCATATCGTAGCCGGAACGGACTGCCTTTTTCTGCTCCTCAATCTTGGTCTTGTCCAGATCGGTGATGGTGCGCTTTATGGTCTTAATGGCCGCAACCTGGTCGATGGACTGGACATGGATGGAAACCACCAGATTGCTCTCCACATCCAGGAAGTCTTTCAGAATCCGGTCACTGAGCTCCGGCGCGAGAATTTGCAGGAAGCTGACCCGGCATAACTTTTTCCCCATGCGAAAATCCCTGGCACGATTAAAATAGAAGGAGCTGGGGGCAATAAAGTCTTTGGTGCCCAGGCCGGTTTTGGGGAGCCATTTCCAGTCAAAGAGAAAGGGCTCCGGTGTGTCCATGCGGAGAATGTCATGGAGTACCCGGAGCCGCTGCTGACCGGAGAGGGCTTCGGCAAGAACGCCCATCCGTTTGAAATTGTTCAGAATGTCCGTTTCCAGCCGTTCCAGCCTGGGCTTGGCTGTTTTCATGGAATCGGCATCGATGCCGAAGGTGAGGTGTTTGGTTTTCATCAGGCCGTTGTTGCCCCGGGCCAGCTGGTTTTGCAGCATCTGGGCATACTCCTGCCGGATGGAGTCAAATTCATCCCCTTGGTTGGGAATCTGAATACTGTCCACGAAGGCATCCTCCGAAGCGGTGAGGTTCAGAAAGGACAGCTGGAACCGGACGGAGGAATCGAAGTAGTTCAGAAAGTCGCACCAGCTGTCAAAGATGGTCTGCTTGTCCTCGTTGTCGGAGAGCTGGTAGTTGATGTCCCGGAACTGGATTGTCTTTGTAAAGTGGGTGGGTGTGACCTGGCAGATGCCGTCCGGGCGGAGCATCTGGTAGGGAATGCTGGACTGTGCGGACTTGCCCTTTTTATCTGTTCCCCTGGCTCTTTCGATTGCGACCTTTACCGCTTTCTTTTCGGCCAGGGACAGCTTTTCGGCGGACAATGTGGTAAACCTCCTTGTCTAATCGGTCTTGCCGCTGCACGGCGGCATAGAAATTATTGGTTTGATAGGGACGCTTCTTCGGCCGGAGCACCATGCTGCGAATCATGTTCCGCAGAATGATTTCCAGGGGCTGCCCGTTCTTTTCGTACATGGCAAGCAGAAACATGGGCATCATGGAAAGAATCAGAAGAAGCGCGGCGGTGCTGTTGCCCAGAGGCTTTCTCGTCAGAAAATACAGCGGCACACCCACCGCTGCTGCCACACTGAAGCAGATGAGCTGGCGTTTCGTCAGGTTGAACAGCACCTTGGTTTTGACTTTGGTGACGTCCTTGGGGACGGTTACATAGGGAATAGAATTACCTCCTTAATGGGCATTGAATACAGAGCGGGACAGGCTCCCGGTTTTGAACAGGCAGAAGCACAGAAGAACAGTATAGCCCATGCAGGTCCAGATGGCACCGGAAACATCCGAGGAGGTGCCGATGTTCTGCACCAAAACAGCGTAGATGGCCACGCAGACCATAATAAGGAACGCCTGGAAACCCAGAGAAAACAGGGTTCTAAGATAGTTCTGCCCCATCTGCCCCCACTCCCGGTTGGCCATGGTCGCCATGGGGATGGGGGCGACGGATGTGACCAGGTATACTTCAATCATCCGCCCGTAGATGACGATGAAAATACAGATGGTGATGGCCCAGGTGCAGATGCCCACAAACAGGCTCTGGAACCACAGCCCGAACAGCGGGCCCAAATCCATGGCGTCCAACTGTGTTTCCAGTCCAGAGAGCACGGACGTTATATCAATTGAGGTATTGCCTACGATAACCCCTGCGGCAGAGGATACAACGCCATGGGCAACGTCGAATACCCCCATGACAATGGTCCAGGTGTTGGAGAGAATCAAAGCAGCGGCAGCGGACTTGAATACCCATTTGAAGAACATCCAGGTGTCCACATCGTTGAGGTTATTCTTATCCGTAATCAGCTGAATCAGCTCCAGGGTCATAAGAAAGGCCAGCACCGCCCCGGCAATGGGAAGCACCACCGTTTCGGACAGGTTCTGAATCATGTTGAAAATGCCGCTGTTCCATGCCTGGGGCGTTAAACCAACCTCTCCCACAATGCTCCCGATCTGCTCATTGGTGGAATCAAACATCCCGGTGAGGTTGCTGATGATGCCGCTTACAAGCACCTCTTTCAGCCAGTCGGTGATTTGCTCCCACAGAAAATCCATTGAGGTTTCTCCCTTCCTTTGGTATTACAGCGCATCGGGCACCCGCTCGCAATACACCACATAGCGTTGCTTTCCACCGGAGGCATAGGGATGGCAGGTGATGAGGGTCAGCAGCTCCCGGCCATCCTGAATCAGAATTTCCTCTACATCATGGGGATCGATAATCTTGATGCCCGATACCCGGTAGTTCAGAGTGTCCCATAAATTACGCACTGTCACCAAATCACCGGGCTGGAGCTTGTCGATGTAGCGGAAATAGCTGGCTCCGTTGTAGCCCCGGTGGCCTGCAATAACGGCGTTGGTGTTCTTCCCGCCAATCGGCAGGCTTGTCTGAGTCATGTGGGCTGCGCCGTCCGCCATGTGCTGCGACGTTGCGCCGAGGTAGATGGGCATTTCCAGCTCCATGGCGGGGATGCTGATGACCCCAAAGATTTCACTGCTCAAACCGTAGTTTTTCAGAACGAAGCTTGGCTGCTGATAGTCATACTCACAGGACAGGCCGGATTGGTGCTGGGCGTAGATTCGCTCGTTGTAGGCGGTCATGTCTGCCCAAAGCCGCTCGTAATCACGAAAGGTTTCCTGTGTTTCTTCGGTGGGGGCAATTCCTTCCGTTACTTCCTCCGGTCCTGTTTCCCCCATCTGCACCAGGAAGGAGCTGGCATCGTCCTCAATGGCCCGGTCAACAATGTAGCCCCGGACATAGGGAAAAAGGGTAATGCACAGACCGAACAGGAACAGTTGAAACATCAGCGCAATAAGAAATGCCCGCCAGAAGCCCAGACCATCCTTACTTGCGTACATATTTCCCACCTCGGCTCTTTCTGCGGCTGCCCCGGGAGACAGCGAACGCAATGATTGCCGCACCGACGACGGAGGCCGCGCCGATCCCGTAGAAAATGCCCTCCAGGTATTTTTCCTCCCAATGGGAGGTGGGCAGCTCCTCGATGGTGATCTCCTCCACCAGCTCCTCGGCCTGCTCATAAGGGATTCGCTCTCCCCGAACCAGCAGCCGGTGGGAATTCACCGCATAGGGCACGCAGGTCACCAGGGTGCAGTAGTCCTCCCCGGGGACAACGGCCAGCAGTTCGGTTTCATGGGGCAGAACGGTATTCAGCTCCGTCACCTGGTAGGCCAGAGTTTCTCCAAGAGTGTGCAGATAGAAAACGTCCCCCTGCTTCAGCTGCTCCAGGTCGGTGAACATCTTGCTGGTTGCCATGCCGCTGTGGCCGGTGAGCACCGCATGGGTGGATTCCCCGCCCACCGGTAGGGAGGAACCCAGCAGATGACCCACCCCACGCTCCAGAGAATCCGTCCCGGTGCCGTGGTAGATGGGCAGATTCACGGAAATCACCGGGATTTCCACATAACCCATGATGCCGTTCCCGGCGATATTCAGAAGATGGTCATACTCCCCGGCAGCCTGTTCCAGCGCCTCCTGGCTGAAGGCTTCCTCGTCCTCCAACGTCCCGGGGACAATGGATTCGTTGTAGCGCAGGGCATCCAGCCGGGCTTGCGCCAGGGTCAGATCATCCGTCTGCTCCACCGCTTCCTCATAGGTGAAGTAGATTTCAGAGGCGTATTTCTGGTTTACATAAATACTTACAACCGGATAGATGGTCAGTCCCAGAGCCAGCAGAAAGGTCACGGCGGACAGGACAATAATGGTGATTCGTTTCATATTTCCCTCCTTATGGGAACGCCCCGGAGCATGAATCTCCGGGGCAGTCATATTACCGCTTATTCTTCTTCCGGGCGGCAAGGACGATCACCACCCCAGCGGCGGCCATCATCACAATGCCGGTGACGGTGATGAACATGGTGCCGTTGTCACCAGTTTTGGGCAGGTCAAAGCCCCGGGTGTTGACCACGGACAGGGGCGCTTCCGCATTCTTGGAATTGCCGTCAGAGAGCATGGAAACGGAATTGCCGTCCACCGTTGCGGCAGCGGTCAGCAGGGCGTGCTCCAGATGCCGCTGGGGCATATTGTGGAGGCTCCCGTTGTCTTGGATGATGGAGGCGTATCTGGGGTCATTCTGAATCAGGCCCAGGGCATCCCGGCTGTAGCAGTCGCAGAGCTGGGAGGATGCTTTCTGGGAAATGGCGACGGTGATGGCCTCTTTCAGCAGGGTGTAGCCGTTGTCGGTGCGAATCTCGGTGATGATGTACTCATCATCCTCCACACCCTTGATAATGACCTTGCCAGGAGTTCCCTTGCTGTCCACGGGGATGAAATGGGTGGCATCCGCTTCATCGGCAACATGGCCAACAACATAGTAAACGCCATCCGCCTGGTTCAGCTCCGCCTTGATGAAATAATTGTCCGTCTTGTTCTTTACCAGGAACTCCACCTTGGAGAAATCGCCCTTGCCATCGGAGAACAGCTTGGTCACATCGATGCCGTAGGTGTACACATGGGCATCATCCACCAGGGTATCGTAATAATTCTGGCTGGTGCGCTTCCAGGTCAGCACCACCTCGTTGGGGTTGCCGCTGTCGCCGTAGACCACGCTGCTGTCGCTGTCCAGCTTCGCCTGATAGGTGATTCTCATGGTGCAGTCAGAGTAGCCGCTGTTGACCATGGAAGCGCCGGAGTAGACTACCTTGGAGGCGTTCAGCTCTGTCAGGCCTCTGGTGGTCATTTCAATGGTCATGGCGTTGGCACCGTTGGAGGCAGCGTTATAACGCACGGTGAACATCCCGTCCGCTTCCCGCCAGGTGGTGATCAGGTCGGTGCAGCCAGAATCGGTAAACAGCTCCATCTTCACATCCCCGGTCAGATAGCTCAGACCGGCGGACAGGGTATCCACAAAGGTATAGCAGGACAGATAGGTGGATTCAGAGGTGATGCTGGGCAGAGTAGAGATAATCTGGTAGTCGATGATGTCCCCGTCCGAGGCGGTGCCGGTGTGGGCGTAGCCATCCTTGATGTTGGAAGCAGAGCCGCCGTTTTTGCCGGTGTCGGAAACCTGTTCCCGCAGGGTTTTTTCCAGGCTGGGGATACCGGTGAAGTTCTTGGGGTACAGGGTCACATCATACATCCAGCGGGTGCCGCCGTCACTGGCATTGGTGCCGTTGACGGAGGTCATGGGCAGGCTCACCAGGAAGGGATCGCAGGTGGAAACCACCATTTCGGGCACCTTGGTCTCCACCACCAGGTACAGGCCCAAATCCAGCCCGGTGGCACCGGTTTTGCCGTAGCCGTCGGTCAGGGGCATCTTCACGCCGCCCTGGGTGTTGACATAGCTTTCCAGGGCGTTTTTCACCACGGTGGAGTTGCTGGACAGACCACCGGCGAGAGCATCGATGAGGGTGTCGCTGTCATAGAAATAACGGGCGGCATCCAGGGAATCCGCCTTTTCAAAGCGCTTGGCACCGTTGCTCAAACCAAGGGCGGACAGGAAGGCTTCTCCCTGGGACTTATCAATGGCGTAAAGCACCTGAACATGATCCGGCGCATCTTCTTCTGCTTGGGAGAACTGGCAGATGTCGGCGATTTTCAGATAGGTGAATTCCACACCCCGGATGGCGTAGCCGTTGGAGGTCTGACCGTTACCCAGGTCGGAGGAGGCATCGTTGTCTCCAGCCCGGTTGGAGCCGCCCAGGATGTCCACCACACCCGCCTGATCCATGACGCCGGTGGATACGTAGGAACTGTCCCAAATGCCGTCCTTCTCGGCGTTGGTCAGATCATACTTATAGATGGTCAGGCTGCCTTTTCTGTCCATATCAATGACGGCTTCGTCAAAGGGAGCGGCAGAGACCCCCACAGGGAAACACAGCAGCAGGGTCAGCGCCAGAAAGAGGGACATGATTCTGGTAAAGTTTTTCATTTTGCTTTTCCTTTCTTAGATTGTAGTTTTGAATTGTGGATGATGGATATGAAAAAACCAGGGCTGATCCCTGGCGTGGTATAAGGTATGGATATGTGTTTGCCTCCTTTGGCAATGATATTCCGAAAATAATGGTTGCAATTTACCGGAATCTTGCATATAATATAGGTGAACCGGAAGGTTCACAGCGGGTGTTTCGCCACCCATATCCCAAGTGCGAAGCGTTACAGCAGGTGTTCCGCCACCTATATCCCAAGTGCGGGGCGTTAACGATGCGGGGGGATGAAAGTCCCCTCGTTTTTTTGAGAGGAAAAAGAGATATGAACGTCAGATTTGAAAATCTCGGCTTGTACAATATCGATACCGATTATCTGCGGTATCTCAACAGCATTGAGCCGGAAGTCCAATTCACTGAAGAAAAGGACTATGCTCAAAAGCCTTTCCTCGGCGTTATCGTTACCATTGATACATATTCCTACTTCATCCCGCTGACCTCTGGAAAACCAAAACACGCCAAGTGGAAAAATGTAGGAGCCGCCCATTATCTGGTTTATGAGCAAGTGAAGAAAACTGAGCTTCGCAAAAGAGATATTTACAAATCTATATCAGAAACCGATGCGCTCAAGATATACGCCGCGCTGGATTTGAAAAAGATGATTCCTGTCCGCAGAGAGCTGTACACCCGGATCGATTTCTCTGCGCTTTCCGATGAGAAATATGCCGACCTTCTGGAAAAAGAATACCGTTTCTGCCAGAAGCAGCAGGATGGCATTCTCTCCAAGGTGACACAGATTTACACACAGCAGAAGGAATCAGGCAAGGTCTTTCCCATGTACTGCAATTTTGCGAAATTGGAAGAAGCCTGTGATAAATACATCCCTGCAAAATAACAGCCTTGGCAGAGTGGCAGCCGGAAGTAATGCGCTTCCGGCTGCTTTCCTGTTATTGGTGCTTCTTTTGGATGCTCTGCATCACATCAGTGCTTCTTTCTACGGGTATTCGACAAGATTACCACCAGACTGCCTACCAGGGCGATTGCTCCCACAAGGGAAACAACTCTCAGGGATGCGGACCCGGTTTTCGGCAGCAGGAAGCCCCGGTTGTTCACCACCCGAATGGTCACGTCCAGGTCTTTCGTGGTAACGGTATCGTCGAAGGCGGTACCTTTCAGCCGGGTGTAGCCCTCCGGTGCCTGGGTTTCCGTGACCCGGTAGCGAAGGCTGGGGTACAGATTGTTCCATGCCAGTTCTCCCTTGCCATTGGAGGTCAGGCAGCCATCCGCCAGCTCGACGTTGGAACAGCCGCCCTGCACCGGTTCCTGCTTATCGGAGTAGAAAATGTTGGCCCAGGTCTGACCGTTGTCAGCGGACCATTCCAGCCGGAATACCGCTCCCGCCAGATGCTTGCCGGTGTTGTCCACTTTTTCAATCCAGATGCGGGCAGGACGGATGCAATTGGTAAAGCGAATATGAGCCGTTTCTCCCGCTTTCACCGTCACAGTGATGGGGTTTTCAGTTTTGCAGGAGTAAATGCTGTCCTCCGGGATCAGCTCTTCCACCGTATAGTCGCCAGGGAGCAGATTGCCGGTCTGGATAATGCCGTCTCTGTCCGTCACAAAGGGCGAACCCTCGATTTCAGCACCATCCGGGCCGGTGATTTTGAACTGCCAGCCCTCAACGCTGCCGGAGCCTTCCATGGTCTTGACAATTTCCAGCTTGCCGCAGTGATTGTTGGAGAACACGATCTCCGTATTCTCATGGGGCTTGACCTCGAATTTCTGGACGGTGGTGTCAACGACCCAATACTCGTTTTCAAAGAGACCGTTCTGGTTTCCGGTCTCCTTGGCCCAATAGGTGCCGGGGTCCAGGTAATAGCCCGCCTTGCCCTCCTGGTTGGTGACGATTTCCCTTGCCGCCTGGGTGCAGGCTTCATCCGAATAAATCGTGATGCACCAACCCTCGGTATCTGCGCCGGTGTTGGTCTTTTTCACAAACCAGGCCAGTCCCTGTTCCTTGTTGTGCCATTCATCCACGGTTGCTTTTCCGGCGGTGACGGTGACATCGTGAAAGCCCAGTTCCGCCAACCAGTAATCATCCTGGGCAGCCTGCTCCGACACCGTATACCGACCCAGAGGCAGGTTTTCCGTGCAGGCATAGCCATTGTCATCCGTGGTGTAGGTGCCAACGGTTTCGCCATTGGCATCCCGGACAACGAAAGTCCAGCCGCCCAGGTGATTTCCGGTGTTGGTGGTTTTGCGGAACTCAATGCGGCCATAGCAGGTGTTGACGAAGGTGAGCTCTGCTGTCTGACCCGCTGTCACAGTGACGGACTTCACCTCGGCATCGATGTCCCAATAGGAATTCTCCGTGGGATTCTCCCGGGCGTAATAGGTGCCGGGGGTCAGACCATCAACCACCACGGTGCCGTCCTCCCCGGTGGTGAAAGGAGAGCCGGAAACGGGAGCGGTGCAGTTTGCATCCGTGTACAGCCCGATGCTCCAGCCGCCCAGGTCAAGGCCGGTATTGGTGCGCTTGATGAGCTTCACGCTGCCGCTGGTCAATTTATTCTGGAAGCTGACCGATGCCGTACCTCCCGCCGTGACCGTTACTGCCTGGGGGTTATTGCTGGCGCAGGCGTATATGGCATTGATCGCCGCATCCCTGTGGTTCAGCTCCTTGACATAGTAGGTTCCCACGTTCAGATTGGTTACAGAGATCCTGCCGCTGGCATCCGTGGTATACGGGCCGGATACCAGACTGGTGCAGCCGCTGTCGGCGTAAATCCCAAACTGCCAGCCGGAAAGGTTCTGCCCGTCCTCGGTGGTTTTGGTCAGGCTGATGCTGCCGGTCTGGGGAACGCCTTTCAGACGGAAGTAGCCGGTCAGATTGCCGCTGGAAGCCTTGGCCAGAGAAATGGTGGTCTGGTAGCCGGAGCCCGCCATATACCAGATGTCATAGGTGGAACCAGCGGCGGAGGGGATGTTTCTTGTGGCTTGGAATACGCTGGATTCGGAAATGTCCCCGGTCTGGGTGATGTACAGGGTGTTCCCGCTCTTTCCAAAGGAAGCACCGTTCCCGTTGGTGAAAGAGAACCCAGACAGAACGCCGTTGGTGTCCAGGACACTGGTATCCTTTCCGGTCAGGGTAATCACCGGAGCGCTGCCGCTGTACATGCTGGTGAAGCTGGGGAGCAGATTTGCAGAGCGGATGCTGGTTTCCAGGCTGCTGTAAGCAGAAGTGAAGCCGGACACGCTGGCGGCACCTGCGTTGTAGAAAACATCCCCGGCGGTGCCGCACTCATTTGTGGCATTGCGGACAAAGCTGCTGGGGTCCCGCAGACCGCACACAATCTCATAAATGAGCATCTGGGTGGCAATCCGCAGGGGCACATTGGGATTGTTGGCGTAGGCGGTGGTGGAAACACTGATGGACTTGTTCCACATCTGGTTACTGTACAGCAGAATCTGACCAATGGCTTGCCGACGAGCAGCGGGGAGCGCATACCAGACATTGCTGCCCGCGGTGGTTCCGCTGCCCTCCATGGTGACGCCCCGGTCAACGGTATTGCCAGAGGTACTGGCGGCGAAATCCCGGTAGGGTTCCAGGCAGTACAGCGGATTGTCAGGATACGGAGTGCCGCCGTACCGGGCAAAATGCCAGCCCATATTCTTGATGTAGGCAGTCTTTACCGCACCATTGCCGTTGAGCTGATAGGTGCAGGACACCTGGTAATTCAGCCGGGTGGTGTAGTCGCCGTTGTCCGTGTAGTTGAACAGCAGGATGCCGCTCTGGGTGCTGTCCATGGCGAAAAGGGAGATGCCGTCCATTTCCAGCAGTTCTTCATCCATATTGAGCGTTTCATCGTCCTCACCAGGTTCCTGTTCCTCTGCGGGAACGGTAGTTTCCTCAGTGGGGACAGTGGTTTCTTCGGAGGGAGCGGACACTTCCTCCGAAGGGGTGGATTCTTCTATGGGTGTTTCCACAGTCAAATCCGTGCCGCCTGTTTCCTCCGTGGGAGCATCAGGCGGGTTGACTAATTCAGCAACCGGTTCCGCAGCATCTCCAGGAAGATCATCTGCGGGGAGAAGCGTATCCTCTGCCGGGGATTCCGTCGCGTCGGTGAGTTCCGCAGCAAATGCCGCAGGAAAAACACCAAGCAGGAGCATGACCGCCAGCAGAAGGCAAATGCAGCGTTTCATCCGAATATCAGCCTCCCACCGTGAACAGGCCGGACAGCAGCGGCACCAGGGTGACACCGATGAGAGCCACGCCGCCGCCCGCCATGAGCTGCTTCATGCCCTGGCTCTTGGCACCGGGGTTGTCGTTGCCGTAGCCTTCCAGAAGGTTGATCGCACCCCAGATGCCAAGACCGGCACCCAGAGCAATGACGAGGGTCTGCAGAACACCAATTGCGGAATTAAAAAATGCCATTAAAAATCCTCCATAAAAAAATTTGTTTCCATGAAGGGCTTTCCCTGGCTTCTCTGAATCTTTGTATGTCAATCGGACTGGGAAAAATCGTACACGGCACAAGCCTGGTCCGGTTTCAGCTTGAGCCGGTGGGACAGGAAACGCTCTATGTCCAATTCGTTTCGCTTGTCAAAGTCGGATGTATACTTGTAGTTGGGGTGCTTGGTGATATCGAATTTATTGGACAGAAACGGGCGAACCCCTCGGAGCTGAAGGACACACTTGCCGCCGTCCATGACAGCCAGCTCGTCCTGGCTCATAAGCTCCTTGCCCAGTTTCTGATAGTTGAGGGAATGGGAAACCTCCCGCCCACGGCTCTCTCCCGTGTTGAACGTATCAATCGTTTCTTTCCCCAGTGCGGCGGACAGCTCCTTCAGGGTGGTCGGCTCCTTGCCGCCCAGGAAGATGGAGGTGTCCATATTGCCAATGATGGTGTCGGCATTGTCCTTGTAGATTGCTTTGAGCTGGGACTGGGCTTGCAGCACCAGACAGCAGGAAATCTCACGGGAGCGGATGGTTGCCACCAGCTTTTCAAGCCTTGGGATCTGCCCGATGTTCGCTGCCTCGTCAATCAGACACCGGACATGAACAGGAAGCCTGCCGCCGTAAACATCGTCGGCCTTCTCGCAGAGGAGGTTGAAAAGCTGAGTGTAGCACAGGGAAATGAGGAAATTGAAGGTATCGTCGGTGTCCGACATGATGATGAACAGGGCCGTCTTGCGATCTCCCAGGGTGTCCAGCTCCAGCTCGTCATAGGCGGTCAGGTCACGCAGCTCCTGAATATCAAAGGGAGCAAGCCGTGCGCCGCAGGAAATTAAGATCGACTTTGCTGTTTTGCCGGCAGCTAATTTGTATTTCTTATACTGCCGGACGGCAAAGTGCTGGGGTTTTTCCTTTTCCAGCTCCGCGAACATCATGTCAACCGGATTCTGAAATTCCTCGTCATCCTCCCGAACCTCCATGGCATTGATGAACTCAATGAGGGTGGAGAAATTCTGCTCCTCTACCGGGGCCTCATAGTGGATGTAGCCGATGAGCGCCGTGTACAGCAGGGTTTCCGCCTTGACCCAGAAATCGTCCCCGGCTTTGCCTTCACCCTTGGTGTTGGCGATCAGCGCTGTCACCACTTTCAAAATGTCCTTTTCGCTGTGGATGTAAGCGAAGGGGTTATAGTGCATGGACTTTTTGAAGTTGATGGTGTTCAGAATTTTCAGACGGTAGCCGAAATGCAGAAGCATTTTTCCGCACTCGTTGACAATACCGCCTTTGGGATCGGTGACAACGAAACTGACAGGGTACTTTTTGGAAGTACACTGCATCAGATTGGGTTTCAACCAGAACCGGGTCTTGCCGGAACCGGAGCCGCCGATGATCAGCACATTCTTGTTCCGTGCCGTTTTGGGATCGGCAGGACGATTGTTCATGGTCAGGCTCTCCGTCTGGGTGAGGATGATGTTATTTTCAAACACCGGGGCAACATAAGGCCGGATGTCCTCCGCTGTGCCCCACCGGGCGGAGCCGTATTCCATGTTCTTGCGGAACTTCTTGGCATTTTTTCCCTTTACATAGACACCCAGCCGCATGGATGCGGCGATGGCAATACCAACGCAGAGATCTACCGGGTGGAAGCTGGGCAGCGGAACCGTAAAGGCGGTGGACAGCCCCTCCATGAAATGCAGGAACTTCCCGGCGAAATCGGCACCGGGAGCCAGCCGTGCCGCCTGCCCCAGATTTGTGCAGAACAGGGCGATGAAAACATAGGGCAGGTTCGGCAGCAGGATTTTCTTCCAGTTTACCTGCTTCATCGTTCCAGCTCCTTTTTCTTCGTCCGATCCACCACGGCGGACTGGATCAGCGCCTTGAACCGTTCCAGCTTGGCAAGGACAGAGGGGCGG
Organism: uncultured Clostridia bacterium; assembly: GCA_945486915.1. Lineage (GTDB taxonomy): Bacteria > Bacillota > Clostridia > Oscillospirales > Oscillospiraceae > Faecousia. Next base: position 48,059 of record CALYTP010000001.1, on the reverse strand, counting down.
GATTTCTTATTCACGATCTGCTCTGTGTACTCCTTGAAAGCGGCGGTCATGGCATCGGCATCCTGACCTTTGAAGAAAATCAGATACCGATCCTGTCCCTTTGCCTTGAAGGGGGCAAAATCAATGCCGTACTTCCGGGCAATCCGGTTGAAGGAGCCGATATTCTGGTCTGTGACCTCCACGCTCTGCAGGCCCCGATTCTGGGCGGCGAGCTTTTTGACGGTCATTTTCCCGTGGGGCTGCTTATTTTGGCGCTTGGTTTTGATATGGGCAAGGAATTTGCCCAGCGCCTTCCGCAGCTCCTGCTCTGTCAGCTTGGTGCAGTTGATGACGAGGGTAACAACTCTCTGTTCCACTTCTTCCTGCATAGGGCATCATCTCCTTTCTGTGGATTTGCAGGGAATGGAAATTTACTAGGGCGGGACTTCCAGCCGATGGATAATCTTGAAATCTGTCACGATATTCCTTTCTCCCGGTGTCCGGGCATGAAAAAAGCAGCTCAAAACGAGCTGCCGAAATCGTAATTTGCCTGCATGGTGTAATAACTGTCCAGCGTGGAAACGGCGTTGAACAGCGCCGCCAGAAGATAGGCCTTGGTATTTCGTACCTGGGTGCGGTTATCCTGGATGCCGTCGCATACCCGCTCGATGTGCATGGCGTTGATTTTGGAGAACCGATCCTGAACATAGGCGGTTGCGTATTCTGCCTCCCTGCCAATGTGGATGGTGGGACTGCGGTTCATGGAAACCTCCAGCATGATCTCCACCAGCTCGTCAATCTGCTCCCGGCCATACCGCTCCCGCATAATATCATAATCAATCTGCGCTCTGATCTTTTCTCTTTCCTTCTTTCCGTCTGTCAGCGGAATCGCTTCCGCAGAAGGAAGGAATGAATCTGTATTTGATCGATCTTTTTTTGATTTTTCTGTAATTGATTCTTGTATATTTAATTGGGCAGGATTTTCCTGTTCAGGTTCGCCCTGTTCAGGGAAAGCCTGTTCAGGAATGTCCAAGACAGGGTTGCCCAAAACTGGTTTCTCCAAGACTGGATTTTCCCGTTTAGGTGCTTTTCCTGTTTTGGGAGGATTCTCGGTGGAATCTGGACGAACCGGCTTTTCCAGGATTGTGTACTCCACCTCAGTCAGATGCCCCAGCTCGTTGCGAAGCCGTCTGCGCTGGACATATCCGGCGTTTTCCAATTCTTTGACGGTGGAGCAGATGCTGTCCACCCCGTCCTTGCAGATACAGGCCAGGCCCTTGGTGGTGTAGTCCCATCCCTCTGGGAGAGAAAGCATCAGAGAAAGCAGCCCCTTGGCTTTGAGGGAAAGGGATGTATCCCGCAGATGGTAATTTGCCATCACGGTGTAGTTTTTGGTTTTGTCGATACGAAATACTGCCATAGTGTTATCCTCCAGCTTGTTCTAAGCGTTCAGCGCTCCATTCCTATTGAGATTTTGGGATCACTCAGGGCTCATAGATGATGATCGGGGCATCGTCGCCGTCTGCATCATCATCGGAGTGGTACTTGTCAACCAGGTGCTGCCACAGCTCCAGGATGTTCACCGGGGCAATGTGCGCGGGCCATTCTTCCCCCTTGTATTCCCGGTATTCTGTCACATAGCCAATGGCCGCATCCACCATGCGGAAACAGGAGGTGGCCGCAATGGTCATATCGTCCAGCAGCCACAGCTCATGGAAGTAGGAAGTGGATACCTCATTGTCCTCAATCGGTTCTTTCTCGTCGCTCCAAAGCAGGGTGGCCGTGCCGTAGAAAAGTTTGGATGCCCGGTATTGGTGAACCGAGCAGGCAGCCCCGGCGGAGCAATAGGCGAAAACGGTTTCCGCTTCATCACACAGGGCATGATAGAGCCTGCTATAGTCCAGGGTGATCAGCAGCCGTCTGACTTCATTGGGGGTGCAGCAGAATTTCTCTCCCTCGCTCTGGAAGAGAGTGGTGAGGCTCTCCCGTAATTTTTCGATCTTGTTCATGTGGTTTCCTCCTAAAAAATTGATTTATCTGGGCTTGCGCTTATGGCCCTTTTTCTGCCGGTTGGTCTCCGGGGTGTAAAGGCCGTTGATGATTTCCTCGTGGTGGACGATCTTCACGATGCCCTTGCTCTCCGCCTGTTTCAGCAGCAGGAACGCGGCATCGGGCAGATAGAGCCGAACCCGGTGGTGTCCGTACTCAACCAGGTCATCGAAAATGACCATGTGACGAACATCCTCCAGATACCGGTGGAGGGAAAGCAGGGCGTGGCCGTCGGTCACGGCGTAGTCATGGCTCATGAGTGGTTTCTCCTTTCAGCTTGAATACTTCAGTGCCATATTTGGCAATGAGCATGGCGTTGATGATGAGCCGGAATGCTTCATCATCGATTTGGTTGGGGTCTGCCAGTTCCGCTTCGGTGATCCCCCGGGCATTTCGCAGCCCCTTGGCAGCAGCGTACAGAGTCTGGTTATGCGCGGACATGCCGCCCAGCGTGGCATAACCAAACTCAATCCCGCTGCGGTAGAAGCAATTGCCGGTGCGATTGAAAAGGGCTTGGTTAGAAGTCAGCAGGAACATGGCGGCGTAGTAGCTGGGGGTGTTTCTGGATTTGTTGTATCCCAGCTGGTGGTTGAACAGCTCCATCCGGGGCTTGTGATGGCTGTCCGCCCAAAGATAGCCGGGATAGTTCTGAAGCAGAGCGGATAAGCGGTTCCAAAGAATGCTCCTGCGGGGAATCATGGCTTTAATGGCACTCTGATAGGAAACCACCCCGGCTTCGATTCGCTCTGCCAGAAAGGGGCAGACCTCATGCCGGCAGCCGGTTTTCCTGGCATACTCGGTACAGAGCTTACAGTCCACATCTTCTGCGGAGTAGGTGAATTTACGGATGTACAATTGGTAAACTGATGCTCCTTTGGACATAAAAAATCCCCGGCAAGAAACCTTGTCGGGTTCAAGGGGTATTAGCGGCTATTTTCACGCTGTCGCTTTCTCAGCCAGGCATCCAGAAGCTTGAAGATGGTTTCTTCGATTCGCTTGGGGGAATAGGAGCGAGGAAAATACTTTTTCAGCTTGTCCCCGGACAGGGTGATGTCGTTCCTCTCCGGCTTCTTCTGCTCCATCATAATGGAGAGCATGGTGTCCTCGTTCAATTCTCCGGCCTGGCTGAGTTTGCGAAGGCGCTGCGCCTGGGATAGAGATGGGGTGGCCTGTTCGCTTTCGATGGTGTCGAATAGCTGTTCCTGACTTTCTTTCGGTAAGGCGGCAATCTGATAAGCAGGACTGAGGGCGATTTTCTTTTCGTCCACCATTTCCATAAGCTCGGGAATCAGATTGTTCAGAGCAATGTAGTTGCGGACGGTATCTCCGCTAACCCCTGCCCCATCGCCGACCGAATCATCACTTCTGAACTTCGCCGAAAATTTCGGCGAAGTTCAGAACGTGCGCCCTGAAGTTTTCGCAAAGGCCAAAAGCATATGCAAATGTGCGATTATTTCAGAAATAGGGATTACACCAAATGACCCTCATTGATCAGGAGCAGCCTTGTATTTTCTTTTGCAATATCAAGCATACGCTGGGTAAAGCCGCTTTTGCTGAACACGCCGAAGATAACATCATACCCCGGAAATGCCTTGCGAATTTCAGCAGCGCCATCAACCTTCTCCTTCAGGGTAAAATAGACAGGCGCATCCACAGGTTTTGTCTGATATTTACATTCTCCTGCAAATATCCGCTTATTCTGATGGTCTACGGCCATTACATCGATTTCCGTATCCCCATCGAAATCGTTCAACCAGTAAGAGCCAATACGGGATGGCACAAAAGAAATCGCCCCATTCTTACACATATCGGCAAATATATTTTTGCAAATGTCCTCATAAGCAAACGCTGCGAATTTCTCTACAAAGTCTTTTCTGATTTCATCCAATACGATCTGCATATTGTCCAGTTCCAGTTCACCCTTATAGGGATAAACATAGCGGAACCAGAACCGAATGAAATTATCCGAGATGAAATACAGTCCCTTACGGGATTTTTCCGGGTTCTTTTCTGTTACCGGCGTTTTCTTTTCGATGAAGCCCAAATCCGCAAGTGTAGACAGATATGGCGTCAAAGCGGAAGTTTCCTGTCCCAGCACACCGGCAATCTTGCCCAGCTTGTGGTTTCCGTCTGCAATGGCCTTGATGATGGAGAAATAGTTCACTGCTGTCACAGATTCACTTTTCAGCAGAAAGTTTGGTTCCTCGTACAAAAAACCACTTTTGGATAAAACGGCATCTTTGAGCTGTTCTTCAAGTCCCCGGTCATCCTCAAAAAACTCCAGATACTTGGGAACACCACCCGTCACAGCATACTGTTCCACTGCCTGTTCAAACGGCAATTTCTGAACGGCATATATATCCGTAAACGGCAGCGGAGCCAGACGTATCTGTGCGGTTCTGCGGCCATACAGAGGACTGTCATAGGAAAGAGCATGCTTCTGCATCATACCGATCAGGGAACCCGACAAGATCAGCATCACATTGCTGCCTTTCAGAATTTCATCCCAAGCGTTCTGTAAGATAGATGGGAAAGCCGGATTGGTCTTTACCAGGTACGGAAACTCGTCAATAACCAGCACTTTCTTTTCTTCCGGTTTATAATCAGCAATCACTTGGAACAGATCCAGCCAATCCGTAAATGCCGCTTTCTGCAGATATGAGTTTTTCGTTGTACGGGCAACGACGCCAGCCAGACGCTTCATACTCTGAGATTCAAGTTCTTCCGTTGCGAGGAAGTAGAAGGCTGTCTTCTTTTTCAGAAACTCTTTGATCAGCGTTGTTTTGCCAACTCTGCGGCGGCCATAGATGACCACGAAACCGCCATCGCGCTCATATTCTGTGTTCAGCTTTTCCAGTTCCGCTTTTCGACCTATAAACTTCATACGCACGCCTCCTTATGGTAAGTTATTTTATGATAATTTCGTTTATATTATACATCCACATATCAGAAAGTCAAGGTCATCTATGAAAAACAGGCTGACTGTTCCGAGCCGTTAAAATCGGGTTCATGGGATATTAGCGGCTATTTTCACGCTGTCGCTTTCTCAGCCAGGCATCCAGAAGCTTGAAGATGGTTTCTTCGATTCGCTTGGGGGAATAGGAGCGAGGAAAATACTTTTTCAGCTTGTCCCCGGACAGGGTGATGTCGTTCCTCTCCGGCTTCTTCTGCTCCATCATAATGGAGAGCATGGTGTCCTCGTTCAATTCTCCGGCCTGGCTGAGTTTGCGAAGGCGCTGCGCCTGGGATAGTGATGGAGTGGCCTGTTCACTTTCGATGGTGTCAAGCAGCTGTTCCTGGCTTTCTTTCGGTAAAGCGGCAATCTGATAGGCAGGACTGAGGGCGATTCTCTTTTCGTCCACCATTTCCATGAGCTCTGGAATCAGATTGTTCAGGGCGATATAATTGCGGACGGTATCTCCGCTGACACCTGCCTCATCTCCGACAGAATCGTCACTTCGGAACTTCGCCGAAATTTTCGGCGAAGTTAAATCAGAGCGTGCGCCCTGACGTTTTAGGGCTTCCATTTTTAGCTTGTATGCCTTGGCCCGTTCAGACGGCAGGATATTCTTCCGTTGGATGTTGCTTTCCACCATCTGGATGATGGCATCGTTGTCATCCAGGTTCATCACGATCACCGGCATGGAATCCAGACCGGCAAGCTCACACGCCTTCTGCCGCCGATGCCCGGCGATGAGCTCATAGCTGCCATCCTCCCTTGGCCGGGCAATGGCAGGAACCAACACGCCAAACTGCTTGACACTCTCAACCAGCTCCATCATGCTGGGGTCATCCCGGATGCCAAAGGGGTTATCCGGGTGGGGGTAAAGCTGGTCAATGTTGATTTTTGACACTTTTGCGGGTGTTTTTTCTGATTTTGGGGGTATAAACAATTCCTCCTAAAATTGACAACACCAGAAGTTCCTTGTTTTCCGAACTTCTGGCGTTATTATTTCCTTGTTTATCAATCTACTAAGGATTATCCATAAGTATTGATGCAATATTTGAATGTCTCTGGATTTTGGAAACCATCTGTTAAATCAAATATTTTTGTGTATTTCCATCAACATTCAATAGGTAACCGGAACATCAAGGTCGGAAGCCGCCTGCATCTTGAACTTGTCCATGGCCTCCCGGGCCTGGGGGACGTTCAGCTGATTGTTCTTACCGTTCATACGAAACTCTCCTTTTGACTTTTTTCCGGGCGGAAAGCCCATTCCACCCGGAATGCAGCTTTTCTCAACCCATTCATAGCTTTGCCAAAAGAATCCGCTCTATTCCTGACAATCCTTGGCGGTTTCTGTTTCATTTTGCCAGCAGAAATGCATTTCCCTTCTTTTCGTTGGACGTGAAATTGCAATTTGCAGCGAAGTTTTTAATTCAGGTCACTGTAGGGGAGGCTATCAGCCCACCACGTTGGTCGACTGCGTGTTCCGATGAATGGTATTTTGTTGGACATGGTATGGAGCGAAGCGACACCGCTAAATTACAATTTAGCGCAATGCTGAGTCAAACCGATATGCACAAAAAACAATCAGAAAAAACTGTTGAGGAAACGCAGAAATGTGCTATAATGGCACTGATCCAATTACCGAAAGAAGGTTTTTCCCATGAATTTTGAGGCCCGCAGACAGCGCATCCTGAACGAGATGGCTGACAATTCCCTGCTTATCCTGTACGCCGGCTCCGCGCCGCACATCAGCTCCGATACCTACCACGACTTCGCGGCAAACACCCATTTCTTCTACCTCACCGGCCTGCGCCGGGAGAATATGATCCTCGTCATGCGCAAAATTTCCGGCGAAGGCCACACCACCCTGTACATCGAAGAGGCCGACCCCAAGGCCGAGCGCTGGACCGGCAAGATGGTCACCGTGGACGAGGCAAAGGCGCTCACCGGCATCGAGGATGTGCGCTTTGTGGATCGGTTTGAAACCGAGATCAACTCCCTGCTGTGCAAAAACGACATCACCACCTGCTACTTTGACTGCTACCGTTACAGCGCAAAGGACCTTCCCGACATCAACCTGGCCATGGCCCAGAAGTTTTCCCAGGAGCATCCCGGCATCACCGTCCGCAGCCTCTGGCACATGGTTTCCAGACTGCGGATGCAGAAGGACGAGGACGAGCAGGCCCTGATCCGCAAAGCGGTGGACATCACCAATCAGGCGCTGCAGCATGTCATGAAGAACCTGAAGCCCGGCATGAAGGAATATCAGGCACAGGCAAACTTTGAGTACATGGTGCACTATCTGGGCGCCGAAGGCCCCTCCTTTGCCACCATTGCCGGCAGCGGCATCAACGGCTGCATGCTCCACTACGAGACCAACCGGGACACCTGCCAGGACGGCAGCCTGCTTCTGTTGGACCTGGGCACCCGCTATGAAAATTACTGCTCCGACATCACCAGAACCTACCCCGTCAACGGAAAGTTCACCCCGCGGCAGCGGCAGGTCTATGATATCGTTCTGAAGGCCAATCAGGAGGTTGCAGCCCAGGCAAAGCCCGGCATGACCACCCTGGAGCTCAACAACATCTGCAAGAAGGTGCTGGCCCAGGGCTGCATGGAGCTGGGCCTCATTGAGAACGAAAACGATCTGGGAAAATACTACATGCACGGCGTATCCCATCACCTGGGTATTGACGTCCACGACGTGACTGTGGACGGCGTGAAGCTGGCCCCCGGCAGCGTCATCACCAACGAGCCCGGCCTGTACATCGACGAGTGGGCCATCGGCATCCGCATTGAGGACGACCTGCTCATCACCGAGGACGGCTGCAAGGTGCTCTCCGAGGCCATCATCAAGGAGCCCGACGAGATCGAAGCCTTCATGGCCCGATAAGAAGCATACCTTCCGGGTCATCCACCCCGGCGGCCCAGTTCTCCCATTCCCGCAAGGTTATCTTCATTCCTTCCCGCCGCCGGGCGGCTGCGAACTTTCTTCCCCACGCACCAAAATAACAGGGATGCTCCTAAAAAGGCATCCCTGTTTTTTGATTCCAATGAATGATACGAGCTCTTGAGACAGCACCCACCTAAGCGGTGTTGCTTTAGGAGTATGACTTCAGCCGTCCGGGGCGCAGGTTTTGGATTTTGCGAAAATTATGCGAAATATCCGTCCAGACTCCGGGCGATCTGCGCTTCCAGGTTCTGCGCCGCTTCCCTGGTTTCCGCGCTGACGCTGATGTAGGTTTTCAGCTTTGGCTCCGTGCCGGAAGGACGCACCACCACGGAGCAGTTGTCCTCCAGAAGATATTTCAGCACATCGGCTTTGGGCAGTCCGTCCAGTCCCGGAGCATAATCCAGCACCTTTTGCACCTTCTTCGGGCCGATGGTCACCACGCCCCGGCGGAACCGGGCCATGATCTGCTGCATTTTCTCGAACCCGGCGGCGCCGTCAAACTCAAACGAATGCAGGGTATTCAGGCAGTATCCGTACCGGGCGTACAGCTGCTGCAGTCTGTCCGTCAGGCCGATGCCCCTGGTTTTGTAATAGCTGAACATTTCGCAGATCAAAAACGCAGCATTCACGCCGTCCTTATCGCGCACATAGCTGCCGGAGAGGTAGCCGTAAGACTCCTCGAAGCCAAAGATATACCGCTCGGCATGGCCGGACTTCTCCAGAATGCCGATCTGCTCGCCGATGAACTTGAACCCGGTGAGCACGTTTCTGGTCTCCACGCCGTAGGACGCGGCAATGCGCTCTCCCAGGTCCATGGTGACAATGGTTTTGACCATCACAGGCTGTTCCGGCATTTTCCCGTGCTTGATTCTCTGGGCACACAGATAGTCCAGAAGCAGCAGCCCCGTTTCATTGCCGGACAGCAGCACATACTCGCCCTTGCCGTCCTTCACGGCGATGCCCACCCGGTCACAGTCGGGATCGGTGGCCAGCAGGAGGTCGGCATTCTGCTTTTTTGCATATTGGATCCCCAGGGCCATGGCCTCCCGGATCTCGGGATTGGGATAGGGACAGGTGGGGAAATTCCCGTCGGGCTGCTCCTGCTCCGCCACCACGGTGATGTTGGTGTAGCCCGCCTGCTTCAGCACCCGGGTCACCGGCACAAGACCGGTGCCGTTCAGCGGAGAATAGACAATGGCCGCATCCCGGTCCACCGCTTCCCCAAAGAGGACGGACTGATTTTCGACTTCCTTCAGGTACGCCGTCAGCACCTCTTCTGGAATATATGTGATGCGTCCGTCCGCCAGAGCCCGGGCTAACTCCCCGGTTCTGACATCGGCAAAAATATCCAGCTTTTCAATTTCCGCCAGGATTCCGGCGGCAGCTTCCGTGGTGATCTGGCAGCCGTCGGCGCCGTAGACCTTGTAGCCATTGTACTTTGCCGGATTGTGGGACGCGGTGATCATCACGCCGGCATCGGCGTGGAGGTAACGGGTGGCAAAGGACACCGTGGGCACCGGCAGCAATTCCGGCCACAGCTGAACCCGGATATGGTTGGCGGCAAAGACCCCGGCAGCCACCCTGGCAAAATCGTCTGAGCGAAGCCGTGAATCATAACCGATCACCACCGAGGGATTTTCGGCGGTTTTGAGAAGATAATCCGCCAATCCCTGGGAGGCCTTCGCCACGGTATGCACATTCATACGGTTGGTTCCGGCGCCGATGACGCCCCGGAGGCCGCCGGTGCCGAAGGCCAGATTCCGGTAGAAGGCATCCTCGATCTGTCTTTCGGTATAGCCGGACAATTCTTCCTTCAGGTCCGGGTCGGCACATTGCAGCCAGCGCCGGTATTCTGCTTTGTAATCCATCGTAACTCTCTCCTCTACCCCCGGACATCCAGGAAGGTGGCTTTTCCATGAATTCTGAGCTTCACGGAATCGGCGGGGACGAATATGCAATCGCCCTTGAAAAACAGGATGCTCTGATCGTCCCCGAAATTTACGCAGCCGCAGCCGTCCGTACACAGCAGCACCCGGAAGGAGCTGCTGTCGGACTGATAGCCCACCAGCTTTCTGCACCGCTCGGTATTCACCAGCATCCGGTAGACCTCAAAGTATTTGCAGCGGCAAAGCAGCTCCGAGGCGCAGCCCGGACGGTATTTCAGCACCCGAAGGGGCTGCCTGGGCTCCGCGCTGGCACGGAGGTTGGCCACGTCCAGGGCTTTGTCGATGTGCAGCCGGCGCTGTTTGCCGTCCTTCCCAGTCCGGTTGTAGTCGTACAGCCGGTAGGTCAGATTGGAATTCTCCTGAATTTCCGCCAGCAGCACCCCGGCCCCGATGGCGTGGATGGTCCCCGCCTCAATATAGAACAGGTCATCCTTATGCACCGGCACGGTCTGCAGGTACTTTTCCACGGTTCCGTTTTCAATGCTCCTGCGAAGGGACTGCCGGTCCATGCCGCACCGCAGGCCATACACCACCCTGGCATCCTTCGCCGCATCCAGCACATACCACATTTCCGTTTTTCCCATCCGGTGGTTCTCGTGGCTCCAGGCGTAATCATCCGTGGGGTGCACCTGCACCGAAAGGTTCTGCCTGGCATCGATGAACTTGATGAGGATCGGCAGTTCCCCCGGGACCGCCGGGTGGGTTCCCAGAAATTCCGGGTGGGCCTTCAGCACATCATCCAGCCGCTGCCCTTTGAATTGGCCGCTGGCAACCAGGCTGGGGCCGTCGGGGTGGGTGGAGCATTCCCAGGTCTCCGCCAGCGGGGACAGGTCAATACCCTTGGCGAAATCATCGTTGAGCCTGCTGCCGCCCCAGAGATAGTCCTTTCCCACAGGCCGCAGCAAAAAAGGATGGTGTTTTCCTTCCTCAGTACTCCAGTGCATACTTCTGTTTGTCATGGACGGAAATCTCCTTGCCCAGCTGGACTTCCACCAGCTTCAATTCGCTTTCCGCCACAACGGTATGGCGGCATCCGGCTTCCATGGTGATCACGTCGCCGGGCCGCACCTTCTGCAGCATTCCGTCCACGATGGTGTGTCCGACGCCGGAGGTCACGACCCAGACCTCATCCCGGTTTCTGTGGCTGTGGTAGTTCATGCTGTGCCCCGGGTTCAGGGTCACCTTGATGGTCAGGCTCTCCGCCTCCACATCCAGCACCCGGAAGCTGCCCCAGCTCTTTTCTGCGAACATGACCTGCTGGTCGATCTGATCCACAAAGGGCTTGATATAGGAGCTCTGCTCCTTGTCGGAAACCAGAATGCCCTCCGGGGAGGCGGAGATCACCACATCGTGCAGGCCCATGGCCAGAACGGGGACCTTCAGTTCATTGATGATATGGACATTGCTGCAGGTTTCATTCAGAATGGCGTCGCCCACGGCGCTGCCCTCCATGGCCTCCGTCAGCGTGTTCCAGGTGCCCAGATCCTTCCACTGGCCGCCGAAGCGCATCACCTGGATTTTTTCTTCCTTTTCCACCACGGCGTAGTCAAAGGAGATTTTCGTCAGCGTATCGTATTTGGCATACAGGTCCTGATAGTCGGAAAAGTCCACCAGCTCATGGGCCTTCTGCAGCACATATTTCAGCTTGTAAGCAAAAACGCCGCCATTCCACAGGGCGCCCTGCCGGATGTACTCCTGCGCAACGGCTGCCGTGGGTTTTTCCTTGAAGGTGGCCACCTCCGCGGTTTTCTCCTGGGTTTTGGGAATGATATAGCCGTATTTTTCCGATGGGTAGGTGGGTTCAATGCCCATCAGCACCAGATTAGCCTCGCCCTTCTGTGCCTGCAGGGACAGGTCCTTCAGCGCCTCGAAGTAATCGTCCTGCACATAGGGGTCCACCGGACAGACCACCACGGTTTCCTCCGGGTCCACGCCCTGCACATCCGTCAGGTACGCAGTGACCAGCGCAATGGCGGGGAAGGTATCCCGGCGGCAGGGCTCCACGGAAATGCCTATGTTCTCCCCCAGCTGATTGCGGATGGCGGAAACCTGGGTCCTGCTGGTGGCAATGGTCACCGCGGCCTCCGGGTCCGCCCTTCGGATCTGGCGAAAGACCCGCTGCACCATGGATTCGTATTGTCCGTCCTCGGTCCTGAATATTTTGATGAACTGCTTGGATCGAATATCGTTGGAAAGCGGCCAGAGCCGTTTGCCCGAACCGCCGGACAGCAGCACAATGTTCATTTCTTTCTCTCCTAACCCGGATATGCTCCGCACGCCAATGCGGCAGCCCCGTTTTTTATCGTTCGGCCCTCATGGGATTGTTCAGGAAATCCGCATAGGACAGGCGGATGCCCTCCTCCAGCTCGGTCTGATAGGTCCAGCCCAGCGCTGTGGCCTTGGAAACATCCAGGAGCTTTCTGGGGGTACCGTTGGGCTTGGAGGCATCCCATTCGATCCTGCCCTGATAGCCCACCACCTTTGCCACCAGCTCCGTCAGCTCCCGGATGGTCAGCTCCTTGCCGGTACCGGCATTGACGGTCTCGTTGCCGGAATAGTGGTTCATCAGGAACACGCACAGGTTGGCCAGGTCGTCCACATACAGAAACTCCCGCAGGGGGCTGCCGTCACCCCAGCAGGTGACGCTTTCCTTTCCCTGCACCTTGGCCTCATGGAACCGGCGGATCAGCGCAGGCAGCACATGGCTGTGGGTGGGATGATAGTTGTCGTTGGGACCGTAGAGGTTGGTGGGCATGACGGAGATATAGTCCGTTCCGTACTGGCGGTTCAGGAACTCGCAGTATTTGAGACCCGAAATCTTCGCCAGCGCATACGCCTCGTTGGTCTTCTCCAGCTCGGAGGTCAGCAGGCAGCTTTCCTTCATGGGTTGGGGCGCCATCCGGGGATAAATGCAGGAGGAACCCAGGAACTCCAGCTTTTTGCAGCCGTTCTTCCAGGCTGAGTGGATCACATTCATCTCCAGGATCATGTTATCGTACATGAAATCCGCCAGGGCATTCTGGTTGGCGATGATTCCGCCAACCTTGGCAGCGGCCAGAAACACATATTCCGGCTTTTCCTCCCCGAAGAATGCCTCCACCGCATCCTGGCGGCAAAGATCCAGCTCCTTGTGGGTGCGGGTGATGATATTGGTATAGCCCTGCCGCTGCAGTTCCCGGACAATGGCGGAGCCGACCATGCCCCGGTGGCCCGCCACATAGATTTTCGCGTCTTTCTCCATCATTTTGCGGCAGCCTCCTTCATGGCTTTTTCCTGTTTGGCCAGCGCCCGGTCGTGCCTGGCCATTATTTCTACAAGCTGGGCGTAGCTGGTCTTCTGGGGATTCCAGCCCAGGATGGTTTTTGCCTTGGTGGGATCCCCCCATAGGTTGTCCACGTCCGTCGGACGGAACCACTGGGGATTGACACTGACCAACAGCTTGCCGGTGTCCCGGTCATAGCCCTTTTCGTCAACGCCCTCCCCTTCCCAGCGGATGGTCATGCCATTGGCGGCAAAGGCTCTCTCGGTGAAGTCTCGGACGGTGTGCTGCTCGCCGGTGGCGATGACGAAGTCCTCCGGCTTCTCCTGCTGCAGGATCAGCCACATGCACTCCACATAGTCCTTTGCATAGCCCCAGTCCCGGAGGGAGTCCATGTTTCCCAGCTCCAGATGATCCTGGAGTCCCTCGGCGATCCGTCCGGCAGCCAGGGTGATCTTGCGGGTGACGAAGTTCTCGCCCCGGCGCTCGGATTCATGGTTAAACAGGATGCCGTTCACCGCGAACATGCCGTAGGCCTCCCGGTACTCCTTGGTGATCCAGAAGCCGTACTGCTTGGCAACGGCATAGGGGGAATAGGGATGGAAGGGCGTGGTCTCCCGCTGGGGAATCTCCTCCACCTTGCCGAACAGCTCCGAGGTGGAAGCCTGATAAAATCTTGTTTTCTTTGTCAGACCCAGAATGCGGACGGCCTCCAGGATCCGCAGGACACCCAATGCATCCACATCGCCGGAGTACTCCGGCACATCGAAGGAAACCTGCACATGGCTCTGGGCCGCCAGATTGTAAATCTCGTCCGGCTGAACCAGCCCGATGATGCGGATGAGAGAGGAAGAATCGGACAGGTCGCCGTCGTGCAGGGTAATGCGGCCCATCAGATGGTCGATGCGGGCGGTATTGGAAATAGACGCCCGGCGGGTAATGCCGTGAACCTCATAGCCCTTTTCCAGCAGAAGCTCCGCCAGATAAGAACCATCCTGACCGGTGATGCCGGTGATCAGTGCTTTTTTCATAGGATCATCCTCACTTGTTTGATGCAAATATCAATTGTTTTTGAGATTGTTGCTCTGTTTGGAAGAACAACGTGTAAAATCAGTAATTTCCCATTTGGCTTTTGCACATAAGCAGCATTGGTTTTTCGAATCAGCCATCCATTCTCCTGACGATCCGATAAATTTTCGGAGAGCCTAAAAACAAAACATACTGGCATTTCTTTAAAAAATGGAAACGTTTCCGTTCGTCCCGAAATACTCCTTTACACTTTTCATAAAGCTCTTTTTTCGTTTCCGGGTTATCAATGCGATAATAGTCCAGAATATATCCGCCAAGCAGAAGTGACAGCGTGTGATTCACGATTTCATTTTCATTTCTTGCTTCAAAAAATCTGTACCTTTCTTCATAGGCCTCAATCCTGTGCAAATCCTGTTCTGGACTTTTTACGCTCATAATGCTTCCGGCCCTAACAACATAGTAGTATAACACATCGTTGAGATAAACCGTCCTGTGCGCTTCCGCCAGCACCTTATATATTGTCATTTCGTCCTCATGAATCTTTCCCACCGGAAATCGGATATCCTTGAACAGATTCATCCTGTACAGTTTTCCCCATGCAAGATTGGAATGGCCAAGCCTGTTGTTATCCCGGCAGCATTGCCGGTAAAAATCTGTTCCGGTCTCATAAACTTCCAGGGCTTCGGCGCTGCTTCTCAGGGGGATCAGATTCCCGTCTTTTTCATGGGCATAGGTATAATTGCATACGACAACATCAGCCTCATATGCTTTCGCCCTGCTTACCAATTCAGAAATAGCATTCCATTCAAGGAAGTCATCACTGTCAACGAAGAAAAGATATTCCCCCGAAGCTGCATCCAAGCCAACATTTCTCGCGTCTGACAACCCGCCGTTTTTCTTTGAAATCAGCTTGATCCTGCCATCACGACCGGCATATTTCTCACATATTTCGCAGGAACCGTCTGTGGAGCCGTCATTCACCAGGATTATTTCCAGATTGGAATATGTTTGTCCAACAATCGAATCCATGCACTTTTCCAGATAGCTTTCCACATTATATACAGGAACAACAACAGACACTTTTCCATTGCAATTCATTCGTTTTCTTCAACCTCCAGAACCCGCTTCCCGCCGCCGGGAAGCAGAAAAAACGATGCTTTCACCAATAACAGCCATTCTCCACTTTTCCTGCGTCCCTGGGTCTTTCTTCGCTGGATGGGAATACCCAGTTCTCATTAAAAAATTTCTGAACATAGGCAAAGGCTTCGTTTTCCTCCCAACGCTTTCCCTTAATTCCAAACAGCAGTTGGGTCGCACCCGCCAGATGAACAACCTGTTTTCCAGCCTGCCTGAGTTTTGCAGCCAGCGGAAAACCATATGCGCCGCATCCAATGATTGCCACATCAAAATCGATTTTCAGCGCCTCCTGATACATCCATTCCAGCGCATCGAACCAATTTGCAAACCGTTCGTCCTGTTCTCCCGCCGCAGTCTGAACCGCCTTCAGGGTTTTCAGTTCAAATTGGGGAAGAATATCCGTTCCGGGAAAAATCGTTTCTCTTCTTTGATACTGTTTCTCAATCGTCTGGGCAAAGGGATGAATCACCAGGACCTTCTTGCCCTTCAAGGCCGCCGACCAGGGATTCTCTGGCGCGCTCCATGGCTCAAGATCCAAAAGATAGGTCGTTTCCAAATCCCGCTTTCCGTATTTCTTCAGGTAATATGCTTCAAATGGTAACATCCATATTCCCATGACATCTGCCTGCGAAATGGAGGAAAGCATCAGATCCTTAAATCTTTTTCCGGATTCTTCCGTCGGAGGAAAAAAGCCCGCATTTGTTTGCATTTGCAGCAACGCCTTATTGTATTTCCATTTGATTTCGAAGTCAAAGGTCCGTATTCCAAAAAGTTCAACCGCTCCAAACCTTCCTGCAAAGAAAGGCTTTCCGGACCGAATCCTCCGGGCAATATCTGCATGGATTGCTTCAGCCGACTGAACAGCATTTTTTCCAATGACCGTTCTGTCACGCAGATAGCCTCTGATTTTATCATGGGTTATCTTTGGTGCCCGTATTTTCGCGGCCAAATAATGATAGAAAAAAACAGGACTGCATTTCAATTTGTTGTCTCCTCCAATTTTCCTTTTTCCGACAATTCAAGCATTCCCAGGAAAAATCCAATCAGCGCGCCCTGTTCCACGGAAAAGCCATAGCCAAGCCAATAGACGCTCAGAGAGATCACCAGAATGGCAATGACGCTCTGTTTTTGTTTGATTGCCTTCCGAACAAGAAAAACCATCAGAACAATCAGTCCAATCACTCCCACAATTCCCATCTTGGCAAGGCAATCAATATAGCCGTTGTGGGCAGAAGCGGTCCACGACAGGCCCAGGCTCTGTCCAAAGGGTCGGCCGAACAGGAAATTGACACCTACCAGCGACTGGATGATTTCTGTCCAAACCGCCGTTCTCGTGGAAAACGTGCCGGTACCGTTCATTATATTGGCAAAGGACGAGAACACCTTATACACCATTTTCAGGATTCTCGACGAATCTCCGCTGACCACCAGCACGCCTGCCAGCAACACCGTCAGACCAACAATTTCAGCAGCCAGCTTTTTGGAGATACGGCTCTTTTTCATGCTCCCCACCAGTACCAGCACAAAGCCCGCAAGAAATGCCACAATAACCGTTCTCCACTGCATCAGGATGATGACCGCAGTAAAGACCAGTGTTCTGAGAGATATCTCCCGCTTTTTCTCCAGATCCCGGCTCATTTCCCAGAGCGTATAAAAGGCAATCATCAGCACCTGTGGAGGGTTGACCATTCGGAAAGTGGAGCCTGCATCGCTGAGGGTGCCATTGTACTGTCCGGGCAGATAATTGATCCCAAAGCCGACGTCCAAAACCCAGATAAAAAGAATGAAGACAACCATTCCATTCATCAGATTTCGGATGTATTTCTCGAACACCCACAGTCTGGAAATGGATTTTGGTTTTCGGATCAGAAAATACATCGCAAACAGAGCTGAAAGGAACAGAATAAACACCCGGGTATCGCTGAGGAACTGGGAAGACCCAATGGTACCATTCAATGCTCCCCTGAGCAGAGAGATCAGCACCGGAACCACGAAATACATGGTGGCCGCCAGATATTGCCCTGCCAGGAACGGATGCGAGACAGCCAGCAGACAATACCCCAACAGAATCATCAGAACAATATCGTCCAAATGGACCTGTATGCTGCCGATGGTCACCACCGTAAACACGGCAGTGGCCTGAAACAGATAGGTGGCGCAGGTTTTTACAAAGCTCATTATGAGCAGCAGAAGGATCCATTCCTCTTTATGAGAATTCGCTTTTATCAGCACCACTGGGAGCATGACCATGACAAAAAGATACATCCCCAAGAAATACACATTCCCACCTCCAAACTTCATTACAAAAGCCGTTTATTTCCCCAGCATGATCCGGATATACGGCGATACAGTTCCTTTGAGCGCGGTCATCAGCCCAAAGTTCTTTCGTAAAAAGTAAAACCACTGTCCAGCCGGAGCACCCTTGACGCTCTCTTTTCTCTTAATCCGCTGAAAAAGGCTCAGCGAAGCATCCGCCCAGGACCCTTGATTGCTGTTCGTATTGCAGCTTCCCACATACTCTCTGGAAGAAAAGAGCTTGTACCCTGCCCGTTTCAGGCAAAGGCCGTAATCAAAATCCCCCAGGGAGTGCCGGTAATGCGGATCCATTGCTCCAATCTTCAGAAATGCCTGATACGGGATCAGAACACAGTTCGCATTGCAGGTATCCGCCGGTACAGCCCAATCGGTAATGGCGACTTTTTTGTACTTATAACCGGAAAGATACCGGATGGCGCCATAGCTCAGGCTGCCCCTGTCATCGCACATCGCACCTACCACAACGGCATTCTCCTGCTCCCTGCTTTGCCGGATCATCTGCTCGATGCTGTGGGCAAAGAAGGTAACATCATCGTTCAGCATCACCAGATAGTCAAAATCCTTCGTCAGCTTTTCCAGGGCATAGACCATTGCGGCATGCATCCCGCCGGAATAAAACCAGCTGCCGTCGCCTCTGACAATATGAATCTCAAACTCACTTTGCAGTTTTTCCAGCATTTCCGGGGTTCCGTCCGTACTGCCGTCATCCGCGGCTACGAATGTGAAGCTGCAGGAAGGATTCCCGGCGGTGATGGTTCTGATGCAGGTTTCGGTCTTTTCTTTTCGATTAAAGCAGGTAAAAACAGCCAGTATCCTCATTATGTCTTTTCTCCCGAAATGGACAGTATTTTTTCTGCTGAGCTTTGCCAGGTGAAGGATGTCAGGATGCGCCTTTCAGAGGCTTCGCTCAGATCCGCGGCATCCAGAATCTTTTCTACAGCTTCGGCATTGCTCCGAACCAGCCAGCCGGAAACACCATTCTCTATGATATAGCTCGGTCCCGGAGCTTCCCAGGCCACAACCTTGCAGCCATAGTACATCGCTTCCAGAATCGCCATACCAAAAATTTCCTGCTGGTTCAGGTTGACAAAGGCATCCGCCATTCTGTACAGCTCCCAAATGTCACTGTTGGGGATGCGCTCTATCTTCTGTACCGCGTCGTTCAAGCCCAGCTCATGAATTTTCGCATCCACCGTCGTCTTCAGCTCCCCAGTTCCCACCATTAGGAGCTTGCAGGAAGGAGCCTGCTTTCGGACCTCAAAAAAGATCTCAATCATCCTTTCAGGCTGCTTCTCCTCGATGAATCTGCCGACGAACAGCAGCACCTTATCCTCCCCGGAATAACCATACTTCTGTTTCAGCATTTGTATATTGCACTGGTGGCTATCCGTTTTCAGCATCGACAAATCCAGGCCTACAGGAATCACCGAAATGTCCGCCACACCTTTACGTGCCAGCTGCTCCCCCACAGTTGGGGTCTTGACCATGCAGCGGCACTTTCTGTACACCGTCAAATTCCTCTGAAACAGGAGGTTGATCAGCCGTTTGATCCACGGCTTGGTACTGTGGCTTTCCAGCACGCCTATATAGGGGAGCATGGGGATTCCATTTTTCTGCGCCCATCTGAAAACTGCCGGAACCGCGTACTGTGTATCGGAAAAACAGATCATCAGGTCAAGGTTCCGGTCCAGCAGCTTCAAATTCGGTACGCCATTGGTTCCGATCTGCTTCGACGGCAGGAAATAAATCATGGAATGCCGCGTTCCCTCAATGGGCTGTTTCCGTCTTTCTTCCGAAGCAGGAACCAGCTTGTAAACCACAGTTTCATTGCCTAGAGAATCCAGCGCTTTCGCCAATCCAGTCTCCTGAAGGTTATAAAATCCGGCGGTTCCAAATGAGCCTATGCTCAATACCAAAATCCCAATTCTCATAATATTTCCTTATTGATTGATTTGTCTTTTGCTTTAGGCAGCACCGCATAATGGGGCAAGGAGATTCGGCCAGTGTTTTGGCACAAGCGAAAGTACGAAAAATGCGGGAATACTGGATGTATTTCCCATTTTTCGTATTGCGCGCTTGGGGCAAAAGATCCGCCGAAGCCCGCAGTCCCCACCTAAGCGGTGTTGCCTTTATACAGTTGCCTGGGTGTAGATATCAATCAGCGTCCGGTAATTGGATTCCGCTGTATACCTCTTCCGATATTCGTTCCATGTATTTTCCACCATTCCGTCGCAGCAGCTTACGGCATGTAGCAGGCTCTCCGGGCTGTCCGGCTGAAACCTGCGTCCTGTGACGCCGTCCACCACCATGCTCCCCGCGTTTCCCAGGTCGGAGCACAACACCGGTGTTCCCACAGAAAAAGCTTCCACAATGCTCATAGGGAAACCCTCGTACCACTGCGTCGGCAGGATCAGCGCCCTGCTGATCGCCATCAGTTTTCTCGCTTCTGCATTGGGCACAAATCCCCGCAGATCAATATTGACCTTGTTCCCGGCTACAAAGTCTTTGCACCAGTCCTCCATTGGGCCGATGCCGCAGACGACCAGCCTGGGTGCATGCTCTCCCATTTGCTTCCATGCAGTAAAAAGGAGCTCCACGCCTTTGCTCTGATCCAGCCTGCCCACATACACAAACTGATTCTCCCGTTCCTTTTCCGGGACGAAATCGTTGGCACTTTCCACAAAATTTGGCTTGATACGCACCCTTTCCCCAGGAATCTGCTTCAGTTGCAGCAGCTTTTCCCGGTTAAACTCCGTCAGGCAGATATAGTTCAGTTTTCCATAAATGCCCATGGTGCGATGAACTACCGTGCTAATCACGCAGGCCAGCGTCTGAATCCTGCTTCCCCGATAGCAGCCATGTCTGACAGCGCACCACAGTCCATGGCTGACGCAGTCCTGGCAAATCTGTCCATCCCTAAAAAACATTGCCCCCGGGCAAAGCAAACGAAAATTGTGAATGGTCTGAACCACGGGAATACCGCTCTTTACTGCAGCGTAGTAGACAGCCGGGCTGATGAGATTCAGCGTGTTATGAACATGGACGATTTCGATTTTCTGATCCCGGAGGATTCTTCGGATGTCCCGATAGGTTCTGAAATTGAATACCGTTGTAACAGGGAGCAGCAGTTTCCGCAAAAAGCTCATTTGATCCAGTTCGGAATTATTCCTGCTGTAAAGCGTCACCCTGTGGCCGTGTTCCTCCAGCAGCTTCTTTTCATTGGCAACAACAGTATCTTCCCCACCAGGAATCCGATAATAGTTATGCACAATCAAAACGTTCTGTTTTTTCAATTGTGTCTCCTCCATCATCTCTATTTTCCCCTGATGATCGCATGCCAGATAAACTTGGTATTGGTATTGAGATACCGTCCGAACAGTCTCTTTGGGTCCTGCATCAGCCGGTACAGCCATTCCAGGTTGTTTTTCTGCATCCACTGCGGCGCTCGCTGGATATTTCCGGCAAAATAGTCAAAGCCCGCGCCCACGCCGATCATCAGGCCGGTCACCCTTCCCTGATGGGCTGCCATCCATTTTTCCTGCTTCGGCGCGCCCAGACCGACCCAGACGAAATCCGGGTCGGTACCATTGATCCTATCCACGATTTCCTGGTCCTCCGCCTCCGTCAGCGGACGGAAGGGCGGGCTGTACATACCTGCGATCCGAATTCCGGGATATTCCGCATTCAAAGAAGTCCGGAGCTTTTCCAGCGTTTCGTCGGTGGAGCCGTAAAAATAATGCCGGTAGCCCTTTTCGGCGGAAATCCGGAAGATCTCCCCCATCAGTCCCGGCCCGGTGGTCCGCTGCATATCCGGGAAGCCGCGTCTTCTGCCCACGGAAGAAAGCGGCCCGCCATCGGGGATGGCCATGATGCCGCCATTCTGCACGTCCCGATAGTCCGGGTCCTCATAGGCGGACACCGTGGTATGCACATTGGACACGCAGATATAATCCCCCGACAGCCGTTCCAGATTGTCCTGCAGATACTTCAGGAGCCACTGCATATCAATGGCTGCAATGTCCACGCCCAGAATCCTGCAGGTGGGAATGGCAGTTTTATCCGTCCCATGTATGAAGCTGTATTCTTTATCAGCCATAACCGTTTTTCCTCTCTGTTACCGGCACCCGGCAAGCAGTTTTTCCACATTCTCAAAATCATCCGCATGGTCCTTGATCCACTGCTGATCTTTTTCCCACCACTTCAGCTCCAGCAGCTTCCGGATCGTATCTTCCTCAAACCGATATCGGATGACCTTAGCGGGGACACCGCCTACGATTGCATATGGCGGTACATCCCTGGTCACAACAGCGCCTGCTGCAACCACCGCGCCGTCACCAATGGTGACGCCCTCCAGAATTCTTACACCGGAGCCGATCCACACATCGTTGCCGATCATTACAGATATTTTCGACCCCTGATCAATATAGTGAAAATCGCAGAATTTGTTTTCATTCACATAGGTAAACCCAGCCTGCTTCCTGGTCGAATAAAACGCAGGGTGAACAGAGACAAACTTTGATGTGGGATGATTTCCCGCAACCGTCATGACATCGGCAGCAATGCAGCAATATCTTCCGATCCGTGTGTTCTTGATGAAAGAGCGATTGCCAATGTAGCTTGCATATCCGATGGAGCTTGTCAAAAACGTCACGTCTTTTGTCAGTCGATTCATCCCTTCAAACCGATCAAAAGAATCAATTATGACATTCTCTTCGAACAAGCACTCTTTTCGTACTTTATATCGATGTAATGCTTGCTTGATTTTTCTCAATTGTTTTCTCATAGCCTTTTCCCATTCTGACTTTCTCAACACCCTGGATAATCCGCTTGATTTTTCTGTGTTTTTCCCTTGGTCTTTGCCTGTTTCAGTCCCGCCGGAAAATATCTCTTGTGTACACTTTCTCTTTCACGTCGTCCAGGCTGGAATCATACCGGTTGGCGATGATGGCACTGCTCATTGCCTTGAACTTCTCCAGGTCATTGACCACGGCGCTGCCAAAGAAGGTGCTGCCGTCCTGCAGTGTGGGCTCATAGATCACGACCTCCGCGCCTCTGGCTTTCACCCGCTTCATCACGCCCTGGACGGAGCTCTGGCGGAAGTTGTCGCTGTTGCTCTTCATGGTCAGGCGATAGACGCCGATGACGCACCGGCTGTCCTTCCCCCCAGAGAAGCCGGCCATGCTCAGCACCCGGTCGGCGATGAAGTCCTTGCGGGTTCGGTTGCTCTCCACAATGGCCGTCATCATGTTCTGGGGCACATGCTGGAAGTTCGCCAGAAGCTGCTTGGTATCCTTGGGCAGGCAGTAGCCGCCATAGCCAAAGGAGGGATTGTTGTAGTGCTGGCCAATGCGGGGGTCCAGGCACACGCCCCGGATGATCTGCTGGGTGTCCAGTCCCTTCATCTCGGCATAGGTGTCCAGCTCGTTGAAGTAGGACACCCGCAGGGCGAGGTAGGTATTGGCAAAGAGCTTCACCGCCTCGGCTTCCGTAAAGCCCATGATCAGGGTATCGATGTTTTCCTTGACGGCTCCCTCCTGCAGAAGATGGGCAAAGGTTTCCGCCGCCTCCACCAAACGCCCATCACCCGGATCTGTACCCACGATGATGCGGCTGGGATAGAGATTATCGTACAGTGCCCTGGATTCCCGCAGAAATTCCGGGCTGAACAGGATGTTCCTGCAGCCGGTTTTCTCCCGGATCTGCGCGGTAAAGCCCACCGGAATGGTGGACTTGATGACCATGATGGCATTGGGGTTGCATTCCATCACCAGGCGGATCACATCCTCCACCGCGCTGGTGTCAAAATGCTGGGTGGTGGAATCGTAATTGGTAGGAGCCGCGATCACCACGAAGTCGGCATGGCTGTAAGCCTCTCTGGCGTCCAGCGTGGCGGTCAGGTCCAGGTCCTTTTCCGCCAGGTACGCTTCGATGTCCCGGTCCTGAATGGGAGAAATGCGGTTTTGGATCATTCGGATTTTCTCCGGGATGATATCCACCGCGTATACCCTGTGATGCTGGGAAAGCAGCACGGCAATGGATAAGCCGACATATCCCGTGCCGGCAACGGCGATCTGAAGCTTCTTTTCCATCCAATTTCCTCTTTTCCGGGGTTGCTCATCCCGATGAACACCGGGACATTTCGGACTGTTTCGACGTGTTCCCAAACAACGCCTATTATACGATTCTAAATATTTTATCACTTTTTCCCTCGGTTGTCTACCATTCCGCATGGCAAAAAGGAGCAGATTCCAAGCCATTTTCCAGTTATTCTGCTTTGGCAACACCGCACAATGGATGCTGCGGGCTTCGGCAGATCTTTTACCCCAATCGTGCAGTATGAAAAATGGGAAATACACAAAGTATTCCCGCATTTTTCATACTTTCGCTTGGGGCAAAATCTCTTGCCGAATCTCCTTGCCCCATTATGCGGTGTTGCCTTTTGTTTCCTCTCCACACTCTCCGAACAGGATCAGACGCAAAAACCCTCCGTATGGCTGGGCATACGGAGGGTTTTCATTATCAATTCTTACAGCTTATAGATCCAGCCCATGTCGTCTTCCACGGTGCCGGTCTGCATGCCATACAGGGTGTCATACAGTCTCTGGGCCACGGGGCCGACCTTGGTGTCGCCGACTTCCACGTCGGTGCCCTTGACGCACAGCCAGCCGATGGGAGAGATGACAGCGGCGGTGCCGGAGGCGAAGATCTCCTGCAGGGTGCCCTGCTTGGAGGCTTCCACGATCTCGTCGATGGACAGCTTCCGCTCAGTGACCTTGATGCCCCACTTCTTCAGCAGCTGAATGACGGAGTTACGGGTGATGCCGGGCAGGATCGTGCCGGAATCCAGCGGAGCGGTGATGACCTCGTCATTGATGCGGAAGAAGGCGTTGGAGGTGCCGATTTCCTCGACGTACTTGTTCTCGGCGGCATCCAGCCACAGGACGTCCTTGCAGTTATACTTCATGGCATCCCGGGAGGCGCGCATACCGCCGCCGTAGTTGCCGCCGCACTTGGCAAAGCCGGTGCCGCCCCGGGCAGCGCGGATGTACTCATCCTGCACATAGATGCGGGTGGTGCTCAGGCCGCCGTCGTTGGCAGCGTAGTAGGAGCCGGTGGGGCTCAGGATGATCATGAACTTGTAGTGCTTGGCGGGCAGCACGGAGAAGGAGACCTCATCGCCGAAGATGAAGGGACGGATGTACAGAGCGGTGCCGGGAGCGGAGGGAACCCAGTCAATGTCCTCCTGGATGACGGCCTTGACCGCGGCCAGGAAAATGTCACCGGGCAGCTCGGGGATGCACATACGCTCGTTGGTGCGCTTCATACGGGCGATGTTCATGTCGGGCCGGAACAGCTGAATGCCGCCGTCGGGATTCCGGTATGCCTTCATGCCCTCGAACATGCACTGGGAGTAGTGCAGCACGGCGCAGGCAGGCTCGATGAGGAATGCTTCATGGGGAACCACCCGGCCGTCGTGCCAGCCCTGACCCTCGTCATAGTCCATGACGAACATGTGGTCGGTGAAGTACTTGGCGAAGCCCAGCTTGGTCTCGTCAGCAGGACGGAGCTTGGGGTGGGTGGTTCTGGTTACAGGAAACTTGTATTCCATTTTGAATCTCTCCTTAATAAATATCCGGCCGACGGTCGGTAAAAATATGCATGGATTGGCGGATCTGCTTCGTGACTTCAAAATCACAGTCCGCAGTGATGATCTGCTCACCGGAGCCTGCGCTTACCAGCACCTTGCCCCAGGGATCGATGATCCGGGAGTGTCCGCCATATTGGGTCGGCCCCGCCTTGCCGCAGGCGTTGCAGCAGGCAAGATAAATCTGGTTTTCGATGGCTCTGGCGGCGGTGAGCACCTCCAGATGCGGCACCCGTACATCCGGCCACTGGGACACCATGAACATCATCTCGATGCCGGGCACCGTCATGGTGCGGATCAGCTCCGGGAACCGGACATCATAGCAGATGATGATGCCGCACATATGGCCGTCCAGTTCGAAGCGGCACACATGGTTGCCCTTGGCGAAGTAGTCGTGCTCACCCATGGGGGAAAACAGGTGGGTTTTATCATACACAGCCACGGGATTGCCCTGACGGTCAAAGACGCAGGCGGTGTTGTAAACTTCGTCACCGCGCAGGTCGGCAACGCTGCCTGCCACGATGTTGATGCCCAGCTCCTTTGCCATCCGGGACGCGAAGGCGGTGACGCGGGTGTGCTCCCGGTCCGCCACCTCTTTCAGGTTCTCCTTGGGGAAGAAGCCCACATCCCACAGCTCCGGCAGGAGGATCACATCGGGCTTTTCTGCCGCTGCCCGGCGGATCAGCTCCTCTGCCCGGCGGTAGTTTTCGGCGGGCTGCCCAAGAAGCACATCCAGCTGAATGCAGGAAACTCTCATGCCAGGAAGTCCTTTCCGGCCTGGATGCACTTGAGGTTGGCATCCAGCAGATTGGCTTTCTTAGCCGGGATGATCTTGTTCAGGCCCGCCAGCATACCCGCATCGGTGATGCAGCCGGTGGCCTTGACAATGGCGCCCAGCAGGATCATATTGGCCAGGGTGGGCATACCCATATCGGAGGCCATCTTGGTGGCAGGGATGTAGAAAACCTCCACGTCCTCCCGCTCCACCTTCCGGGAAATCAGGGTGGAGTCCACAAAGATTTTACCGCCGGGGGCAACGGACTTCTCATACTTGTCCAGGGACGGGGTATTCATGACCATCAGCACATTGGGGTTCTGGACAATGGGAGAACCCACGGGGCTGTCGCTGATGATGACGTTGCAGTTGGCGGTGCCGCCGCGCATTTCGGGGCCGTAGGAGGGCAGCCAGCTCAGCTCCCGCTGCTCGGTCAGAGCGGCGTAGGCCAGCACCTTACCGGCAAACAGCAGACCCTGTCCGCCGAAGCCGGCGATGACGATTTGATACTCCATGCTCAGACCTCCTTATCCTTGTCCCGGTAGCAGCCCAGGGGGTACTGGGGCAGCATCTTTTCATCGATCCATTCCAGCGCCTTCTGGGGAGTCATGCCCCAGTTGGTGGGACAGGCGGAAACCACCTCCACCAGGGAGAAGCCCTTGCCCTCGATCTGGTTCTGGAAGGCCTTCTTGATGGCCTTCTTGGCCTTGCGGACATTGGCGACGCTGTTGACGGTGACGCGCTCCAGATACTGGGGGGCATCCAGGGTGGCCAGCAGCTCGCAGACCCGGATGGGATAGCCCTGGGTCTTGGGGTCGCGGCCATAGGGAGAGGTCTGGGTGACCTGCCCGATGAGGCTGGTGGGAGCCATCTGGCCGCCGGTCATGCCGTAAATGGCGTTGTTGACAAAGATAATGGTGATGTTCTCACCCCGGGCAGCGGTGCTGACGGTCTCGCACATGCCGATGGATGCCAGGTCGCCGTCACCCTGATAGGTGAAGACCACCTTGTCGGGCATGGAGCGCTTGACGCCGGTGGCAACGGCGGGGGCACGGCCGTGGGCTGCCTCGATCATGTCGCAGGCGAAGTAATCATAGGCCATAACGGCACAGCCAACGGGGGCGATGCCCACGGTCTTTCCTTCAATGCCCAGCTCGTCGATGACCTCCGCCACCAGGCGGTGGATGATGCCGTGGGTACAGCCGGGGCAGTAATGGAACACCTTATCGGTCAGGGCCTTGGGTTTTTCAAATACGACCATTTTGCTCAACCTCCCTGTTCATTTGCTTTGATGATCTTGGCCAGCACTTCATCCGGGGACGGGATCATACCGCCCACGCGGCAGCACAGATCCACGGGCTTCTTGCAGCGGATGGCCAGCTCCACGTCCTCTTTCATCTGGCCCATGTTCAGCTCCACGCACAGGAAGGACTTGACCTTGTCGGCGGCAGCCAGCAGGGGCTTCTTGGGGAAGGGCCAGAGGGTGATGGGACGGATCATGCCCACCTTGATGCCCTGCTTTCTTGCCTCCACGATGGCGTTTCTGGAGACACGGGAGGTGATGCCGCAGGAGACGACGCAGATTTCCGCGTCCTCCATCAGAAACTCCTCCCACATCGGCTCATCCCGCTCGATGGCGGCGTAACGCTCGTAGCGCTCAAAGTTGGTTCTCTCCAGAGTCAGGGGGTCTAAGTACAGGGAGTTGATGATGTTGTGCTTGCGCTTGCACTCGGTGCCCACGGCTGCCCAGGCGGGAGCCTCGGCGGCGATCTCCCTGGGCTCCGGCAGGACAACGGGCTCCATCATCTGGCCCATGGTGCCGTCGGCCAGCAGCATGGCAGGCATGCGGTACTTCATGGCCAGCTCAAAGGCCTTGCCGGTCATGTCGGCCATCTCCTGCACGGAGGCGGGAGCCAGCACCAGCACATGGAAGTCGCCGTGTCCGGGGCCGCGGGTAGCCTGGAAGTAATCGGACTGGGAGGGCTGTATGCCGCCCAGACCCGGGCCGCCGCGCTGCACATTGACGATCAGGGCAGGCAGGTCGGAACCGGCCAGATACGAGATGCCCTCGGCCTTCAGGGAAATTCCAGGACTGGAGGAGGAGGTCATGGCCAGCTTGCCGGTGGAGGCAACGCCGTAGACCATGTTGATGGCGGCGATTTCGCTCTCTGCCTGGAGGAAGGTACCGCCGATCTTGGGCATCTTCTTTGCCATGTAGGCGGCAACCTCCGTCTGGGGGGTGATGGGATAGCCGAAATAATGACGGCAGCCTGCCAGAATGGCAGCTTCGGCAATGGCTTCATTGCCTTTCATCAGTGTTTTTTCCTGCATACTGCTCTTTCCTTTCTTAGCGTTCCACGGTGATGACGCAGTCCGGGCACATGATGGCGCAGGACGCACAGCCCACGCACTCCTCGGGCTTGGTCAACTCCACGGGCGTGTGACCCTTCTGGTTCAGACGGCTCTGGGACAGTGCCAGAATCCCCTTGGGGCAGGCATTGACGCACAGGCCGCAGCCCTTGCAGAGCTCTTCGTTAAATGTCAGCTTTGCCATGATTTACCTCCGAATTCAGCATATAATATAGTTTCTGAATGGAAAGCGGGAACAGGTTCGGCAGCTTTCCATCCAGCGCATCGGCCAGATCATCCGCCGCGCAGGTCATCTTCAGCGGCAGTCCGGCTGCCTCCGAAACGCCCCGGGCATAGTCCGCGCTGCGCAGGACATCCTCCGCAGTGGTCTGAAGGCCAAGGTTGGTATTGTTGACGATGGCGGTGAAGGGCAAGCCGCAGGCCTCTTCGATCTCCCGCATGACCTCCATGGTATCCTCCACCGTCCTGGTCAGTGGCCGGGAGCGGTTGATGACGAACAGCATCTCATAATCATTTTCCGCCCGGATGGTCGGGACATATCGGCCCAGCGCCAGAGCGCCCCGGTCGTCTCCGCCGATGTCCAGGACACCGTACACCGACGGGTCACTGACCAGGCCGTAAATTTCCTTGGGCATGGCGGGGAAATCCACATTGGAATTGGCATACTCGGAAACGATCAGCCGGATCCCCTCCTCCGCCAGGGCAGCCTCGCTGTCCTTGGTGCGAAAGTACGGATTGACAATGTCCAGGTCGGCAATGGTCACGGGAAGGCCCTGACGCTTCAGCCATCTGGCATAGTTCAGGGCGATGTTGGTCTTTCCGCTGCCGTAATGGCCAGCGAAAAGGGTTAAGCGTTTGTGCTCCACGGCAGCCTCCTTTCCAATTTTTACAGCTTCTTACGGATGATCTTGCCGCTGGTGGTCTTGGGCAGGCTCTCCCGGAATTCCACGATGCGGGGATATTTGTAAGGAGCGGTGCGGGATTTGACGTAATTCTGAATACTCTTCTTCAGCTGCTCGGAAGGCTCGGTGCCCTTCACCAGCACGATGCTGGCCTTGACCACCTGGCCGCGGACCTCGTCGGGGGCGGCGCTGACGCCGCATTCCAGAACGTAGGGCAGCTCCATAATGACGTTCTCGATCTCGAAGGGTCCGATACGGTAGCCGGAGGACTTGATGACATCATCGGCACGACCGACGTACCAGTAGAAGCCGTCCTCGTCCTTCCAGGCGATGTCGCCGGTGTGGTAATAGCCGTCAGCCCAGGTCTCGGCGGTGACTTCGGGGCTTCCCTCGTAGGCGTAGGCCAGGCCGCAGGGCAGGCCGCCGGAGATATTGATGCAGATCTCGCCATTCTCGCCGGGACCCGCATCCTTGCCGTCGGTGGTGAGCAGGTGGACATCGTACAGGGGGACAGGCTTGCCCATGGAGCCGATCTTGTGATCGCAGCCCAAGAGGTTGCCGATGATCAGGGTGCTTTCGCTCTGACCAAAGCCCTCCATGATCTGCAGGCCGGTGGCCTTGTAGAACTGGCGGAAGACCTCGGGGTTCAGCGCCTCGCCGGCGATGGAGGCATGCTCAATGGAGCTCAGGTCGAAACGGCTGAGGTCCTGCTTGATGAGCATCCGGTACATGGTGGGAGGAGCGCAGAAGGTGGTGATATTGTACTTTGCGAACATGGGCAGGATCTTCTCGGCGTCGAACCGGTCGAAGTCATAGACGAAGACTGCCGCCTCGCACAGCCACTGGCCGTAGAGCTTGCCCCACAGGGACTTGGCCCAGCCGGTGTCGGAAATGGTCAGGTGCAGGCCGTCGGGATTCACCTGATGCCAGTATTTCGCGGTGATGAAGTGACCCAGGGGGTACTTGTAGTTGTGGGCCGCCAGCTTGGGATAGCCGGAGGTGCCGGAGGTGAAGAACATCAGCATGGGATCGCTGCCGCAGGGGGCATCCTCTGCTCTGGCAAAGCGGCTGCTGAACATGCCGTACTCCTCGTTGAAGTCCCGCCAGCCCTCCCGGCTGCCGCCGACCAGAATTTTGATTGCCAGCTCCGGGCACTCCTTTGCTGCTTCGTCCACGGCATCGGCGGTCTCGCCGTCGGCGGTGCACAGGATCGCCTTGACATTTGCCGCCTGGAAGCGGTAGGCAAAGTCCTTTGCCTGGAGCTGATTGGTTGCCGGGATGACCACAGCCCCCAGCTTGTGCAGGCCCAGAATGGAGAACCAGAACTGGTAGTGGCGCTTCAGGACCAGCATCACCCGGTCTCCCCGCCGGATGCCCAGGGACTTGAAATAATTGGCAGCTCTCGAGGATTCCTTGCGGATATCCTCGAAGGTGAACCGACGCTCGGTGCCGTCCTGCGCAACATGGAGCATGGCCAGCTTCTCAGGCTTGCGCCGGGCCAGCTCATCCACCACATCAAAGGCGAAGTTGAACTTCTCTTCGTTTTGGAAGGCGATGGCCTGGATGCTGCCGTTCTCGGCTTCCGTGGGAATGATGAAGTCCTGATAGATGCGCCGCTGGGAGTCCTTTTCCCGGGAGGGACTGGCGGGCAGTGCTCTGTCTGCCTGCTCCTGTCCGGGGGCGCCCAGGGGGCTGAGGACGATGGCGTACATGGTGCAGTTGGCGCCGTTTACAGCGATCATGCCGTGGGGGGTGGCGCTGTCGTAGTAGACGCAGTCACCGGCGTGGAGGATCTCGGTGTGCTCGCCGATCTGGATCTTCATGGAGCCGCTGATGACTAGGTCGCATTCCTGACCTGCATGGGTGGTCAGCTCGATGTCCTCGTGGAGGGCTTCCTCGCTGTATTCCAGCTCCATGTACAGCGGCAGGGCGATGCGGTTGCGGAAGTCGGCTGCCAGATTGTAGCCCGTCATGTGGTGGGCCTGTTCGATCTTCTGGCCGCCGCCGGAGCGGGTCAGGGTATAGGAGCGGAGCTTGGGGCTGTGACCTTCGATCAGGTCGGTGACGTCAACACCGAAGCTCAGAGCGCAGCGGTACAAGAAGGAAATGTTCAGCTCATAGGTGCCGGATTCGCACAGCCGGTACTCCTCATCCGATACGCCGGTGCGGCGGGCCATTTCCGCCACGCTCAGACCGGTGATCTCCCGCAGCTCGCGGATTCGACCGGCCATTTCCTGAAGCTTATAGGCAAGACCGGAAATTGTGGTTTGATTCATATCTGTTGCCTCCTCATATTTGAGACAAGCAAAAACGGCTCGTCCCAAAGATAGATTCTTTGAGACGAGCCGTAACATACAACCCGCGGTACCACTCAAATTGCATCCGGATACCGGATGCCACTCATCGGACTCCAATAAGCCCTAAGCACTGACGCAGCTGACGCGGGAGGGTTCTACTTACCCAAAGGTGTTCTTCCCTCCGGCTCAGGAGCTACAAATTCATGGCGCTTATTACCGGCTTTCACCCACCGCCGGCTCTCTGAAATAAGACCTGCCAGGAATCCTCTCCATCAAAGCCTTTGAATACCTGAATCATATCAAATAGGAGTTTTGTTGTCAATTGTGTGTTATAGCCGATTTCGCATGATCTTGCCGCTGATGGTTTTGGGCAATTCGCTGCGGAATTCCACGATTCTGGGATACTTGTAGGGGGCTGTGTGGGTCTTGACGTAGGCCTGAATCTCTTTCTTCAGCTCGTCGGTTCCCTCCACACCCTTCACCAGCACGATGCTGGCCTTGACCACCTGGCCGCGGACCTCGTCGGGAGCGGCGCTGACGCCGCACTCCAGAACGTAGGGCAGCTCCATGATGACGTTCTCAATTTCGAACGGTCCGATGCGGTAGCCGGAGGACTTGATAACGTCGTCGGCACGGCCAACATACCAGTAGAAGCCGTCCTCATCCCGCCAGGCCACATCGCCGGTGTGATAGTAGCCGTCATGCCACACGGCGGCGGTGCGCTCTTCGTCGTTGTAGTAGCCCAGGAAGATGCCGCAGGGCTTCTCGCCATTGCGGTCGGCCTTGATGACGATCTCGCCGGAGACGCCGTCCTCCACGGGCTTGCCGTCCATGTCGATGATGTCGATGCCGTAGCCGGGGATGGGCTTGCCCATGGAACCGGGCTTGATGAGCCCGCCGGTGAGGTTGCCGATGCCCAGGGTCATCTCGGTCTGGCCAAAGCCCTCGGCGATGTGCAGGCCGGTGGCCTTTTCAAACTGGTAGTAGACCTCGGGGTTCAGCGCCTCGCCTGCCGTGGTGGCATGGTGGATGGAGCTGAGGTCAAACCGGGAAAGGTCCTCCTTGATGAGCATACGGTACATGGTGGGAGGTGCGCAGAAGGTGGTGATGTTGTACTTGGCGAACATGGGCAGGATCTTCTCGGCATCGAAGCGGTCGAAGTCATAGGTGAACACGGCACCCTCGCAGAGCCACTGGCCGTAGAGCTTGCCCCACAGGGCCTTGCCCCAGCCGGTTTCGGAAATGGTGAAGTGCAGGCCGTCCTTTTCCACCCAGTGCCAGTACTTGGCAGTGACGAAGTGGCCCAGGGCGTACTTGTAGGAGTGAACGGCGATCTTGGGATACCCGGTGGTGCCGGAGGTGAAGAACATCAGCATGGGATCGTCACCGCAGGGAGCGTTCTCCGCCCGGACGAACCGGCGGCTGAACAGGCCGTACTCATGGTCAAAGTCGTGCCAGCCCTCCCGGCTGCCGCCCACCAGGATCTTCTGGAGCTTGATGCCGGTGGTTGCTTCCGCCAGGTCAACCTGGTGGGCAGTGTCCCCGTCGGCGGTGCAGACGATGGCGGAAACGCCGCTCGCCTGGAAGCGGTACTCGAAGTCGTGCTGCAGCAGCTGGTTGGTGGCAGGGATGGCGATGGCGCCGATCTTATGCAGCGCCAGGATGGAATACCAGAACTGGTAGTGGCGCTTCAACACCAGCATGACCCGGTCGCCCCGCTTGATGCCCAAGGACGTAAAGTAGTTGGCGGCCTGGCTGGAAGCGTCCTTCATATCCTTGAAGGTGAAGCGGCGCTCGGTCATATCGTTGGCGATGTGGACCATGGCCAGCTTGTCGGGATTCTTTCTGGCGATGGCATCCACGGTATCGAAGGCGAAGTTGTAGCGCTCGGTGTTGCGGAAGTGGAGCATCTTCAGGCTGCCGTCCTCCCCTTCCTCGGGGACGATGAACTCCCGGCACAGCAGGGCCTCGTCAGACTTCTCCTGGATCAGAGGCTTAGCGGTGGTCCACTGCTCCCGCTGGGAGGTGGCCATAATCATGGCCAGGAACACGCAGTCCTCACCGCCCACGGCGATCTGGCCATGGGGCGTGGAGCTCTTGAAGAAGATGCTGTCGCCCTCGTGGAGGATCTCCTCATGCTCGCCCACACGGATCTTCATGGTGCCCTTCAGGATCAGGTTGAATTCCTGGCCTGCGTGGGTGACGGTGTGGATGGGCTTGGTGAGAAGCTCGGGGTCGTATTTGTAGGTGCACCAGTAAGGCGTGGCCATCTTGTTCTGGAACATGGCGGCCATGTTCTGAATGGTGATGCCGTCCTCGGAGGCAGTGACGGGAGCCTTTCCCTTGCGGGTAATGTTATAGCTGGTCAGGCGCGCGCTGTAGCCCTCCAGCAGCTCGGTCAGCTCCACGCCGAAGGCCATGGAACACTTGTGCATAAAGGTAAAGGGCAGGTCTTGCTCGCCGGATTCATACTGAACGTACAGATCCTCGGGAATGTCCAGAAGCTCCGCCATGGTGGAGGTGGAATAACCGATGATCTCGCGCATCTCGCGGATACGCTGGGCAATGCCCATCAGCTGATTCGTACTGGTTTGACTCGTCATGTGAAATTCTCCTTTATAGGAAAAATAAAAGACCCGCCCCAAGAGATAATCTTGAGGCGAGTCTGCATAATACATACCCGTGGTACCACTCAAATTGCAGCGCACTGCACTGCCGCTTCAGATTCCAACAAATCCTATCCCTTAACGCGGGCAGACGTGAGATGCCTACTGGTTAGCACGTTCGGATCCCCGGCTCGGAAGTGATAGGTACCTGAATTTCATGCCGCTGACTCGCACCACCCGTCAGCTCTCTGGAAGCAATTCATTCGACCGTCTTCGTCACAGCCTTTATCGCTATACGCCTCATATATTATCACTTGTCATCGGATTTGTCAACCAGTTTTTTCGATCAAATCCATTGAATATTTCGATTGTCTTAATCGATTTTTGTGTTTCTGCAGCAGACAATTGTCCTCTGCCCATCCACTGCGGGAGCTGTTACCCTCCCGCAGCAGGCGGTTATTCGCTTTATCCGATCTGTTCTCCGGATTTGGCGGTGTCGATTCCGGCAGCGCCCTCCAGACCCAGGCGCCGGGCGGCGTCCTCACGCATTTTGTACTTGAGGATCTTACCGGCGGCGTTCATAGGGAAGCTGTCCACGAATTCGATATACCTGGGCACCTTATGCCGGGCCAGGGACGCCTTGATGTAGTCCATCATTTCCTCCACCGTGACGGAGCCGGGCTGCTTCAGGATCACGCAGGCCATGGCCTCCTCGCCGTACTTCTTATCGGGCACGCCGATGACCTGGACATCCCTGACGGCGGGATGGGTATAGATGAATTCCTCGATCTCCTTGGGGTAGATGTTCTCACCGCCGCGGATGATCATATCCTTCAGGCGTCCGGTGATGCGGTAGTTGCCGTCGGAATCCCGGCAGGCCAGGTCGCCGGAGTGGAGCCAGCCCTCTGCGTCCACGGTGGCTTCGGTGGCTCCGGGCATTTTGTAGTAGCCCTTCATGGTGTTGTAGCCTCTGGAGCAGAACTCACCGTTCATATTGTCGGGCAGGGTCTCACCGGTCTCGGGATCAACGATTTTGCACTCCACATGGGGGAAAGCATAGCCCACGGTGTTGGTCCGCAGATCCAGGGAGTCGAAGCAGGCGCTCATGGTGGAGCCGGGGGCGGACTCGGTCTGACCGTAGACGCTGACGATGCCGGTCATGTTCATCTCATCCGGACGGGCTGCCCGGCGCATCAACTCCGGCGGGCAGCCGGCGCCTGCCATGATGCCGGTGCGCATGTAGGAGAAGTCGGTTTTCCGGTAGTCCGGGTGGTTGAACATGGCAATGAACATGGTGGGCACGCCGTTGAAGCAGGTGATCCGCTCCTGATTGATGCAGGCCAGGCTCACCTTAGCGGAGAAATAGGGCATGGGGCACAATGTTGCGCCATGGGTCATGGACGAGGTCATGGACAGCACCATGCCGAAGCAGTGGAACATGGGTACCTGGATCATCATCCGGTCGGCGGTGGACAGATCCATCCGGTCACCGATGCACTTGCCGTTGTTCACCACATTGTAGTGGGTGAGCATGACGCCCTTGGGGAAGCCGGTGGTGCCGGAGGTATACTGCATGTTGCACACATCCCCTGCGCGAACCCCGGCCGCCATCCGCAGCACCTCCTCCCGGGGCACCAGACTGCTTCGCTCCATGGCCTCGGGGAAGGTCAGGCAGCCCGGCTGGCGGAAGCCCACGGTGATGATGTTGCGCAGGAAGGGAAGCTTTTTGCAGTGCATGGGCTCGCCGGGCTTCAGGGACGTAAGCTCCGGGCAGAGCTCGTTGATGATGGCCTTATAGTTGGAGTCCAGGCAGGACTCGATCATCACCAAAGTGTGGGTGTCGGACTGGCGCAGCAGATACTCCGCCTCGTGGATCTTGTAGGCGGTATTCACCGTGACCAGCACCGCGCCGATCTTGGTGGTGGCCCAGAAGGTGATGAACCATTCGGGGACATTGGTGGCCCAGATGGCGACCTTGCTGCCCCGGCGCACGCCCAGGGAAATCAGGGCCGCGGCGAAATTGTCCACGTCCTCCCGGAACTCGGAATAGGTGCGGGTATAGTCCAGGGTGGTGTACTTGAAGGCGTACTGGTCCGGGAATTCCTCCACCATGCGGTCCAGCACCTGGGAGAAGGTCTCGGAAATCAGGGCGTCCTTCTTCCACACATACTGGCCGGTGTGGGCAGCGTTTTCGTAGAGGGTCTTTTTCTTGCCCCGGGTGGACTCGAAGCGGTTCATATAGTTGACGAAATGGGGGAAGATGATCTCCCGGTCGTCCAGGTCCTCCATCCATTCGGGCTTCCACTCGATGGAGATAAAGCCGTCGTAGTCCACGGAGCTCAGCGCCCGCATCATGGATGCCACGGGCAGGGTGCCCTCGCCGATGAGGTTGTAGGAATTGTTGTCATCGGAATCCCGCAGGTGGACATGGCGGACATAGGCGCCCAGATTCTTGATGGTGGTGTCGCCGCTTTCGCCGAAATCGCGGTAGGTGTGGTGGATGTCCCACAGGGCGCCCAGCTCATCGCAGGCGAAATCGTCCAGCATGCTGCGCAGTCTGGCGGTGTCAGCGTAGATGCCGCTAGTCTTGATGAGAATGCACACGCCCTGCTCCCGGGCAATGGGAACCAGCGCGGAAAGCGTCTGCCGGACGGTGTCCTCGTCGTCAAACTGGGCTGTGACACCGATGCAGGGGCACTGGATATCGTGGGCGATCTCCATCACGGTCACAATATCCGCCATGCTGCCTGACACGGAAATATCGCAGGAGGTGTCCATGCAGGGGATCTTCAGCTGCTTCTCGTGGAGCTCACGGACGGTGGCTGCGGTGTTGTACTTGTGCAGCGGACCGCCGCGGCCGGTGAGGACGCTCTCCTTCTGGACATTGTAAAGCTCAATACCGCCGAAATGCATGGTCAGGGCGGTGGAAACGTTCTCGTCCCAGCTGAATTTCTGCCAGCCGCGGGTGGAAAATGAAAGATTCATGGGGTGCTCCTTTCAGCCTCAGTTGGCAGCTTCTTCGTAGGTAATCTTGTTCAGGGCGCTGATGTAGGCATGGACGCTGGCACCCACAATGTCGGTGGAAATGCCCCTGCCGGAGAACAGCTTGCCGTTGCTTCTCAGCTTCACCACGGACTCGCCCATGGCCTCCCGGCCCTCGGTTACGGACTGAATCTGGAAGTCATCCAGCTCATAGTGATGTCCGGCGATCTGCTCGATGGCCAGGAACGCGGCATCGATGGGGCCGTCGCCCAGGCTGATGCCCTCCTTGATGACGCCGTTCTTCTTCAGGCGGATGTGGGCGGTGGCGCTGATGGTGTTGCCGCTGTTGGTCACATAGCTTTCCAGCTGATAGGTGGGCGGCACCTGCATGGCGGCGGAGGCCACAATGGCATCCAGCTCCCTGGCACCCACGGTTTCCTTTCTGGCGGCGATCCTGCAAAAGGCCTCGAAAACCTTGGCGCCGTCCTCCTCGGACAGGTCGTAGCCCAGCTTCTCCACCGCCTTCATCACGGCACTCATATCGTCGTGAACGGTCAGGCACAGGTCCCCGGCACTTTGGACGCCGCTGTCAAAGGGAGAGGTGGACTTGCGCTCGGTCTGGCACATCCAGCGGATCTGATCCAGGATGCGCTTCATCTGGGTGGTGCGGATGCCGCACTCCACGCCGAAGCTGGTGCCCCGGGCAGAGATCACCTTTGCCATGGTCTCCAGCTTGATCACATCCTCGCCCACGGCAGCGCACTTGACTTCGGAAGCGCCGCAGCGGATGGCGGCAATGGCGCAGGAATCGGCCATGGACAATTCGTTTCTGGAGGAAATACCCAGGGTGACATCCTTCAGCTCGGGGACATTGGCATAGGTCTCCTCCAGGAACGCAGTGATCTGATCCGGCAGCATCATGCCTGCGGTATCGCACAGGGTAATCACATTGGCGCCCGCCCGGATGGCGGTGCGGATGGCGTCCTGCAGGAAGGAAGGATCGGCCCGGGTGGCGTCGTTGGCGATCAGCTCCACGTCGGGGCACAGCGCCTTACATTTGGTAACCAGATTATCAATGCTCTCCAGCATGGCGGCGGGCTTCTTGCTTGCCAGATACTCCATCTGGACGGCGCTGACAGGAGCCGTCACCTGCAGGCGGGGATGCTTTGCTTCTTCCAGCGCGCCCCAGGCGA
Organism: uncultured Clostridia bacterium; assembly: GCA_945486915.1. Classification (GTDB taxonomy): domain Bacteria; phylum Bacillota; class Clostridia; order Oscillospirales; family Oscillospiraceae; genus Faecousia. Next base: position 9,671 of record CALYTP010000001.1, on the reverse strand, counting down.
TGGCGATATTCTCTTCATTCAGACCGACAGACACAGCCACGGCGCTGTCCCGGACGGCGGAGCTGATGGACTTGATCAGCAGCCGGTCGATCTTGGGACTGGTGATGGGGCTGACCTCGATCACATCAACGCCAAGCTTGTCCAGATGCTTGACCAGCTCGATCTTCTCCCGGAAGCTCAGGCTGAAGCCCTTGCCGGACAGGCGCATGGTCATATCGGTGATGGTGATTTTTCTCATAACGGATTCTCCTTATCTTGGGATACAAAAAGCCCCTGAGGCCAGTTTGGCCTCAGGGGCGAATTTACAAAAATACGCGGTACCACCCTGATTACGCGCAAAAACTGCACGCATCTTTCTCGGGCTCCAACAAGCCCATAGCCGGTAACGAGGCCAGTCGTGATCAGCTAATAACCTTCGGAAAAGATGTTCGCCGAACCTGCTCGGGAGGCAGACTGCCTTCTGTTTTTCGCATTGGCTCGCACCACCCGCCAACTCTCTGCAGCGCTCCAACAGACGCATAACTCCGTCATCGCATTTGTGAGTATCTGCGTCAGATTGTACCACAAATTTTCAGAATGTCAAGAGTTTTTTCACCGCAGGCGCACAGCTGCCTCCCACACAAATACAGCCGCCGGATTTTGTATCCCTCTGTAGGGAATGCATTTTTGCATTCCGCTGCCCATTGCCGGATGATGCGGAACGGATAAATCTGTTCCCACAGCAGACGGACGCAAAATTTACGGCAACACCGCATAATGGGGCAAGGAGATTCGGCGCGGGATTTTGACCCAAGCAAAAGTATGGAAAATGCGGGAATACTGGATGTATTTCCCATTTTTCATACTGCACGATTGGGCAAAAGATCTGCCGAAGCCCGCAGCTCCCATTATGCGGTGTTGCCTTACTTCTTTTTCTTCTCCCGCTGGGACAGCCTCCCCTCAAACCGGTCCTTCTCGGTATGGGTGGGAATGGGTGTGGGGTACTCGCCGCTGAAGCAGGCATGGCAGTAGTCTTTGGAGCCGATCATTTCCGTCAGATCCTCTATATCCAGATAGCCCAGAGAATCCGCGCCGATAATCTTCGCAATTTCCTCAATGCTGTATTTGCAGGCGATCAGATTGTCCCGGGAATCAATGTCCGTACCGTAGTAGCAGGGGTTGCGGAAGGGCGGTGCCGAGATGCGCACATGGATTTCCTTCGCCCCTGCCTCCCGGATCAGGTTTACAATCTGCCCGCTGGTGGTGCCCCGGACGATGGAGTCATCGATGAGGACAACCCGCTTTCCCTTTACCGCCTCCTCGATGGGATTCAGCTTGATCTTCACCTGATTCATTCGCTGCCCCTGCCCCGGGGAGATGAAGGTTCTGCCGATATACTTGTTTTTGATAAAGCCGATGCCGTAGGGAATCCCGGATTCCTCCGCATAGCCCAGGGCGGCGTCCAGACCGGAATCCGGCACGCCCACCACCAGGTCAGCTTCCACCGGGTGCCGTCTGGCCAGCAGCTTACCGGCATTTTTCCGGGCAGCATGGACACTGACACCATCGATGACAGAGTCCGCCCTGGCAAAATAGATATACTCAAAGATACACGGAGTATGCTTCAACGCAGCACAGTGGGAGCGGTCGGAGTGGATGCCGTTTTCATCGAAAATCAGAATCTCACCGGGCAGGATATCCCGCTGGAACTTTGCCCCCACCGCCGCCAGAGCGCAGCTTTCCGAGGCAATGACCCAGGTGCCGTCGGGGCACTGGCCGAAGCAAAGAGGGCGGAAGCCCCGGGGATCTCTGGCCGCCACCATTTTGGCCGCGGACATGATAACCAGGGAATAGGCCCCGTCCAGCTCGTCCATGGTGCGGCACACCGCCTCCTCGATGGATGCCGTCTTCAGCCGCTGCTGGGTGATGAGATAGGCAATGATTTCCGTATCGCTGGTTCCATGGAATATGGCGCCGGAAAGCTCCAGTCTGCTGCGCAGCTCATAGGCGTTGCTCAGGTTGCCGTTGTGGGCCAGCGCCAACTTACCCTTCATATGGTTGACCACAATGGGCTGGCAGTTGGCCCGGTTGTTGCCGCCGGTGGTGCCGTAGCGCACATGCCCCACCGCCATGGTTCCCATGGGGAAATCATCCATCACCTCTTTGGTGAACACCTCATTGATAACGCCCAGATCCCGGTGGGTGGTGAATACGCCGTCGTCGCACACCACAATGCCGCAGCTCTCCTGCCCCCGGTGCTGCAGGGCATAGAGCCCGTAATAGGCCATGCCCGCCAGGTTTTCCGGCCTGGGCGCAAAGGCGCCGAACACACCGCATTCTTCGTGAAGATCCGCCATGAAAAGAAGCCTCCCATAAAATCTGTATTGATCGGTCACACCCATAGGGAATGATTTCTGCATTCCGCCGTTCATCGACCGAAAAAGCGGAACAGAAAATCCGTTCTATATCAGGCAAACAACGTTTTTCCGGGGGAAACCGATCAGCAAAAAATAAAAGGGTGCTCATCCGGATAGAGGAATCCTGTGTCCGGATGAGCACCCTTGCTCTTAAGAAAGTATAGCATGGCGCAGGTTATTTGTCAATTTGCAAAAATAAAGTCCCCTTGTTCTGGATAGTATTCCCAAACGGGGTTTTCCACGCACCGTTCCGTGGGGGGCGGACGGAAAAATAAAAGCCCGCCTCCTAGCCGATTGCTTCCGGCTGAAAATCCTTCATTTGGATTTTCGTTCCCGGTTCGGCTACCACAAATTGGGCATCCCACTTTCCGGATATCAGCTTCTCCAGAATGATGTTGCTGCCCTGGACATAATTCAGACGGCAGCGGATCAAATCCGCATTGATCTGCGCTTGTTCCACATACGCTTCACTATAGCAGTCATACACCCCGGTATCGATAATGTCCGCATCGGTATAGGGCGCAAACCAGCCGCCGAAAATGGAGGTTCCCACTTCCATGCCGTACTCCCGGCATAGCCGGTCCTTGATCCCCTGGATGGTGTACCCGCCGGTATCGCAGTCCCGGAAATACATATGCCCGTCTTCCTTCAGGTTTTCGTGGGGGGGGTCGTCGGTGTGCAGGAGCAGCGTGATGCAGTCGTCCACTTTGGGAATGACCACCCGCCGGCTCACCAAAACATCATCCCATGAGCCGCCGCACCGCCCCATAGCGACAAGAACCGTTTCTATTTGCCCGGGCAGCGTATCCAATGCTTCCAAAATTCGCCTGCGCATTTTCTTCGGATCCTCATGCAGCGCCCGATCCAGCTCCACCACTTCCAAATGTGTTCCAGCCTTCTCCTGCGCCGCTGCCACATGAAGCAGCATGGATGTGCAGGCCAGAATCACGGCGTTCTGCGCAGTCAGATTTCTTTCATGCTCCATCAAATGCCACGCACCTTGTGTCCGGATGCCAACTCAAAATGGTATTTCACGATCCCAAGGTCGATTTTCGTGTATGGCCCGAAGCCCGCTGTGCGGATGACAGGCTCCCCATCTTCGATCCGCATTTTGAATTTCTGCTGGTTGACAGCAGTCGGCGCAAGCAGAGCAGCCTGAGCTCCTGCCCGGAACCAATCCGGCAATTCACCCGTCGTTTCCACAACGCTCTCAAGGGGTCTGCTTTTGTGGGAGCTTCCCTGCCCCGCCCCATATCCAATGGCAATAACCAGCACCAAATCCTCGCCATCCGGGATCTGTTTTTTTACCTTGGCCTTATGGAAGGTCAGCGCAGCCCAGCACGTATTCAGCCCCATGGCCTGTGCCTCCAGGACAAGCCGCTCCCCATAATAGCCGCACTTTTCCGGCAGGTCGTCACAGGGCTTCCCGGCCAGAATGATATAATTGTTCACATTGCGAAAACTGCCGTAATGCGCCAGCTTCGAGTCAAAGCCGCTGGGATCGTCGTAGCGAATCTGAATATGCAGCCCGCTCTCCTGATTGCATTCTCTGATCAGGTCATCCAGTTTTTTCCGTTTTGCATCCTCAATTCGCTGCCCGGTATACGCCCTTACAGAGTGGCGTTCCTGCATTGCCTGCATCAGATCCATTTTACCGCCATCCTTTCCAAATCGCTGCCCTAATTGTAGCGAAGAAGGGATGGAATGTCAATGCCCGCATCTTGTCAGCTTATGGGAAATACGCAAGGATCCAGTATACCTTCTGCGTTTTTTCGCCGATACAGCCGGAACCGCTTGACAATCCATTCGCAGCGCAATATAATGTATTTGTATCACTAACAAATACATTTAAAGAGGTGACGCGAGATATTATGGATACGAAATTTTCCGTTGCGGTGCATGTCCTGATTCTCGTTTCGGAATCCCCCACCCCGACCAATTCGGAGCAAATGGCGATAAGCGTCGGCACCAACGCCAGCTATATCCGAAAAATACTGGCGCTGCTGAAAAAGGCAGGGATTGTCCATGGTCACCGGGGAATCAGCGGCTATTCTCTGCTGTGCGCCCCAGAGCAGCTTACACTGCTGCAAATCTATCAGGCAGTCATGGAAGAACCAACCCCCCATCTTCTGGACATTCACCAGAATCCCGGCGACCGGTGCGTTGTAGGCCGTCACATCCAGCCGGTGCTGACCGCCATGTTTGCGCAGATGGAGGACTCCTTTGCACGCTCTCTTGCGGAGAAAACCCTGGCCGACTGCATTGCAGACATTCGGAAAAGACTTAAGAAATAGGAGGATATTTACATGAACGTAGTAGAAATCATTTTCAGCCCTACTGGCGGTACAGAGAAGGTTTCCCATATTCTTGGCGAACAGTTGGGTGAAAATACTGTCAAAATCGATCTGAGCGATGCCAAAACCGATTTTACCAAGTGTGAGATCGCCCCGGAAGATATGGTTTTCGTCGCAATGCCTTCCTTCGGCGGTCGGGCGCCCGCTGTGGCAATTGAGCGTTTGAAGCGGATTGCCGGCAACGGCGCCAGATGCGCCCTCGTCTGTGTGTACGGAAACCGGGCTTATGAAGATACCCTTGTGGAAATGGAGGATGCCGCAAAGGAATGCGGATTCCGGGTCATTGCCGCCGTCGCTGCCGTGGCGGAACACTCCATCCTGCCCCAGTATGCCGCTGGCAGACCGGACACCTCCGATAAAAAGCAGCTTGCGGATTTCGCTGCCAGGATCGCGGGTAAGGACAGCGAGCTCACTTCCCTTCCCGGAAACCGCCCCTACAAAAAGAGCGGCGGCGCCGGCCTTGTACCGAAGCCGGCCAAAGACTGCGTAAAGTGTGGCCTGTGTGCTGAAAAATGCCCCGTGCAGGCAATTGACGCGGTCAGCTTTGCGGCAGACCCGAAACTGTGCATCGGCTGTATGCGCTGCGTCAGGCAGTGCCCCGGCAGCGCCAGAAAGGTCAACGGCTTCATGGTTTCCATTGCGGCCATGGCAATTAGAAAGGCCTGCTCCGTAAGAAAAGCCAACGAGCTGTACCTGTGATTCTTGTGCGTATCATTGTCAGAACAGCCGTATTGAATATCCCAAAAGGAATATGCAAAAAGCACTGGCCAACGCCAGTGCTTTTGTTTGCCTTCCCAGAAAGCTCAGAATGATAAAATGTGCATATCGGTTTGATTCAGCATTTCGATAAATTACAATTTTCTGCGTTAACCCGATAAGCACATTTTATATTCTGCAAATGACGCCGCAGGCAATTTTCTCCCCCGCATTCCCGGAGGGCTGGGTGCGGAAATCATCCGGGTTCCGGTGCACAACCACCGTCCTGCCGATGACCTCCTCCACCCGGAACCGCCCGGTCAGCACCTTCAGAAAGGCCTTTCCGAAGTCCCCCAGCAGCGGCGGCAAATCTCCGGCATGGTTTGGATGCGCTGCGCCGCCGGGGTTGAAGTGGCCGCCGGTATCAGCAAATCCATCCCCCCGGCAGTCTCCCCCCTCATGGATATGGAAGGCAAAGAAGCCGGATTCCGTCCTGGGAAGACCGAAAAGCTCTGCCTCCACAAGAACGCCGTCGCACCGCTGGGAGAACCATACATTCCCGCGGATCGTCGGGTAATCCCTGCCGCCGCGAATCCGCGCCACGGCTCTGGGATATGCTGTTCGCTTCATGGAATCACCCTTCTCAGTCTATGCAGGGGCCGCCATTTTGCCTTTTCCTCATACTGATATTCAATAGAAAACTATAATTTGGAACAAATTGTAGTTTTCTATATGAAGATCATAATGAGACGGGTTTCCATGATTTTCAATTTCAAAAATCATGGAAACGACAACGCCGTCAGGCGGTGTCTTCTTGATAAAATTGTATAATTTTATCAAGAAATAGTATCAGGCCCTTTCCCTTGCCCAGTCGTAGAGCATGGAGATGATTTCCTCCCCGGTGAAATCGACCCGGTAGCACGCCTGGCTGCCGTCGGGATAGGTCACAAGGACGGAACCGTCCACATCCCAGAACCGGGCCGTGCTGCCGTCGGAAGCGTAGAGGGTGATGGTGCAGTGGGCTGCCGCATCGGGAATCTCCCGGGCCACCCGCCAGGTGTCGGTGCCGCAGACCATATCCTCATAGGACATGGAACGTCCTTCGTACTTTCCGGTGCCGTCCTCCTGAAGCTCCACCTTCACCGGATCGGCAAATGCCAGCAGCCGTTTGATCACCCAGCTGCACTGCATGTATTCATCGCTGAGATACATGGCGTTTTTCTCCTCGTAGCTGGCCACATCCAGATTGTCGGACAGCTGCTCCGGCACCTGGTGGACATTCTGGAACACATACAGCCGGTCATTCATCCGCCCCACGAAGCAATAGACGCTTCTTCCCTGTGCGGCGTCGGTAAACAGGATACCCCACAGGTTTTCATTCACCCGGAAGATGCCGCTGGGGTACCAGCCGGTGACGGGGGCATACATGTCCCGGAAGAATTCCCGGGCGTACTCCGAGGCAAAATAGAGGTAGCTTTCCGCCGCATCCGGGGTGGACTGGGCGCAGCTGTCCACATATTCCCGGAAATACGCCAGAGCTTCGTCATCTTCGATGAAGTGTACCCAGCCTTGGACGCCGTCGCTCTGGAGTTGGATATATCCCCAGCTTCCTCCGCCGACGAATTCTCGGCGCAAAACGGTGCATTCCTCACCGATGGCAGTCTGACGCACGGTTCGGCCGGTTTCGGCAGGAGAGCTGTATACATCGACCTCACGGGTAAAGGTATAGCGTTCTTCTGCCTGCTCGCTGGGGCCGCTGTGCTGTGTGGCTTCCAATTCTTCGGAGGGAGCCGCTTCCTCGTAGCCCAGCAGAATCCAGCCAAGGGTCTCCCCGTCCCGGTATTTCACAACGCCCCAGATGCTGTTGCCGATGAGCTCCCGGCGGGCGATGGAAACAGGAACTCCGGCAGAGTACCGGGCCAGCACCCGGGAACCAGTGTCAGGAGAGCTGTATACATCAATCTCCTGGGGGAAGGTGAGGAACTCTTCTTCCGGTTTGACGGTGGGAACCATGGACTCCGATATCTGGAGGGAGCCCACTTCCTCTGCATCCAGGAGAATCCATCCTAAGGCATTATCCTTCTGGCACTGGATATAGCCCCATACGCTGTCGCCGATGGATTCCACGCGATACAGGGCATAGGATTCACCGGCCTCCATCTGGTCAATCTCACGGCTTTTCAGGCTGGGGGAGAAATACAACTTGGTCTGCTTTGCAAAGATGTTGTACTTTTCGGTCTCGACGGTGGATGGAATCGTGGAGGCACCCCCTTCGTTCATGCGGATGTAGTTCATGCAGACCCACATATCGCTGCCGATGCGGCCCCACTGCAGGTCGTCGACGGTGACAACCTCATAGATGGTGACCTCGGAGCCGGGGGCCAGGAAGCCCACCTCGGCATAGTTCGCGCCAGCGCCGGCGCGAATATTCAGGTTGGCAGAGCCGATGACAGTCCCGGCGGTGGGTGTTTGGATGGATGCCGCTTCCTCACCGCTGGGGCTGCTGTACACCGGGAATTCCTGGGCATCGAAGCTGTCATTTTTCCCGGCTTCCACAGTGTTGGCCTTCACCGGGTCGGTCAGGAAGCAGGCAGCCAGCACCACGCACAGCACCGCAGAAACGGCCACCACCCAGAATTTGGGCTTGCGGTAGTTCAGTACCCCCCGGATCCGCTGCTTGACGCTCAGCTCTCCGAAGGCCAGCGGACAGGCCGCAATGGCGCTGCGGGGCAGGCTGCATTTCAGCAAAGCGGTGGAATAGGCCTTCTTGTCCTGGGAGGTCATGTTCCGAATCACCGCCTCGTCGCAGGCCTGCTCCATATCCCGGCAGAACAGGATGTAAGCAAGCCAGCAGAGGGGATTGAACCAGTGGATGCACAGAATGGCATAGCCCAGGGGCTTCCAGATGTGGTCCCCCCGGCGCAGATGGGCCTGTTCATGGGCCAGCACAAACGCAGTAGTCTGGGGTTCCATGTCGGAAGGCAGGTAGATTCTGGGACGGATAATTCCCAGCACAAAGGGAGAGCGCACATTGTCGCACAGATACAGCTTATCCTGCATGTGGATGGAAACCTGCACCCGGTTGATAAGGCGGATGTAGCTGACCAGGGCATAAACTGCCATGACTGCCACGCCAATCAGCCAGACCACAATCAGCATCTGCCCCCAGGCGATCCCCCGGGTTATCTGGGTCACGGGAGCGGCGGCCTGAACCATTGGCTGATCCAGAGCGGAAACAGGCAGCTCCGGCAAAATGGGGGTGATGCGGGTGGGGGCGGCAATGGACTGGGGCACCAGGCTCACCCGGCTCTGGAGGGAGAAGGGTGTCACCAGCCGCACCGCAGTCAAAGCCCAGAGCAGACAGGAAAAGGATCTGGGCGCTTTTTTCAGCAGGGGCCGAAGCACCAATAGCGCCAGAATCATCCACCCGGCGGTCAGGCTCTGCCGGGCAAGCTGAGACAGGAACTGTTCCATTTTCAATCCTCCTTGTCAAACTGATCCAGCATCCGGCGAATCTCCGCCAGATCCTCCCGGGAAATTTCCCCGCCGGAGGAAAAGGCGGCGATAAAGGCAGGCAGGGAGCCGTCGAAGGTCTCCTCCACAAAGCGCTGGCTCTGCCGGGCATAAAACGCCTGCCGGGAAACGAGGGGTGTGACGATACTGCCCTTGTTCTGGAAAATCCCCCGGTCGCAGAGCTTTTTCAAAACGGTGTAGGTGGTGGATTTCTTCCATTCCAGCTCCTGCGCACAGAGCTTCACCAATTCTCCGGAGCTTAACGGGGCATTCTGCCAGATGATATCCGCAAATCTGGCCTCCACAGCCCCCAGTCTTGTTTCATCCATAAGAAAAACCTCCTTTGATAATTGATAGGTCTATAGGCTATCGATCTATTGGTAGTCTATCATATATAGACCTTTCTGTCAAGAGGAAAAACAGTATATTAGCAAATATGCAAATCGGTTTGACTCAGCATTACGGCAAATTGCAATTTTGCGGTGTCGTTTCTTCGGAGCGAAGCGACCTTGGCTCTCCCCATGGGAGAGCCAAGGGCGCTGCAGCGCCGGTACGTTAAATTACAATTTCTCGCAATACTGAGTCAAACCGACATTTAGAATATAAAAAAGACCGTATCCAAAATGGTACGGTCTCATTTATGTTGGCATTACCTGGCTTCCTGGTAAGTGCAATGTATTGTCATGCCGTTGCGACAGTCCGGTGGACTGTC